>JBFIHZ010000311.1:0-4903 GCA_041601535.1 Lysobacterales bacterium | reverse complement strand
TGATAATCACATCCTGGAACTGGCCGGCCTCGACAAAACGGCCCTGGGTGGTGACCTGCAACTGGAAGGCATTTTCAATCGGCATCGGGGCCTGCCCCAGGGCACCACCGGCAACCTGTACGTTCTGTGACTGCAGCGCGCTCACCACGTCACCCGCGGTCAGGTCCAGCGCTGCCAGGCGGTCCGGGTTCAGCCACACGCGCATCGCATATTCGCGTGCGCCGAACACCGTGATGTCGCCTACGCCGTCAATACGCGACAGCACATCGCGTACCTGTAACAAGGCGTAATTGCTGATGTACAACTGGTCAAAGGTATTGTCCGGCGACAGCAGGTGGATCACCATCATCAGGTCAGGTGAACTCTTGCGCGTGACCACTCCCAGGCGGCGCACTTCTTCCGGCAACCGTGGCTCGGCAATGGCCACCCGGTTCTGTACCAACACCTGCGCGGCATCCAGGTCGGTGCCCAGCTTGAAGGTAATGGTCAGCGACATGCGGCCGTCGGCGGTGGACTGGGAGGTCATGTACAGCATGTCTTCCACGCCGTTCATTTCCTGCTCTATCGGCGTGGCGACGGTATCGGCGATCACTTCCGGTGTCGCACCCGGATAGGTGGCACTGACCACGATGGTCGGCGGCGAGATCTCCGGGTACTGCGTTACCGGCAATGACCCATACGCCAGCATCCCCAGCAGAACGATGACAATGGAAATAACCGCCGCGAAACGCGGCCGGTCAATAAAGAACCTGCCAAATTTCATGGTGCCGGCTCAGCCACGGAAGCGGTCGGGGCATTATCCAGGCTGACTTCCAGCGGGGTCACAACGACACCGTCGCGCACCCGTTGCAGCCCGCTGACCACCACCCGGTCCTCAGGCTGCAGTCCCTGGCGGATAATGCGCAGACCCTGTTCCATGCGCCCGGGCTCCACCAGCCGGCGATGTGTTTTGTTGTCTTCGTCCAGCACGTAAACAAACTGCTGGGACTGGTCCGCGCCAATAGCCGCATCAGGGATCAGCAAAGCGGAGTACGGCCCCTCACCCATAAGCTGGATGTCGGCGAACATGCCCGGCACCAGCAAACCGTCCGGATTGGCAAATATGGCGCGTGCCTGTACGGTCCCGGTGGCCTCATCGAGGTGGTTGTCGAGAAAATCGACATGACCTTGGTGAACATAGTCCTGCTCATCGGCCAGGCGCAGGCGGGCCGGGTTGGGCGCGTAGTGCGAGCTGGAGCGCCCGCCGGCCTTGTCAAGCCTGAGGTAACGCAAGTAGGCCCGTTCATTGCCGGTGAAATAGGCATGGATCGGGTCCAGTGAAACAATGGTGGTCAGCAGGGTGGCATTTTCATTGCCGCCGCTGATCAGGTTGCCTTCGGTCACCAGCGCACGGCCAATACGGCCGCTGATGGGTGCCTTGACGTCGGTAAACTCCAGTTCCAGCCGGACCGATTCCACCTTGGCCTGTGCAGCCTCAACGGCCGCCGCCGCTTCCACTTTCTCCTGGGTTCTGGCGTCGAGTACTTCAGCGGAAATGGATTTGCTTTTGAATAGCCGTTCGGCGCGTTGCTGGTCATTGCTGGCCAGCTCCAGGCGGGCCTTTGCCTGGCTGAGTTGGGCCGTGGCCTCGTTCAGCAGGGCTTGCGCGGGCCTGGGATCGATAACAAACAACGAATCACCCGCCTGCACATAGCCGCCTTCCTTGAATTTCACGGCTTGCAGGTAACCGCTGACGCGTGCCCGCACCTGCACCTGTTCAACCGCGGCCAGCCGCCCGGTGAACTCGTCCCAATCCGTGACCTCCCGGATCAGTGGCGTGGCCACACTGACTTCGGGCGGTGGCGGTGGTTCGGTGCTGCCCGAAGGCGTGCAGGCACTCAGCACCAGCAGCAGGGACAGGACTGCCAGGTGTAATTGGATGTGATGTTTCATTATTCCGGATTCCGCTCAGACGATCTTCTTCACATTGGGGTGAAACGGCCACGGCGCAAGCAAACATCCGCCGGATTTCGCAACAAAATCAGCCACAATGGCCCGTTGGCTGCAGTGCACGCGATAGATGACGAATCGGGCCAGCAAGCGCAGAATAATGCGCACCGTGTTCAACGCCGCTCAGGAGTTACCGACCATGGAAGATACCGCCGCCGTTCTGATCGCCTGTAGCGCACTGGTTCTGCTGGTTCTCGGACTGGCTCACCTGCTGCTGACCTTTCGCGGCAGCAAACTGCACCCGCGCGACCACGCGCTGCTCATCAGCATGCAGGAGAAATCGCCCAACATTACCCGCCAGACCACGATGTGGCGAGCCTGGATCGGCTTCAATGCCAGCCACAGCTACGGCGCGATACTGTTTGGCCTGACCTGGTCCTACCTGGCTTTGTTGCAGCCCCAGCTGTTGTTTGCTTCGTGGTACTTGCTCAGCCTGGGGCTGGTGTTCCTGCTGGCATGGCTGCTGCTGGCCCGCAGATACTGGTTTGTCACACCCTTGCTGGGCACCTTGCTGGCGACCGCCCTGTATGGCGTTGGTCTGGTGTTGCTGGTGGCCTGACACCGCTGTGCCACAGGCCCGGCGCACGGCGCCGCCAGGCAGTGCCAGGACAGGCGCGGGCTAGCGCACCCGCACGTTGCTGAACTGCCATGGATCCGTGGTATCCAGCGGCACCGGGAACAGCCGGCCGCGGTCATCCAGCGGCGTCCAGTCGGTATACACACCCACCACCGGACCGAGGTAGGGGCGGCAAACCTCCAGATTGCGGGCAAAATCGGTTTCTTCTGCCTCGACGATGCCGCATTGTGGATTTTCCATGGCCCACACCATGCCGGACAGTACCGCCACGGCCACTTGCAGACTGGTGGCATTGTTGTAGGGTGCCAACTCCCGCGCCTCATCAATAGACAGCTGTGAACCATACCAGTAGGCGTTTTTGCTGTGACCCATCAGTAACACGCCGAGCTCATCGATGCCGGATTCAATTTCTTCCATCATCAGCCGCTGACGCGACTGCTGGCGGTAGTTCTTGCCGGCCAGTTCATGCACCGACAACACCGCGTCATCACAGGGGTGATAGGCATAATGCACCGTGGGGCGGTACACCGCTTCATCGCCCTGCCACACGGTGTAGTAGTCGTTGGTGGAAACCGATTCATTATGGGTGATCAGAAAGCCATGATACGGCCCCTCGGTGGGTGTCCAGCTGCGCACCCGCACGGAGGCGCCAGGGCGCTTCAGTATCATGCCCAGGGCAGTACCCGATGACAGCAGCTCACCATCGTCCGGAATCGCCCGTTCGTGGCTGCCCCAGCCCATTTCAGCCGGCTGACAGCCTTCGCTGACAAAACCGTCAATGGACCAGGTGTTGACAAATTCATCTACCTGCTTGGCGTGGTGGCTGACCTGCGTATCACGCTCTGCAATATGAATGGCTTTGATACCCAGGCGCTGCGCCAGCGCCGCCCAGGACGCCCGCTCAGTGGGCACTTCAACTTCCTGCCCGCTATCGCGCGCGATATCCAGCAGCGCCTGCTTGATAAAATGAGATACCAGGCCGGGGTTGGCGCCATGGGCAATCACCGCCGTCGGGCCGCTACCCAGTTCTGTGCGCAGCGCCAGCATGGATTCACGCAGCGCGTAATTGGAGCGCTGTGCGGGTGGCAGCGAGGTGTCGGTATACACGCCAGGCCAAGGCTCAATACAGGTATCGATATACAGCGCACCCTGCTCATGGCACAGCCGCACCAGGTCCACGCTGGAAACGTCCACCGACAGGTTTACCAGGAAATCTCCGGCAGCCAGCCGCGGGGCCAGTTCATCACGGTAATTATCCGGTGTCAGTGTTTTGCACAGAAACTCGATATCGTGCTGCAGGGCGATATCCTCACCGCGTTCATCCGCCGTAATTATGGTGATCTGTTCGCGCTGCACTCCGATATGCCTGAGTATCAGGGGTAATACGCCCTGGCCGATGCTGCCAAAGCCCACCATTATGATGTTGCCGCCAAATTCCGCGTGCCGGGTAGTAGCGTTCACTCGATAATCTCCGCCTGCTTTTAACCAAAAATGTGTCCGGGCCATGCCTTTCCGGCCGCAAAGATGCGCATGTGGTGATGCGTCAGCCCGCCCGCATGCTGCTGCTGTGGGCCATGGCCGGCTCCAGTATAATGAATGTCAGACGGCTCGGCAGAAAACACCCTGCAGCCGGGCCTGAGCGGCCCGGTGTATCGGGTCAAACTGTCTGCACGGCCAGTCAAATAACCTGTTTGACCGGCCTGCCGGCTGAAAACTTTTGACCGTCTTTCCGGTCTGATAAAACAGAACCCCAAGCAAAGCCCAGCCGAGCTGGAACAGGAGAACACCCACATGAAAGCCACCATTCGTTATGCCACAGCACTGGCTCTGGCGGCCATGCTGGCCGCATGCGGCAGCGCCCAGACGAAGGAGTTGACCCTGGAGCAAAAGCTGTCTGAGAAGAAACTGGCCCTGGGCCCCGAGATCGACCGCGTGAGGGATTATCGCCTGACCGGCTGGAATTACCTGGACCGTGAGCACGTCATCATTCACACCGGCCCCAGCAGCTCGGTGCTGATCACGCTGAAGATGCCCTGCAACAACCTGTCAACCGCCGAGGACATCGGCTTTACCAATACGGTGGGCAGCCTGACCAAGTTTGACCGGCTGGTGGTACGCGACCGCGCTTCGCACATGACCGAACGCTGCGTGATTGATTCACTGAATGAACTGGAGAAAATCCAGGCCAGCTAAGCGCTTGACGGCAGCTGCCGGCGCCCCTGCCAGGGCTACATTCTGGCAGGGTTGCCACCCGCCGTTTTCCACCAGGCTGCAGCTACCTCCATTACGCCAGCCACTCCCGGTGCACAGGCGCTACTGAGGACTCTCGTCCGGATG
>JBFIHZ010000310.1:0-4921 GCA_041601535.1 Lysobacterales bacterium | reverse complement strand
TGATATCCAGCGTGGCGCTCAGCGCCCCCACGGCCAGCGGGCTGCATTCCACCACCACGTCCATTTGCGCGGCGGCAGGAACCAACGCCGGGCACTGGATCAGCGCGAAACGGCCGGCATCGGCGCCATTGAGCGCGCACGCCAGGGTCAGGTCGACCACACCGGCATTGGTCACACTCAATACCGCCTGCCCGGTACTGGCCACTCGCAACAGGCCGAAATCCAGCGGCTGGCCCTGCGCCGGTGTTGATTCAAACTCCGCTTCCTCGTCCTGCAGTTCAGCCAGCGCCAGGTCCAGGTTGATACGGCGCATGCCATTTACCGAGCCGCCAATGCGCGTGTCGTTGATCACCGTGCCGGTTTCGCGCAAAGCCGCCAGGATGGCGTCAACGCTGGCCGCGGGGGCAGCCTGGCGCAATACGGCCCAGGCACCGGCCACATGGGGTGCGGCCATCGATGTGCCGCTTAATGCAGTGGTGCCACCGCCCGGTACCGAAGAAACGATTTCGGATCCGGGTGCCAGCAGACTGATAAACGGCGCGATATTGGAATAATAGGCCACCACATCCAGTTTTGTGGTGGCCCCCACGCTGATCACACCGGAAATGCAGCCTGGCTGGCCCATCGAGCTCTTGAGCCCGCTGTTGCCACTGGAAATAACCGGCGCGACACCCACCGCGCGCAGATTATCCAGCGCGGCCTTGCGCGCCGTATTGGCGGCATCACAGCTCGCCTGGTCGGAAAATGAACCACCGCCCAGGCTCATATTGACCGCCGCAATGGGGGTGGATTCGCTCAACTCCAGCACATGCTCGAGCGCCTGAATCTGGTCGCTGGGATAAGACAGGGCGCAGGGCGTGTTGGGTCCGCCACCACAACTGGAAGGCTCATTAAAGCGCGTATACACCTGGATTGGAATCAACATGGCGCCACGTGCCACGCCATAACGCGGTCCGCTGCCATCATGGCCGGCGACAATACCGGCCACGTGGCTGCCGTGATCGCAGCTGCGCACCGAGGCCGGGCAGGCCGCGCCGGATCCGGGGGCGGTGGATTCGGTCACCCCACCCGGGCAAAGCGAGGTGATGGTGGCGGAAAACTCCGAGGAGAAACACGCTTGGTGCGGTATTTTGCCCGGTGCCGAGAAATAGCTGTGCGCCAGGTCCACGCCGGTGTCCAGCACCGCCACCGCCTGCCCGCTGCCATCAAAACCGCCAGCCCAGGCGGTATCAGCCCCGATGATGACGGTGCTGTCCAGCAAGGCCGGGGGCTCCGGCACGTCTTCCACCATGGCCAGCACGTCCGTCAGGCCCGCCAGCCGCGTGATGCCCCGGGCATCGGCCGCGACCAACATATACGGAATGAATTTGAAGCGGGCAAGTTCATCAAAACCCGGGCCGGCGGCAGAGGCCGCAACCCGGCTTTGCTGCTGCGCGATCAGGCCCTGCTGCTGGCGGATCTGCGCCACGCTGGCCCGGCCGCGTACCGCGTTTACCGGGCCGACCTGTACGATCAGCCGCAGCGTTCCTGCCGGCTGGGCGCGCGCCACCAGGCCAGCGCGCTGCTCATCCGGGACCACAGCCAGGGCCGCCGGAGCCCAGGCCAACAGCAGGCCAAACACCAACATGCGGGTCAGAAAACCACCTCGTTGCATGCAACCCCCCTTGCCAATTCCGCCTACTGACAGCGCAGCGATTCAAAACCGCCACGTTGCACCATCTCGGCATCATCAATACGGTAAATGGTGCCCGCCCCGGTCGTGGGCAGCGCTTCGACCACGTAGAGCTCACAGGATGGGCCCTGGCCAAACGAGGTAATGCCATTAAGCTGGCCGGCCGCTTCTTCCCATTCCTCGCTGACCCATGTGCCATTTTCACGCCGTGCCAGCCAGATACGGTCAGAACAGTAATCGCCGTAGACATAGTAGCCGTAAAGCAAACTGCTGGGGCCCCGGTAGACATAACCCCCGGTGATTGAGCAGTTGCCGCCCGAGGCGCTGGAATACTCGAACGCCGGTTCGGCCAGCGGACCGGGCAGGCAGGCGTTACCACTGGCGAAATCATGCGCTCCCTCGCGGCACGACCAACCAAAATTCAAGCCGCCCGGTGTACCGGCCGGTACAAAGTCCACTTCTTCCCACAGATTCTGGCCCACATCACCGATGTACATATCTTCGGTGAGTGCATCAAAGCTGAAGCGCCAGGGATTGCGCAAACCGAAATGGAGTATCTCGTCACAGCCATCATTGCCGCCGGGAAAGGCATTGCCGGGGGGGATGGCATAGTTGTTTACCAGGCCACACAACTCTTCACCCCCAGTCGGGACACCGTCCACGTCGATGCGCAGCATTGCCCCCAGCAGCGTATCCACATTTTGTGCATTGTCATACTGGTCATTGGAACCCCCGCCATCACCACTGGCGATATACAGGTAGCCGTCAGCGCCGAAATGGATATCACCGCCGTTATGATTGCTCGCATTCTGCTCGAACTCCAGCACCACCACTTCCGTCGTATCGGCGATATTCACGTTGCCGGCCGACTGCTGGTACATGGCAATGCGGCTGCGGTCCAGACCGGGGCCCGGATCACGGGTGTAGTACACGTAAAACTGCCGGTTACTGGCAAAATCCGGGTGAAAAGCCAGGCCCAGCAGACCCTGCTCGTTGCCCCCACCAGAAGCCGGTGATTCCACCAGGCTCTCGATATCCAGGTAAGGCGTCGCAAGCAGGATGTCATTTGCGGTATCGTAAATCCGGATCACGCCCGACTGCTCCACGATAAACAGGCGGTCGGAGCCATCGGGCGCATGAGTCAGAACAACCGGCCCTGACAGGCCGTCGGTTACTTCAACCAGGCTGAGGTGGTCGGTGACTGAAGCCGGCGTAAAATCCACCGTCAGCGTGGGCACCAGGCCCGGCACGGTACCTATGCTTTCGCGGCTGTACAGGCGGCGCGCGGTCTTGTCATTGATTTCATCACCGATAATGATCCAGCCGTGGTTAAGCCCCGGGTTGTCCACCCAGAACTGCACCTCACTGGTCACCGCGGCGTCATCAAAGTTCAGCGTTTCCGTATCCACATTGTTGTAAAACGCCGAGTCCGTTGCCGTGGCTTCATAATCACCACCGGCTGAGGTCCACAGCTGGTCCGTGTAAAAGCGGTGTATCCAGGTGGCATCACCGGGAGTAGAGGCGGTACCCACCCCGCCAGGGGCGCCGGCATCGGATGTGCCTTCTCCCCATTCCCCCAGCAGGCGATGAATACGCAGCGCGTTGGTAACCGTGGACTCGCCTTTTTTATTGATGCTCACGGCCAGCTCGGCCGAATGAATCTGCGAACCCGGCGGAATAACGGACAGGTCAAACTCGAGCACCGCCCGCCGCAGCTCAAACCCGCCCGCACCGCCGGTCAGGCCCACGTACAGATGGGCACCTTTGCCGTTACTGGTGGTGCCATCGTTGTTTTCGTACAGGGTGTTGTCCTTGGAGGGTGTCAGCACCAGCACATCGGCGATTACGCCTGATGTACCACACAGCGCCAGCCCGGCGAGGGCGATGCAGAATAACGGGTTTCGCATGGATCACGTCCTTTTGAAGGTTACAGGGCTCGCGCAGTGGAACAGCGGCAATCCAATGACCGGCCGGATACACACGCCCCAACAGCTGAATTCTAATGCATTTATGGTCTATACTGCAGCGGTTAGCTGGTAAAAACGGTTGCCAACGCGCACATCAGTACGCTACATAATCATCACCAGATACGCACTGCATCCGGTTCAGGGAGGAACCATGAGCAAGCCGAACGATTCCGCACTTTCCCGCCGCCACTTTATCGGCAGCGCTACCGCACTGGGAGCCGCCGCCGGACTGGTCCTGTCTGATGACGCCACCGCGCAGAACACCTCGGGCCAGTTTGACGGCCTGACACCGTTATGGCCCGCTCCGCAGGCCGCACAGCGCGCCACCATCAGTACCCCGCCATTGGCTGCACTGGTGCTGAACAAAGCGGCGTACGGCCCCCGTCCCGGCGATGTGGATGCCTTCAATGCCCTGGGGATTGACGATGCCAGCCGGCTGTCCGCCTGGGTCGACTACCAGCTCAATCCAACCCTGCTGGACCCCGAGGTGGATACCCGCCTGGCCGATTTGCTGCTCAGCGCGGAACCGGCCGACCAGGCCGCCTACGACACCATCAATAAAACCGCGGTGCAACTGTGGACCGAGCACTCACGTAATTCCGATTACCAGCAGCGCAACCGCCCGGTGTGGCAGATGGAGCGGCTGACCCTGCTGCGTGCGGCCTATAGCGAATGGCAACTGCGCGAGGTGTTGTTCGATTTCTGGTTCAACCACTTCAATGTGTATGGCCGCGAATTCCCCACCTACGGCATGATGCCGCACTATGACCGTACGCTGCGCACCCATATGTTTGGCAATTTCCGCGATATGCTCAACGACAACGCGAAAACCGCCAGCATGCTGTACTACCTGGATAATTACGCCAACACCTGGCCCTATCCGAATGAAAACTACGCGCGCGAAGTGCTGGAACTGCACACCCTCGGTGCCATCGAGAATTACTACGGCGCGGTGGATCCGAACACCCTGCCGAATAATTCCAAGGGCCAGCGCAGCGGTTACACCGAAATCGACGTGTTCGAGTTCGCCAAGGCGCTGACCGGCTGGGCGGTGTCCGATACTGCGGACGGTTCACCGGATACCGGCGAATTCATCTTCCGTGCGCACCGCCATTACGACGACTGGGCGGAAGCGCCAATACGCGTGCTGGACGTGGAACTTACCGCCAGCAACGGCGAAAATGACGTTACCGATATCCTCGATTACCTGGCCGGGCATTTCGGCACCGCCCGCTTTATCGCCTGGAAACTCTGTACCCGCCTGATCGGCGACAACCCGCCG
>JBFIHZ010000309.1:0-4940 GCA_041601535.1 Lysobacterales bacterium | reverse complement strand
TGATGAGCTGACCGGTATCCTGGTACAGAAACACGGCGAGGAGGCGGGCCTGAACCTGGCCAAACGCTTTTGCAGCGCGTTTCCGGAAGCCTACAAGGAGGATGTTTCACCCTGGGTAGCGGCTTTTGACGTGGACAACGCCGCAGCCCTGGATGCAGGCGAGGGCCTGCGCATGAGCCTGTACCGGCCGCGCAAAAGCCGCACCGGCCTGATCCGCTTCAAGCTGTTTCGCAAGGGTCAGCCGCTGCCCCTGTCGAATGTGTTGCCCATGCTGGAAAACCTGGGCCTGCACATTGTCAGCGAACGGCCGTATGAACTGCGGATGGAGAACGATGAATCCCTGTGGATTCAGGACTTCGACATGATCCCCGAGGTGGACCGGGAACTGAATCTGGAAATCATCCGTGAGCTTTTTCAGGAGTCCTTTGAAAAAGCGCTGTCGGGGCAGATCGAAAGTGACGGTTTCAACCAGCTGGTAATTGCCGCGCAAATGAATTGGCGTCAGGTCAAGGTGTTGCGGGCATATTGTAAGTATTTGCTGCAAATTGGTTCGCCGTTTTCGTTAAATTACATGGCCGAAACCCTGGCCAAATTTCCGCTTATCGCCCGTGTGCTGATCGAATTGTTTGAGGCCATGTTTGATCCGGGCCGTGACGAAGAAAGCGAGTTCCGCCAGGAGCGTCGCGCGCGAAAAATGGAGCAGACTTTCGAAACCCTGATGGACTCCGGGTTCAGCAATGACCCGGTTCTGCGCGAGTATGTCGAGGACATGGTCAAGGCGCGCAGTGGTCCGCGTGAAGACCAGGCCGAAGCCATCCGCGCCGTGTTCCGGCGGGCCCTGAACCAGGTGTCCAACCTGGATGAAGATCGAATCCTGTACGGCTTTTACGACATCATCCGCGCCACGCTGCGGACCAACTTCTGGACCGTATCGCCCGAAGGTGAGCCACACCAGTACATCAGCTTCAAGCTGGATTCACCCAATGTCACGGACCTGCCGCTGCCACGTCCTTACCGCGAAATCTGGGTGTATTCGCCGCGCTTTGAGGGCATTCACCTGCGCGGCGGCAAAATCGCCCGTGGTGGCCTGCGCTGGTCGGACCGGCGGGAGGACTTCCGCACCGAGGTGCTGGGTCTGATGAAAGCCCAGAACGTCAAGAATACGATGATCGTTCCGGTCGGTGCCAAGGGTGGATTCGTGGTCAAGCGACCGCCGGTGCAGGGCGGCCGGGAAGCGGTGTTGCAGGAAGGAATTAATTGTTATTCGCAATTTATCAATGCCTTACTGGATATTACAGATAATCTGGATAATGAAAAAATCATTCATCCCGATGCGGTTGTCAGGCGTGACGAAGATGACACCTATCTGGTGGTGGCCGCCGACAAAGGCACTGCAACGTTCTCCGATATCGCCAACGGCATTTCGCTGAAGCGCGATTTCTGGATGGCGGATGCCTTCGCCTCCGGCGGTTCCGTGGGTTATGACCACAAAGGCATGGGCATCACCGCCAAGGGTGCCTGGGAGGGCGTCAAACGCCACTTCCGTGAACTCGGTCTGGACATCCAGAAAAAGCCATTCACCGTGGTGGGTATCGGTGACATGAGCGGCGATGTGTTCGGCAACGGCATGCTGCTGTCGCGGCACATCCGTCTGCAGGCGGCTTTCAATCATCAGCACATTTTCATCGACCCGGACCCGGACCCGAAAGTCAGCCTGGCGGAGCGCCGCCGCCTGTTCCGCAAACCACGTTCCGGCTGGGATGATTACCGCAAAGACCTTATCTCGGCCGGCGGCGGCGTGTTTTCACGCCAGGACAAGACCATTCCGATCAGCGCCGAGGTGCGGCAATGGCTGGGTATAGAAGACACGCAACTGGCGCCGCACGCCTTGATCAAGGCCCTGTTGCAGGCCCCGGTAGACCTGCTGTGGAACGGTGGAATTGGCACCTATGTCAAGGCTTCGAGTGAAAGCAATGCCGACGTCGGTGACCCATCCAACAACAACCTGCGGGTGGATGGTTCCGAACTGCGCTGCCGCGTGGTAGGTGAGGGCGGCAACCTCGGCTTTACCCAAAATGGACGCATCGAGTTCGCCCGCGCCGGTGGCCGCATCAACACCGATTTTATCGACAACTCCGCTGGCGTGGACACCTCCGATCACGAGGTGAATATCAAAATCCTGCTGGCCCAGGCCATACGTGCCGGCCGTCTGAAAGAAAAAGACCGGCCCAAGCTGCTGGCTTCCATGACCGATGAAGTCGCGGCCCTGGTGCTGCGCAGCAACTACCTGCAAACCCAGACCCTGTCCTTGATGGAAACCCTGAAAGGTCCGCGGCTGGGTGCCAAGCAGCACTTTATTTCGGTGCTGGAAGACCAGGGTGTGCTGAATCGGCAACTGGAATTTTTGCCGGACGATGAGGAACTGACCGAACGGCGTAACCGCGGCGAAGGCCTGACCCGGCCCGAACTGGCGGTATTGTTGTCCTACAGCAAGATCGTGCTGTACCAGCAGTTGCTCAACAGCGATTTGCCTGAAGACCCGTACCTGTCGCGCGAGCTGATACGCTATTTTCCCGAGCCGCTGCAAAAGCCCTACGCCGGCCTGATGACGGAACATCGCCTGAAGCGGGAAATAATCGCCACACAGGTGACCAACAGCGTGATCAACCGTATGGGTGCGAGTTTCACCCTGCGCATGCAGGAAGACACCGGCGCCACACCAGCCAGCGTGGCCAAGGCCTTTACCATCGCGCGCGAAGTTTTTGACGCGAGGGATTTCTGGGCCGGGGTGGAAGCGCTGGACAACCGCGTGGATGCCGCATTGCAAACCGATGCGCTGCTGGTCATGTGGAACCTGCTGCGTCAGGCAACCCGGTGGGTATTGAACCGGCGTGGCAATCAACTGGATATCAACGATATGGTCGAGCGCCTGGCGCCTGGCCTGGCCGAGTTGACGGAAACCCTGCAGAAAACCGTGCTTGATGAAGATCCGGCCAGCCTTGAGATGCAGGAGAAAGCCTATCTTGATGGAGGTTTTCCGGCCGGTCTGGCTCGCCGGACGGCCATCCTGATGCGGCTGCTCCCCGCACTGGATGTGGTTGAAACCGCGGCCCAGCGCAACATGAAAGCCAACCAGGTGGCCCACGTGTATTTTGGCCTGGGCCGGGAGCTGCGGCTGAAATGGCTGCGCGAGCAACTTGAAAACCTTCAGGTTAAAGGTCAATGGCATGCGGTGGCGCGGGCCAATATGCGCGATGAGCTTGTTTCCACTCAGAACACGCTGGTGGAACAGGTGCTTACCGAGCAGGGCAAAAGCGCCAAGGCAGTTGACAAGTGGTTGGAAAAACATCAGACGGAGATCGCTGCGGTGGTAAAAATGATGAACGACATGGCCGATCTGCCGGTGATGGATTACGCCACGGTATCGGTCGCCGTGCGTACGCTGGGGCGGTTGACGGATGTCACGCGTGGCAGCTGAGTTGGCTGCCGCGGAATTCCCGGTAAACCGTGTAGCCCGTGCTGCTGGTGACACAGCATGAGCCAGGCCCGGCGCATACATTTCATTGCCAGCGCATCGCCGGCCGCGCAAGCGGCGCTGGGCGCCATGCTGCAACAATATGGCCAGCACGAGGTGGAGGATGCCGATGTGATCGTCGCGCTGGGGGGCGATGGTTTCATGCTGCGCACCTTGCATCGTTTATTACCGGCCGATTTGCCGGTATACGGTATGAAACTGGGCAATGTCGGTTTTCTGATGAACCGCTACCGGGAGGAGGAACTGCTGCAGCGGCTGGCCGATGCCAATACCGTTTCACTGGCGCCATTGTGTATGGTGGCCGCTACCGAGGCGGGTGCGGAAACACGTTGCCTGGCCATCAATGAGGTCTCGCTGTTGCGGCAGATGAACCAGGCTGCCCACATCCGCGTGGTGATCAACGGCTCGGTCAAAGTGGAAGAGCTGGTATGCGATGGTGTGCTGGTGGCCACCACGGCTGGCAGTACGGCGTATAACCTGTCGGCGCACGGACCCATTCTGCCGTTGGGTACACAGGCCCTGGCGCTGACACCCATTTCGCCTTTTCGCCCGCGCCGCTGGCGGGGCGCGATATTGCCCAGCAGCGTGCATGTGAGATTTGAAATTCTGGATTGCTACAAACGTCCGGTAAGCGCAACTGCGGATGCGCAGGAAGTACGCAACGTGGTCAGTGTGGACGTATTTGAAGAACAGCAGATTCGCCTCAAACTGATGTTTGACCCGGATCATTCGCTGGAAGACCGCATCCTGGATGAACAGTTTTTATAGTTACCCACGATTTGGGTCCGAATATCTTTTAACACGGTGCATGGCGCAAGCTGCCATGGCTGCGCCGTCTGCTCAGGAATTACTACATGTCGCAAGCTGAACTCACCACCTGCCATTGCATAATCGGTCACCCGAACAAGCCGAAATTTCTGGTGGTGCGCCACACCAATGAATGGTCGGTGCCTACGGTCCGGTTCGAGCCGGGCTGGCTGGATTACCGCGCCAAGATGATCAATGAAGGTCTGAAAAACAAGTACGGGCTGAAAACCCGGGTCTTGCGGTCTGTTATGAATGCGCCGAATTATCATTGCCTGGAGCTGGAATTGCCGGCAGGTGGCAGCAGTAAACGCCTGCAGGCGGTATGGGTGGGTAAAGACGAGTACGCCAAATTTCGTGACCCGGCGCGCAGCGGCCCCGACCCGTTTGCCCAGTGGCTGGAAGAGAAAGAGCGTGGACAGGTGTCGCCGCTGCGCGCGCCATGGCAAAAGGCCGGTTGGTTTGGCGAAGCCGAGCACTGGATTAATTTCCAGCTGGACCAGTTGGGCATGCAGGTAACCGGCGATGTGGAGCAGTACCGGGCCGGCTGGAATGCATCGACGCTGTTACGGGTGCCTACCAGCCAGGGTCATGTCTATTT
>JBFIHZ010000308.1:0-4948 GCA_041601535.1 Lysobacterales bacterium | reverse complement strand
GCTGATTCGCCTACCGGGCCGAATATCCTGGTAGGCAATGCAGTCAACTGGACCTACCAGGTGACCAATACCGGCAATGTGGCGCTGAGCAATGTCACCGTGATCGATGACCAGGGCGTGGCCGTCAGTTGTCCGAAAACTTCCCTGGCCGCCGGCGAGAGCATGACCTGCACCGCTGCGGGTGTGGCCACGGCCGGCCAGTATGCCAATGTCGGTTCGGCGAGCGGCACACCGCCGGTGGGTGATCCGGTGTCGGATACCGACCCCAGCCATTACTTTGGTGTCAGCTCCAGTATCGACATTGAAAAATCCACCAACGGCCAGGACGCTGATACCGCGACCGGTCCAAACATCCCGGTTGGCAATGCAGTCAGCTGGGTATATGCGGTAACCAACAACAGCAATGTGACCTTGACCAATGTCACGGTTACTGATGACCAGGGCGTCACGGTTACGTGTCCCAAGAGTACGCTGACAGCGGGCGAGAGCATGAACTGCACCGCTGCGGGTGTGGCTACGGCCGGCCAGTACGCCAATGTCGGTTCGGTTACCGGCACACCGCCGGTGGGCGATCCGGTGTCGGATACCGACCCGAGTCATTACTTCGGCACGGGTACCGCGAGTATCGATTTACGTAAGGAAATCAGTATCGACGGCGGAACCACCTGGCATGATGCGAATACCGTGGGCACAGCGGTGATTGCTGTATTCCCCAGTGCGGCCGCCTATCGCCTGGTGGTGAAGAATGACGGTACTGCGCCGCTGAAAGACGTCAAGGTGTCAGATCCGGACCTGGGAATTGTTGACTACCTGATTGGCAATCTCGCTGTCGATCAGGAAGTCACGCTGACCTCTGGGGATATCAACGCGCTGTTCGTGGCTGAACGCTGCGACTCACGCGGCACGTTTACCAATAATGCAACGGCCTCCGGACTGTCGGCTGAAACCGATGCGCCCGTCAGCGACGTTGATGCGGCCGTGCTCAAATGTGTTGGTGAGCCGAACATAAGCATCAAGAAGGAAATCAGCCCAACCGGGTCCGATCCGTGGTACGACGACCAGACTCCGCCTCAGGACTATCCCAGTGATGCCTGGTATCGCATCAGCGTGACCAATGATGGCACGGCACCGCTGGAGAACGTTGAAATCACCGATGGTGATCTGCTGGTGTTGTACTCGGTAGGTGATCTGGCAGTTGGTCAGACAGTAGTCATTACCTCGGGTGAAGTCAGCGAGCTGTATGTCGAAAATCGCTGCAGCGGCGCAGGTGAGGTGGCCAATACGGCCTCGGTTACCGGCGACTCGGTGGATTTCCCCAACGCGCAGGTCAATGACAGTGATACCGCTACCCTGGTATGCGTGGGTCTGCCGATGATTGATATCAAGAAGGAAATCAGCGTGGACAACAGCAACTGGTTTGACGCCAATACCGAGGCCGAGGCCGTTAACGCGTTGTTCCCGGCTGATGCCTGGTACCGCCTGACGGTGCGCAACACCGGCGCGGTGGGTCTGACCAGCATCCTGGTCAATGATGGCACGCTGGGGATTGTTGATCACCCGGTCAGCGATCTGGCTCCGGGCGAACAGGTGGTGATCAGTAGCGGTCAATTGGCGGCGTTGTACTATGAGGACCGCTGCACTGGCAGTGGCACATTTGCCAATACCGCGACGGCCACAGGCTCATCTGTGGAAACCGGCACCCAGGACAGCGACAGTGATGCCGCCTGGCTGGAATGCAATGGCACGCCGAACATCCAGATCATCAAGGAAATCAGCGTGGATGGTGGTTCTACCTGGGACGATGATATTTCACCGCCAGTGGTGCCTCCCAGTGACGCCTTGTATCGTCTGACGGTGCGCAACGTCGGTACCGCTGATCTGGAAAACGTGGTGGTGAATGACCCGAGCCTGGGCATCGTCAACTATCCGGTTGGCGATCTGCTGGTCGGCGAGGAGGTCATCCTGGGTCAGGGCGATATTGCGGCCCTGTACCAGCAGAACCGCTGCACGGTCGACAGTGTTGTGGTGAATACTGCTTCCACCAGCGGTACATCGGTGGACTTCCCGTTCGGCGGGGTCAATGACAGCGACGATGCCACGCTGGTGTGTGAAGAACAGCTCGATCTGTGTGAAGACGGCAAACCGAGTGCGCTGAAGTTGCGCTACGATGGCGACGCGGATACCTCCCACAGCCAGAGCAGCGGCGTGTCGATCGTGCCGGCCAACCCCAGCTTCCCGGACACCCCGGTGTATATCGAGGTGAGGGACCACAAAGGCAGCGTCATCTTCTCCGGCGTGGTGGCCAAGGGCGGCAGCTTTACCGTATCCGGTACGCAGAAGCGCATCCCGCCGAAGATGATATTCCGCATCTTCACAGGGCAGGGCGGTACTCTAATCCAGACCGTGGAATTCCACACCTCGTGTTCACAACCGCTGAACGTGGGTGATGAATTCGGTGCCATTACCGTGCTGGGTGGTTTCCACTGATCTGCAAGCAGGCAGTAAACTGGAAAAGGGCCGGAATCTTCCGGCCCTTTTTTTGCTCACTCCCGGGCTGACCTGACGGATTGCCGATCGGTATCCCGGGGAAAAACACTTAACGGCGTGCTGGACCTCCGCTTGGCGTAATCAGTGCCTGAGCACCACCGTGCGATGACCGTTTTCAAACACGCGGTGCTCGGCGTGCCAGCGTACCGCGCGGTTGAGCACCATGCTTTCCACATCCTGGCCCAGGCGCTCCAGTTCGGAAGCGTTCATGGTGTGGTCTACCCGTTCAACCCCCTGCTCGATAATGGGGCCTTCATCCAGGTCCAGGTTGACGTAATGCGCGGTGGCCCCGATCAGCTTGACGCCGCGGTCGTAGGCCTGGTGATAAGGGCGCGCGCCTTTGAAGCCGGGCAGAAAGGAGTGGTGGATATTGATGGCCCGTCCGGAAAGCAACTCGCAGGCATGGGGCGTCAGAATCTGCATATAGCGGGCCAGCACCAGCAGTTCGGACCTGGTTTCTTCAAACAGTGCCAGTATACGGGCCTCCTGCTCGGGCTTCTTTCCAGCTTCAATGGGGAAATGATGGTAGGGCAGGCCATGCCATTCCACCATGGACCTTTGGTCATCATGATTGGACACCACACCGGTGATGTCGATGGGCAGATGGCCGCTGGCCCAGCGATGCAGCATGGCATTCAGGCAGTGGTTCTGGCGGGATACGGCGATCAGGGTACGCATTTTCTGTTCGGCCGGTGAAAACGCGTAGCGCATGCCAAACTGGCGCGCCACTGTGTCTTTGAAACTGGCTGACAGAGCATCGCGCTGATCCGGGGTGCTGGCATCGTCTTCGAAGACCGTGCGAATAAATGATTTTTGCGCGTCATGGTCCACGAAGTGCGACATTTCCGTGATCAGGCCTTCCCGCTCTGCGATAAAGCCGGTCACGGCGGCAACTATGCCTACCTGGTCGGTGCAGCTGGCTTTCAGGATGATGGACGATCGGCTCATGGGTTTTCTCCAAATTCGAGGCTTAATTCTTGTGCGTGGGGGGCTGAGGCGAGCAGTAAATCCCAGGTATATCGGGCCAGGCTGCGGTCGATGATCAGGTCGTGTACAAATTCGGTATGGTGGCCGCAGGGCAGATGATAATGCAGGCAGGCTGCCACGTGTTGCAGACGTGTACGGGCGCAGTAAGCCGTGTTGGGGTCGGGGGCGAACAGGTCGAGCCCGGTGAGCTTTTGCAGCAACCACGGGGCCGCGGCACCAGACAGCCTGAAAACCACCTGGCTGGCCGATAAATCGAGTAAAGCCGAGCTGCGGGCGTCCAGCATGGCAAGCACCTTGTCCGCCAGGCGGGCGACATCCAGGAATTCGCTGAACAGCAGCCATTCGGACGGGCGCAGACACAACACCACCGGATCCCTGCCGGTGCATTGGCCAACCTTGAGTGGCAACTCAACTTCGTGGGTTCGCAGTGCCTTCTGTAAAACCGGTTCCGGCTGCAGGCTGTGCAGACGCAATAAAGAGGTATTGGTCAGTTCGCGCATTTCCAGTTGCGCGGATTGCCAGCAGGCCTGATCCAGCCCGGACTGCTGCAATACCGTGGGGTGCAGGGACAGCCCCTCAAGGCGGTCCGCCGGGTCGTTGCTGCTGCGATTGTCGTTTATCGGAGTATGTGCGCTCATGACTGCAGCCGTGTGTTGTCCGGGTCAAAAAACGTTGGCTCAACCACTTTCACAAGGTAACGCTTACCCTGGTCGTAAACCGTGACCACGTCACCGAGATGAGAGCGGCCATCGCGCAGCAGCCCCAGTGCGATATGGCGATTCAGGTGAGGGCTGCTGGCAGCGGAGCTGATCCAGCCATCGGTGTCGGCAGGCGGCTTGCGGTTGCCGCCCACCAGCAGGTGCCCGCCCGTGGTTATGGCTTGCGTGGTGTTGGTGGCCAGCAGGCCGACCAGTTGCCGTCGGCCGGCAGCCCGGTTGGCGCTCAGGGACAGGGAGCGCTTGCCGATAAAATCATCTGTCTTGTTGTTGGCCACTTCACCCCAGCCGACATCATCCGGTGTGCTCATGCCGTCGGTGTCCGAGCCTACGTGCATGTATCCTTTTTCCAGCCGCAGCACCATCAAGGCTTCGATCCCATAAGGCGTGATGCCGAGCGGGGCGCCAGCCTGCAAACATTGGACCATAAACCCCGCAGCCCGGTCGGACGGGACATTTACTTCAAAGCTGCATTCGCCACTGAAACTTACACGCACCACGCGCGCCGGCATGCCGGCCAGTTGGCCGCAGGCGGCGGACATGTGCGGCAAGGCGGAAGGGCTGAGGTCTATATCAGTCTCCAGTTGCTGCAGCAGTTGCCTCGCCCGTGGGCCGGCCAGCGTGAAATTGGCCCATTGGGTGGTGACGTCATCCACCAGCACGTTGAGCTCAGGCCATTCACACTGCAACCAGCGCTC
>JBFIHZ010000307.1:0-4972 GCA_041601535.1 Lysobacterales bacterium | reverse complement strand
CCACAGCAATGTGCCGTCGCGTGCATCAAGCGCATACAGGCCGGGCCGCGCCTCGGTGGTGTACTGGTAACGGGTCAGGTCCTCGGGATAGGCCATGTCATTGATCGGCACGTACACGGTGTCGCCGTGGGCGGCCATGCCGAAGTGCACGCCGCCCTGCACACCGCCGCGTCCTACCGGGTTTCGCCACAACACGCTGCCGTCTTGCGGGTTCAGGCCGGCTATGACGCCGGACTTCTGCCCGGCCACCAGCAGATCCTGGCCGCCGCCTGTTCCGTTATCCAGGCGCATCAGGATGGGTGAGGAACCAAAGTCATAGTCCGGACCGTTTTCTTCCGGGCAATTGGAGTCATCGGTGGTGAACTCGCTCAGGCAGCCGGTATTCCAGGCGTCCCCGCTGGTTTGCTGGCTGACCCATATCTTCTGGCCGGTCTCCAGGTCCATTGCAATGATGGCATCGGAGTTGCCATCGGCCGGTGAGGAATAGTTTTCGCCGGTGCCGATATAAAGCCGCGAGCGCTGTGTATCGATGGTCGGGCTGGTCCACACCGGGGCACCGGACGGGGCCAGGATGGTGGTGCCGGCCCGGGTGGTGCCCGCCGGGCGTGGCGTTTCATCAATGGTATGGGTCTTCCACAACGGCGCGCCGCTGGCCGCGTCCAGTGCCACCACTGATCCGCGGAAGGTACAACAGGCATAGGAAGGGTCCAGCGCAGGCACAACTTCCAGCGAGGACACCGGCACATACAGCCGGCCCTGGTACAGCGCCGGTGTGGCCGTCAGGGTGGCGTCGCGGTGATCTTCCACCTTGCGCTGCCAGCGTAATTCACCGCTGCGGGCACTGACGGCATACACGCGCGCCAGCAGGTCGCCAAAGTAAATGTTGGGGTCGGCCGACTCATCGCCGGCTTGCCAGGGAGCGACCACCACCGCGGTGCGGACCTCGGCAGTGGCGCGGAAGGCCCAGCGCAGGCAGCCGGTTTTTGCATCCAGTGCGCGCACGGTGCCGTCCTGGCTGCCAAAATAAATCGCACCGCCGCCATAGCCGGGTTGCGAACGCGCCTTGAACGCATTGGGATAGGCGAATACCCATTTCACCTCCAGGCGGGCGGCTTCATCGTCGCTGACACCGCCGCTTGCCAGCGGCTGATGCCGCGAATTGCGTTCATCCACGCCCCAGCCGGCTGACACCGGGGTGAGGTTTACATCAAAGTCGCTGCTGTCATTGCATGGCGGCGCGTCGGGCTGGCTGTTGGCCTGGTCCAGGCTTTGCCCGGAGAGGTATTCAGCAATGGCGCGCCGGCCGGGTTCGTCAATGGCAGCCGCTTGCTGCGCCATCAGCCCGCCATTCATTGCCTGCAGGATATTATGCGCACCCATCATGCTGACAAACAGGCGGCTGGGCGCCTTGTACATGGCCTGGTCGTGACACGCCGCGCAGTGTTTCAGGTATAAGGCTTCGCCCGGGTGAGCAGCTGCAGCTTCCGCTGCCTGCGGTTCGTCCTGCGCCGCCACATCGGCTGTTGGCGGCGGGCTGGAGTCCGTGCAGGCGGTCAGCAACAGGGAACACGAGACGATCAAGCAAAGGAGCAAAAAGCGTGGCGCAGTATGCATGGCCCAAATCCCCGAATTGTCAGTATTTCGTCCCGGTGCAAACTGTCCGGGCTCAGCCTGGTGGGTAGATCTTTCCTTGTTGCTGTGCCTGCTGGCGCAGTGAATCCGATACCGGCAGTGTGCTGCCGCAATCGTCGCAGAATTTGACAAATGCCTCCAGGCCCATGGTATCGATATGAGACATAACACCGCCGGTGTATTTCGGGTAGTCCCACAGCAGCACCGAGGCAAGGTCCGCCTGCACCGGGTCGATGTCATCGGTGGCCCAGCGCTCCGCGGCGGCCAGTGCCGGCGCGGCCAGCAGGCGCTGTTTGATGGTGGCGTAATCCATGTCCTTCGCGCCTGCTGTGGGGCTGGCATCTGGCGTGCTTGCAGCGGCAGGCCGCGGCAGGCCGGCTGCGGAGGCCAGGTTGTTGATCACCACCGGGTTGATGCCTTCCGACAGCAAGGCTTCAGTTTGCTGCGCCAGCGCCGTACCCATCTGCTGTACCAGTTCCTGGGCCTGCTGGTTTTCCTTCAGCTCACGCCGTGGATAACGCGCCCGGTTGATAAACAGCGTGCGAATCATGTTACGTGCCACCGGATTGCGCGTGATCGCCGAGAATTCCCTCGTTTCGATGCGCAATGCGGCGTCCATGGACTGCACCGTGGTGCCGTTGAACAGGCACCGTAATGCGGCAATCGGTGCCGGGTAATTGTGACAGTAATCCGCGCTGATGCGGGCGGTGAGCAACTGGAACAGGCGGCCGATTTTCATGTCGTTGAGGCCGGCACCACCGGGCACGCGGAAGCCTTTCTGGTCCCAGGGCTGTTGCCGCACGTCCGTTTCCAGCACCCAGCGGCGGGCGTGATCCAGCAGCTCTGTGGCTGGAACCACCTGGTCAACCAGGCCCAGTTGCAGCGCCTGTGCCGGGTTACGACGTTTACCCATGATGATCAGGTCGGCGGCGTTTTTCAGGCCGATCAGCCGCGGCAGCCGTTGGGTGCCACCACCGCCCGGTATCAGTCCCAGGCTGACTTCCGGCAATCCGAGTTCAATGGATTCGTCATCAGCCACCACCCGATGATGGCCAGCCAGTGCCAGTTCCAGGCCGCCACCCAGCGCCGTGCCATTGATGGCCACCGCTACCGGCTTGCCGCAGGTTTCCAGCTGGCGCAGTGACTGTGTGTAGGTCAGCGACTGTTCATATGCCTCGGCGGCACTGCGCTGCATGTCGTAATAGCGCACGATCCGGTTCAGGTCGCCACCGGCCATAAAGCTGGCTTTACCTGAATGAATCACGGCGCCGCTGGCCGCTTCATCCGCGGCCAGTTTTTCTGCCACCTCGCCAAGTTCGCGGTGCAGTTCGGGCGTCAGCACATTGTGCTTGTGGCCGGCGACATCTATTTCAATAAACGCGACACCGTCGTTACCGACACGGTATGACAGGGTGGTAAAAGACTGCGTTGAGGTCATGGATTTTCCTTGTTCATGCGGGACCGGTCACAGCCGTTCAATTATGGTGGCCGTGCCCATTCCGGCACCGACGCACAGGTTGACCAGGCCGGTATTCAGGTCACGCCGCTCCAGTTCATCCAGCAGCGTGCCGAGTATCATCACGCCGGTGGCGCCAATCGGATGGCCCATCGCGATGGCGCCGCCGTTGACGTTGATCTGTTCGTGACCGATGTTCATCTCCTGCATGAACAGCAACACCACCGAGGCAAAGGCTTCATTGAGTTCAAACAGGTCGATATCATTGCGCGACATGCCGGCTTTTTTCAGCGCCAGTTGCGCTGACGGCGTCGGTCCGGTCAGCATCACGGTGGGGTCGGTGCCCACCGAAGCGCCGGCACGGATGCGGGCGCGCGGTTTAAGGCCCAGCTTTTTGCCCATGGCGGCGGTGCCGATCAGGGCGGCGCCGGCACCATCGACAATGCCGCTTGAATTACCGGCGGTATGCACATGGTTGATGGACTCAACCTGCGGGTATTTCAGCAAGGCCTGCTGGTTGAAACCCAGTTCACCCGCAGCGGTGAACGCGGGCGGCAGTTTGGCCAGGGTTTCAACGCTGGTCGTGGGGCGGATAGCCTCGTCACGCGTCAGCAGGGGCTGGCCAATGGAATCCAGCACCGGCTCGACCGAGCGATCAAAATAGCCTGCTTCCCAGGCCATGGCGGCGCGTTGCTGGCTGGCGGCCGCGTAACGGTCCACGTCGTCGCGGCTATGGCCGTGCAGGCTGGCTATCAGGTCGGCGGCCACGCCCTGGGGCACGAAATGGATCTTGTAGGCGAGCTCCGGGTCTGACGACCATGCGCCACCGGATGAGCCGATCGGGATGCGCGACATGCTTTCCACGCCGCTGGCGATCACCAGCTCGCATTGCCCGGACATGACTTTGGCGGTGGCCAGGTTTACCGCCTCCAGCCCGGAGGAACAAAAACGGTGAATCTGCTGGCCCGGAACCGTGATGGCGTAATCGGCGGCCAGGCAGGCGGAGCGGGCTATCGCACTGCCTTGCTCCCCGATTGGCGAACCGCAGCCAGCGATAACGTCTTCCACCAGCGCGGTGTCCAACTGGTTACGGTCGCGCAAGCGGCCCAGTACCTGGGCCAGCAAGTTGACCGGTGACACGCAGTGCAGGGCGCCATCCGGCCGGCCTTTGCCGCGTGGGGTTCTCAAATGATCGAAAATAAAGGCGTCTGGCATGTTCTGACCTGGTGTGCCCCCCGGCTGCCGGGCGGCGGGTTTCATGTTTACAGGACAATTCCCGAAGGGGGCTGTCACTGACCTGCGGATAAGCTATCATAGTTTTTGTATAAAGTTCAAAAACTGTTAGCATAAGATTTTGGGGCCGGCTTCATGTCGTCAAAACAGCTGTCTGGCCGGCCGGCTGATGCAGCGCATATGCTGCCGGTCATTAATCAATGGGGTGTGTAAATGCAACTAACCAATAAAGTAGCGATTGTCACCGGTGGCGCCTCCGGCCTGGGCCGCGCCACGGTTGAACGGTTACTGGCCGACGGCGCCAGCGTCGCGATATTTGACCTGAATGAAGAACAGGGCCAGAGCCTGGTGGAGGAGCTGGGCGGCGCTGTCATGAGCTGTGCGGTGAATATCGCCGATGATGATGCCATTGCCGCAGGGATCGCGCAGGTCATGGAGCGTTTCGGTGCCATCCATATCTGCGTGAATTGCGCTGGCCGGGGAGGCGGTGCAACCAAGACCCTGGGCCGTTCCGGACCGTTTCCGATGGAGTTGTTCCGCGATGTCATCAACATCAACCTGATCGGCACCTTCAGCGTGCTCAGCCAGGCGGCTGAAAAGATGGCCCTGAACGAGCCGGATGAGGGCGGCGAGCGTGGCGTGATCATCAAT
>JBFIHZ010000306.1:0-5004 GCA_041601535.1 Lysobacterales bacterium | reverse complement strand
CGCCATGGCGTCCTGCATGGCGGCCGGCAAGGGCTCGACAAAGGTTGAGCGATGCATGCCCAGCGGAATGAAAATGTTTTCTTCCACGTAGTCAGCAAACGCCATGCCCGAGACATTGGCCACGATAAGGCCAGCCAGCGCGGCACCATAATTGGAATAGGCGGTTTGCCGGCCTGGCGGGTTGACGCGTTCAGGCTGGTAACGCTGCATCGCTTCGCGCAGTGGCAAGGCGCGCGCGGCGTCATCAATGATCAGGTAACCCATGCCACCATCTTCAAAACCCGGTGTATGGGTCATCAGGCTGCGCAGCGTGACCGGCTCATCAAACCGCTCATCGATGGCAAAGGTTTCAAGATAGTTATTGACGTCGGCATCCAGGTCCAGCCGGCCTTGTTCCACCAGTTGCATCACCGCTACCCAGGTTAGCAACTTGGACACCGAACCTGGACGGAACAGCGTGCGGCCGGGATCAACCGGAATGCGCTGTTCCACGTCCTGGTAACCGTACCCTTTGGCTAGCAGCACGTTGCCGTGCTGCAGCACCACCACGGAACCCGAAGGGCTGTGATGATTCTCCATGGTGGCCTGCACCATGCCATCCACAAAGGCTTCGAGCACTTCAGGTTGGCCCAGTTGCGATGCCGCGGTGGGTGCCGCCGCAAACCCGGCCAGGCACCACCACAACATTCCCCCCGCAACTGAACACAGCAGCCGCTTCATGCGCTGCAACCCCCGTCCTGTTGCCGGGCGTTCGCCCGGCTGTTTACCCCGGATTCCACTCAGAACCGGTAGCGGATATCGAAGCCTATGGTGCGTGGGCGTAACTGGTACGCAATCACCGGATCACTCAGCACGTGGGTGATGGCATCTTCGTTAAGCAGGTTGGAGGCATAAACCTCGAACTCGATGGTGTCGAAATGAATGCCTGCGCGTGCATCCAGCTTGCTGTAATCACCCACTTTCGGTGTGGCAGTCGGATCAATGTAATCATGGAAACCACCTACATAGGCGTAATTAAAGCGCGCAAAGGAAGGCCGGTCCATCAGGTTGAAATCGTACTGCAGGCCCAGGGTGCCCTTGAACTTGGACGAACCCGGTAGCCGCGTGCCTTTGACGCCCAGCGAGGGGCTGTCTTCAGCCAGTTCAGCATCGGTATAGGCCAGGCCCAGCTCAACACGTAATCCGTCGGTAACGTAATAGGTCGTTTCGATCTCGCCGCCCTGGATGGTGGCCTTGCCAGCATTGATGGTGACCGCGAAACCGCAATGCGGTTCGGCGAAGACACTTACCGGTATACCGTTCCAGTCGATGCGGTAAACCGACACATTGGCCTGGAAGCGGTTGTCCAGCAGGGTGAACTTGCCGCCCAGCTCATAGCTGTTGAGCGAATCGGATTCAACGCCATCACTTTCAATCGGGATGGTGGTGCCATCCAGGAAGCCATCGGAACCGGGGTTGCCGTTGCCATCCACCGAGTCACAGAACGAAGGAACCGGGGTAATCGGCCGGCCAACGCGGAAACCCTGCGCCCACTGGGCATAGATCAGCGTGTCATCGTTGGGCGTGTAGCTGACATTGACCTTGAAGCTGGTGCCGCTTTCCTTGATGGTCTGGTCTTCAAAAATACCGTCGCCGCTGAATACGCCGGTCTGGTTCTCCAGCTTGTTGCGGTCATAATCAAACCAGCGGGCGCCAACCAGCGCGCTCCACTGCTCGTTGAACTGGTACGACAATTCACCGAACAACGCGGTTTGTTCCATTGAGAACAAATCGTTCTGGTGATACAGGTCGTTGGGATCGGTACCCAGGAAGTCGCCGAACGGCGTTTCCGTGATCATCGCCGGATCGCCGGTCCAGGGCACTTCACTGCGCAGGTTCTGTTCCAGATCCTCGTAGTAAATGCCGGCAATCACCTGCCACGGGCTGTCCCATTGCGAGGTCAGGCGTACTTCCTGCACAAAGGCTTCCTTGTAGTGCTCGCGGGTCTGCGCCGCCGGTATGCCGAAGTCCTTGCTCAGGTCTTCCGCTTCCAGCGTGTCGTGATTCAGGCTGCTGGTGCTGGACAGCACAGAGGCCCAACCGAAGTCATACTCCACCACCAGGTTCAGCAGGTCCAGTTCAGATGCCTTGCGCTCATCGCCCTCATACAGGTTGCCGATTTGCATCGGGATATTGGCATAGCCCCCTTTGGACAGGTTGACCTCGGTCTCGCCATCCTGGTCCTGGTCCTGCCAGGCATACATCAGGGTGAAGCTGAGCTTGTCGTTGGGTGTCCACAGCAAGCTGGCCCGCGCGCCGGAGTACTCGGTGCCGCCCACGCCGTACTTGTCCACCACGCTGGCGCCGTAGAAATCCGCCAGCTCGGCCACTTCCGGGTCACTCGCGCCGATGTTGTTCACATAGCCGCTGTTATCGTAGTAGTAACCCACCAGCCGCAACGCCAGTGTGTCCTTGATCATGGGAATATTGACCACGCCGGACATGTTGTAATTACTGCCGCCAAAACGGGCCGTGTTGGAGTAACCGGTCTCCACCTTGCCTTCCATCTGCTGCGTATTCGGCGCGTTGGGTATGTTACGGATGGCGCCACCCATGGAGCCGGAACCGAACAGCGTGCCCTGCGGGCCACGCAATATTTCCACCCGTTCAAGATCAACCATTTTCAGGTCGGCGGTGGAACCCCGCGCTACCGTGTTCAGCGGCACTTCACCAAAAAACACGCCGACGGTGGAATCTTCCTCGATGGATGCGTTCACGCCGCGCATGACGATCTTGTTGGTGCTGACACCGCGGTCGGCCATGTTCACGCCGGGGATGGTGCTGAGGTAATCGTCCATGCTGACCAGCCCGCGCCGCTCGATTTCCAGGCCTCCCAGTGCCGTGATGCTGGCCGGGATGTCCTGGATATTGGCCGCGCGCTTGGTGGCGGTAACCACGATCTCTTCGATCTCACTGGCGTGCTGTGGAGTTTCGGACGTACCGTCAGAACTGCTTTGCGCGCCGGCGTTTACTGAAAACAGGGCCGCTAACGCAGTCGCTATCCATGATGCTTTTTTCACTTCGGTCTCCTGACTAGGTATTTCAACGATAGTCAGATGCCCTCGTTCATCGAATTCTGCCTGCAAGCCCGAATCTTTCAGTAATACCCTGGCCGCCCGGGACAACTCAAACTGCCCCACCAATCGGTTGGCCTGATGTTGCCTGGCCAGGTCGTGCCTGAAGATCACCGTGATATCCGCCTGCTCAGCAAACAAGGTCAACGCGACATCTGCTCGCTGCCGGGGGATATCGAATGAAATGAACGTCGAATTCTCCACTGCCGCCGCATTCGGGCCGTGGAACAACAACACACACACCAACACCAATAGTCCCCAACAGACGCCACCGCCAGCACCCCTGCCTGAGGGCCTGTACGGCGCGTTACCTGTTAATGACCTGTTCAGCATGCAAATCCCTTACTCAATTTTGCGAGCATGAAGTTTTGCACATCCGAACCCCGGTGTTGGCGGGCAAACTACTTGCGGTAAAGATGGATACGGTTTGGTGATACCTGCTCAGACTGGATCTGGAAATTCAGGTTCAGCGATGCAATCAAAGCATCGATGTCCTCGGTCTTGAAGCGTCCGCCAATGGGGATGTCGCTAATCGACGGGTCGGTGATGATGATCTCCTGCTTGGTATAGCGGGAAATCTCTGCAATGGCCTGCTGCAGGCTTTCTCCCTTGAAAATCAGTGAGCCCTGCTGCCAGGCGAGTTTCTGTTCGATGACTTCGGGCGCAAACACCTCGGGGGATTCGATCAGCCGGTCGTAGCGCACCGACTTGCCGGCATCCAACACCAGTTCGCGGCCATCAGCGCTGCCGGACGAGTCAATGCTGAGCTGCGGCGGGGATTCATCCAACCCGGCGAACACTTTCACCGTGCCTTCGAGCACCGTGACGTCCACTTCGCTGTCGAACAGGCGCACGTTGAACTGCGTACCCACGGCCCATACGGCACCCGAACCCACGTGCACCACGAAGGGCTTGTGCGGATCTTTGGCAACGTTGAAATTGGCCTCGCCGCGCAACAGCGTGACCTTGCGCTGCGTGCCGTGGAAATTGACGTTCAGCCGGCTGTTGGTATTCAGCGTCACGGTGCTGCCATCGCTTAACTGGAAACTGGCGTGCTCACCGATGGCGGTCTGGTAGGTCTCGGTGGCAAGCTCAGGCGGTGTGGGCGCCGGGACCTCCACTGTTCGTTGCAGGTTCAGCGTCAGCAAAGCAGCGGCTGCCAGCGCCGAAGCACCCAGCGCCGCACCAATCCAGGCACCCACCCTGCCGGCCGGCCGGGGCGTGGACTGACGGGTGTCACGCGGGGCATCTTTTAACGGGAACAACTCGGCCAGTTCGGACAGCACATCCATGTTGTCCCAGTTCTTTACCAGCTTGTTCAGGTAGTCGGCGTGAAAGCTGCTGGTGCCCATCCAGCGCTGCAGCTCCGCCTGTTCCCTGGTGCTCAGCCCACCGCGATCCAGCCGGGCCAGCCAGAGTCCGGCTTCCTGCTTGATGCTGTCCCTGTCGGGCATGTGTGTGACGTTGTCCATATCGGTATTAAAGCGCTTTGTTCACTTTGGGGGCGGCCACCAGCGGATTCTGGCTGGCATCGATAAACTCGGTACAGCGCACGGCCGCCTTGGCAATGTGCGCCTCCACCGTTTTCTCGGAAATACCCAGGCGGCGGGCAATCTCCTTTTGGGAAAAACCGTACACCTTGCGCAGCACGTATACCCGCCGGCACTTCTGTGGCAGGCAGCGTACCGCCCGGCAGAACAGTTCGAAATTCTGCCGCGCCTCGTATTCCTCATCCAGCCCGGCCTCATGATGTAAGACCGTTTCGAGCACGGAATCCTCTACGCTGTCGGTCAGGCGGTTCATGCTTTTCTGCAATTCTTTAAGCGCCAGGTTACGTGAGGTACGGAACAGGTAGGCTTTCGGATTGCGGATGTCGGTGCGCTGTTGTGCT
>JBFIHZ010000305.1:0-5064 GCA_041601535.1 Lysobacterales bacterium | reverse complement strand
CTGGGAAACCCGCCGGCGGCGTGAGCCCGGTAACGACTGGGTGATACTGAAGCTGGGCCATCCGGGGCGTATTCGCCGGGTGGAGGTCGATACGGCCTACTTCAAGGGCAATTATCCGGCCAGGTGCTCGCTGCACGGGCTTATGCTGCCGGACGCCGAAGACGACACCATAAGCCTGGATGATGCAGCATGGCAACTGCTGTTGCCGCCGGTTGAACTCGGCCCGGACCGCATTCATTTATTTGAACAGGAACTGGTCAGTACAGCGCAGGTCAGCCACGTCAAGCTGGATATTTTTCCGGATGGAGGCGTCAGCCGCCTGCGCCTGTTCGGCACCTGGTTTGACGATGACTGAGCGACCCGGCCCGCGCCCTGCTGCGCCCATGAATGTCCGCAGTCTTGCTGCAGAGTTGCCGGTGATGCGTCGATGAGTTCCGCCCCGCCCCCGATGGAACCCGTTGTCCTGGCGGTGCGGCCGCTGACCGCCGATGCGTTTGCGCCCTTTGGCGAGGTCCTGTCTGCCGCGGCGCGGCCGCCCGAGGAAATCAATTACGGCCATACGCAAAAATTTGCTGACCTGGCGCGTATCGACACCAGTGCCGGGGACGGCCGCACCGCGCTGCACCTGTATCACAGCCGGCCGGTCAGCCTGCCATTGAATATCAAGGTAGTGGAACGGCACCCCCTGGGCAGCCAGGCATTCTACCCCTTGCACTCCAGGCCATTCCTGGTGGTAGTGGCAGCGGCCGGTGACCCGCCCACGGCGCACGACCTGCACGCCTTCCTGACCGATGGTGAACAGGGAGTTAACCTGCATGCCGGTGTATGGCATCACTACCAGGTGACGCTGGACCACCCCGGCCGTTACCTGGTGATCGACCGCGCCGGGGCGGGGGGAAATTTTGACGAGCATCATCTTGACCCCATCGGACGGATCGAAGCACTGCCAGCCTGACGCCCCTGCCGGACGGGTTCGTGACGCCGGCAAGACTATCCACCACTTCGGGTTTCCTCTATTCTTTAAGCCTGCAAACTTGCATTGGCGTTGCAATATGCACGGTAGCTGAAGGTCTGTGGCGCTTGCCAGGTAGCCACCGGTCGGCGGTGGGCGGAACCCGCTGCCCCTGCCCAGGGCCCAACATCGGCAGCACGACCAGCCCACAAATCAGCCCGGGCACCGACCACCCACTTTAATCTTTGAGCAGGATTGTGCGAACGGATCTTAAACTGCAACTGCAATGCACTATCGCGCTGGCCGCCTGGCTGCTGGTGATGCCTGCCAGTGCTCAGTGGCAGTTCACCGAGGTGAGCGAAGCCGCCGGCGCGGCCCTGCTGCACGGTCACGCGGATAATGTTCACCAGGGTGTGCGCATGATGGCCGGTGGCGTGGCCGCGGGTGACTACGACCGCGACGGCGATACCGACCTGTATGTGATTACCGGCAGCATCAGCCCAAACGTGTTGTTGCGTAACAACGGCGACGGCAGCTTTACCGACCGCACCGCGGCCGCCGGGGTGGGCCTTGAAGGCAAAATCAACAGCGGCCCCGCATTTGCCGATATCAATGCCGATGGCTGGCCGGACCTGGTGGTGGGCGGCGTGGCGGGTTCCGGCTATTCCGTGTTTATCAACCAGCGCGATGGCAGCTTTAAAGACCTCACGGCCGCCAGCGGCATCACCGCGGATGAGGCCGCGCAGAATGACTATTCCAGCGCTTTTGGCGACCCGGATGGCGATGGCGATCTTGACCTGTTTGTCAGCCACTGGGGTGCGAATGTGCCCACCAACCATTTGTGGATCAACCGCGGCGACGGCCGTTTCGTGGCCTCTGATGACTGGGCCGGCATCGATGCGTTTCGCGACCAGGACTGGAGCTTTGCACCCACCTTCGCCGATATCGACGCCGATGGGCAGCAGGACCTGCTGGTCACGGCGGATTACAACAACAGCCAGACGCTGATGTGCGCCGGCCAGGGTCGCTTCAGCAACACCACCAGCGCGGTCATCGATGATGAAAACGGCATGGGTTCCGCGGTGGCCGATTTTGACAACGACGGGGACATGGACTGGTTTATCAGCAGCATCTGGGATCCGGCCGAGCCCAACACCTGGGGCTCCAGCGGTAACCGCTTGTACCGCAACGATGGCCTGGGCAATTTCGAAAACGTCTCGCAGCAGGCCGGGGTGGCCATCGGGCACTGGGGCTGGGGCGCCTGTGCTGCGGATTTTGACAACGACGGCTGGCTGGACATCTTCCACGTTAACGGCTTTCCTTCCTACGGCCCCAACCAGACCGACTTTCGCAGCGACCGCTCACAGCTTTACCTGAACCAGCAGGACGGCACCTTCGTGGAAAGCAGCGCCAGCCTGAAACTGAACGACACCGGTCAGGGCCGCGGCGTGGTGTGCTTTGACTATGACCTGGATGGCGACATCGATATTTTCACGTCCAACTGGGAAGGGCTGACGCGGCTGTACCGCAACGATTTGCCGCACAACCCCGGTTACCTGCAGCTTACCTTGCAGGGCGAGGTCAACAACCCGTCCGCAGTCGCTGCCGTGGTGCAGCTTGAAGCCGGCGGCATCACCCAGACCCGCGAAATCACCATCGGCAGTAACTACGAATCCCAAAACCCGTTAACCCAGCATTTCGGCCTGGGCGGTGCCAGCCAGGCTGACAGCCTCCGGGTGCTGTGGCCGCACGGCGGCGAAACCGTACTGAACAACGTATCCGCGGGGCAAAAACTGGTATTAAACGCCAGCCAGGCCACACCGCCGCCGTTTGTTCTGCAGCCCGGCGTGTCCGCCGCCTGGTATGACCCGGACCATTCCGGTGAGGGCTTTATGCTGGAAGTGCTGGCAGGCAACCGCGCGGTACTGTACTGGTTCACCTATGACTCTGCCGGTGAGCAGGACTGGTACATCGCCATCGGCGAAATCAGCGGGCGGCGCATCCTGTTTCCCGAGTTGCTGCGCATCAGTGGCGGCGAGTTTGGCGATGGTTTCGATCCGGACAAAGTATCAGAGACCGTGGTGGGCAGCGCAGCGTTTACCTGGCAGGATTGCGAGTCGGCACAGATGGACTGGTTTATCGGCAGCGACCAGGGGCGTCAGCAACTGACCCGCCTGTCGCGCGTGATGGGCCTGGACTGCGGCGCGGCGCAACTCGGCCCGATACGCGAAGAAGCGCCGCTCAGTGGCTCCTGGTATGACCCCAGCCACGCCGGCGAGGGTTATACCCTGGAAGTGCTGAATGACAGCCGGGTGCTGGTTTACTGGTTCAGCTTTGACCCGGCCGGCAAACGGCGCTGGTTTTTCGGTGTCGGCGCCATTGAGCAGGGCAAATTCGTGTTTGACGAAATGCTGACCACGCGCGGCGGCGTGTTCGGCGAGCAGTTCGACCCGGCCACCGTGGAAGGCCTGCCCTGGGGCTCGCTGCAACTCAGCCTGAGCTGTGCCGGCGGCAGCGCCAGTTACCAGGCCACAGAAGCGGGTTTTGGCAGCGGCCAACTGACGCTGCAACGGCTGTCCAGCCTGGACGGACTGCAATGCCCCTGAAGCATCCTGATCAGCCGCTTACCGGCAATCACTGAACTCCATAATCGCCTGATCCACACCGCCAAACCCCGGCTTGCTCAACGGCCCGGCGTGGCCAGCCCGGCGCTGCTAAAACCCGTAACGCAATTCCAGGCCTGCATAGAAGTTGCGCAGCGGCGCGGGCTCATAATAGCGGCCGAAACTGGCATTGATGCGGATATTGCCACTGTAGGATTCGTCAAACAGGTTATTGATGCCCACAAACGGCTCCAATGCCCATTCCGCTGAAGTCCAGCGATAGCCGGCACGCACATCCGAGGTGAAGTAGCTGCCGGTTTTCACGCTGTTGCGGTTATCGGCGTAGAAAGCGCCCGCATACAGGCCATCCCAGGCGGCATAAAAACCCGAAGCATGTTGCCAGCTCAGCCCCACATTCAGCAGATGTTGCGGCACGCCGGGGATGCGCATGCCGCCAAAATCCTCTCCCCCCGTGCCGATGAACTCATCGTATTTCAGGTCCGAAAAGGTATAGGCCGCGACCAGTTCAACACCGGGCATCAGCTCGGCAGAGAACGAGGCTTCCACGCCCTGGTGGGTGGAGCTGCCGGCGTTCTGGAAAAACGACTGGCCGGAGCCGGCCAGCTCAAATGGCACGATCTCATCCTCAACGTCCACATGAAATACCACCAACTGCCAGGCCGCGTTTGGCGCCTGGCCTTTCAGGCCGAGTTCGCTGCTGAGCGCGGTTTGCGGGTCCAGCTGCTGGTTGAAACCGGTCGGCCCGAAGGGATTGGCCAATTCGGTAATCGCCGGCGGATCAAACGCGGTGGACAGGTTGCCATACAGGCTGAGCGTGGGTGCCAGGGCCCAGTTCAGGCCCGCCATGGCGCTGAACTCGCGGAAGCTGGTGGTGCCCGAGCCGCCCGCGCCGGTGCGGTCGTTAACTGAATAATCCATGTCATCCAGGCGCGCCCCCAGCGATAAGGTGAAGCGGCCGGCGAAATCCAGCGAGTTCTCCATAAACACGCCAGAGGCATCCACGTCTTCGTCCTGGAAGGTGGTCAGGTCACCCTGCACGCCCTGGTTATTGGCGTAGCGGCGGCGCAGATCGCGCTGCTGGTCGAAACTGGCGCCCACCACCAGGCGGTTCTCACCACCGGAGGCCGCGGCACGCGTCCACGACCAGTGCCCGCCCAGACCGGCCACGTCGCGCGTCAGGTCAATTGCGCCGCCCTGCCCGTTGCTGTTGACATCAAATGGCAGACGCGCCTGGAAATCACGGCTTATGGCATGGCCACGCAGCAACAGGCCATGCCCCTGCGCCAGCGGCTTGCGCCACACCAGGCCCAGTTTGTGCTGCTCCAGGGTTTCACCCGCATTGAACGCAACATTGCGCGGTGCCGCCTGACGGCGGTCCTGCGCCACCTCGCCGGCGTTCAGCGCGCCCGGATCATCCGCCATCGGAGAGTCCACCGCGTTGAACACCACGGTCAGGCTGGACTGGTCGGCAAAGTCATAGCGGAATTT
>JBFIHZ010000304.1:0-5088 GCA_041601535.1 Lysobacterales bacterium | reverse complement strand
GCGCGATATTGGGGTGCACCTGGGCACGGTAAGTCAGCTCGATCGAAAGCTCATGCGAATCGGCGGGCTCCAGGCTGCGGTATGCAGACCCGCTATTGGCCATCGCCAACGCCAGGCCCAGCTCATCTTCCGGCCGGCTGGGGAACAGGCCGCGGTAGACACCGCCAGCGCCGATGTAGCTTTTGAACACATTGAAATCGTCATTCGCCTGGCCCGCCCGCAGAAACAGGTTCAGGCCCTGCTCCGGATCAGCGGATTCGCTGTACACCCGGCCATCAATAAAGGCGTAGAAGCCGGCATTGCCGTTACGCTGTTCACCGCTGACCAGATCCTCGAAGCGCGCGGTGTAACGCCACGTCCCCAGCGCCATGCGCGCGGCAGGCAGCTGGTAATTGATTTCACCCACCAGCAGGGCTCCGTCGCCATCGCCCAGTTTTATCGTGGTCCGCTTGGGATGATCCGGGTCGCCCGGCACACCATCCAGAACAGCCGCACGCACCAGCCAGTTATTGCCGAAATCGTACTCGCCCCGCAAGGCCAGCGATGTCAGCGGAAAAATGGAAGGCCCGTTTTCACCGGTTTGGCCGAAATCGCTGCCAATGCCGTGACCACTGTTGAGGAACAATCCGGAGGTTTCCATGGCGTCGAATTCGGAGTTGAGGTCATACAGCCCGAAACGCAGTGAGGCACGGTCATCCGCAAAGCGGTGATCCACCCAGAATTCGTACAGCCGGAACGCCCGCACGCCGGTTTCAATATTGCTCACCACGTGAGCATCGCCCACCACGTCTTCAGAAAAGCGATTGCCGTTGTTGTACAGGCCGTAAACCATAATGGTGGTATTGTCCCAGCCGAGAGCCTGCTCAGCGTCCACTTCCAGCACCAGGTCCAGGTTATCCAGGTAACGCGTGTCTTCCTGCACACCCCCCGTAACATTGGAAAGCACATCGCCGGTATAAACAAAATCAAACCTGTAGGCGCTATCCTGCGCACTGGCCGGGGTATGATCGGTAAAACCAAAAAATGCAAACAATAAAACTGCCTTAACGCGACCCAGCGCGCATGAACTTTTCATCAGGGTGGATCCTGCCGGTTTAAAGAAACTCTTTGCCAGGCCGCCAGCACCCCGGTGCCGGCGACGCTCAGCCTTAAGCGGACATCTTACTGACGAATCATTTGCCCTGCCAGTCTTGCCGTTTCAACACAGGCTTTCTCGGCATCGTCCATGACTCCGGACCATTGCATCCAGCCGTGAATCAGCGAGGGAAAGTTGACGTAATGTACTTCAACTCCGTCTTTATCCAGCCGTTCGGCGTAGACCTTGCCCTGATCCCGCAGCATGTCAAACCCGGAGGTGGCCACCAGCGCAGGCGGCATGCCCTTGAAGGATTTGGCCAGCATGGGTGACATGCGAATGTCGTTCTTTGCTTCTGGTGAAGGGTAGACCAGATCTTCCATCATCTGACCAAAAGCCTTGTCCAGCGCAAACCCTTCGCCAAACAGTTCGTACGATTCGTATAAATCCTTGCGCCGATCAACAGCCGGGTAATACAGCAATTGCAGGGCGGGAAGATTTTTCCCGGCTTGCAGCAACTGGTAGGAAATCGACACCGCCATGTTACCGCCCGCGCTGTCTCCGCCTACACCCACACGTGCCGGATCACCCCCAAAAGCCGCAGCGTGCTCCTGCGTCCATTGAAACGCGGCGAAGGCATCATCGTGCGCGGCCGGAAACTTGTGTTCAGGGCCCATGCGGTAGTTGGATGAAACCACTATCATGTCCGCTTCATTGGCCAGCAGGCGCATGGCGCGGTCGGCTGCATCCACGCTGGCGAACAGCCAGCCACCGCCATGAAAATAGACCATCACCGGCAATACTTCGATGGCATCGGTATGCGGCACATAAACCCGTGCAGTGATGTCGCCTCCCGGCCCGGGAATAACCACATCCTGGGTAAACTTCATCGGCTCCGTGACCTTGGTACGAAACGTCCAGTTGCGGTCGGTGCCAGCGAGCATCCTGGCGCGCTGCACCGGATCAAGCAGGCGTTTTTTCTGCCCGGCACGCTTTACAGATGAGGGTATTTCGGATTTACGCTGCTCCAGGTAATACTGGTATTTCGGGTGCAAGGTCTGGCCGTCTATGGTGACCGGTGGTTCCTGCAGCAGGGTTTTGAAAAAGTCGTTGGGCAGGCTGTAGAAAAAAGCCTGTGCTTCCTCCTCTTTGGTGGGAACAATCGGCGGATCTGCCAACAGGCTGGCTGTGAAACCTAGAGCAACCGTCAGTGCCATGCAGCATGAAAGCACCGGGGTGCGGGCAAACTTTCTCATTGTGTCTCTCCTGTAAAAAACCGGGACGGGTGTTGTCACCCGCCCCGTCGTTTCCATTCGCTGGAACTCAGTAGTCAATGCGGTACTTGAGCAGGGCTGTTGCGCCTTGTGCCATGGTATAGGTCTCAGGCCGGCTGGCTGTGGAGGTTTGCGCCAGCACGGCAAAGTATTCGTTATTCAGCACGTTCTTGATACCCAGCGTGACCTTGCCCGGACCGACTTTACCCGTAACGGATGCATCCAGCAGGAAGTAGCCATCGATCGGAGACTGGGCACTGCGGGTATATGGCGTGACATCCGGGAAGCGGTTTTCGCTGCTGACCTTCAGGCCCTGCAGTCGCATGGTCCAGCCAGAACGGAAATCATACTCCACGTAGCCGGTGATCTTTACCGGGGGAACACGCCAGTAGTTCAGCTCGGATTCGTACTCGCCGTCGTCGTCACCATCGACTTCGCTGTTGGCCCAGCCCACCGTGCCACCGAAGCGGACCCGGTCGAGATACACATCACCCGCCAGCTCGATGCCCCAAACCCGTTCGGGGTCACGCAGAATTTCCAGGGTCAGCGGATCCCAGCTGGAGCCCAGACTGGATTCGTTGCGGTAGAACGCGACGGAACCGGAAAAATTCTCGGTAGTAGTGCGCACGCCGATTTCATAATTATCGGTGATCTGGGGGCGGGTATCGTTCACCCGGTCCAGTACCGAGCCACCGGAAAAGTTACGCAGCACGCGGCCAATGTCTGTAACGGTAAAGCCCTGGGAAAAAGCGGCAAACACGGACATATCATCGATAAACTCATACACCACACCGATATTGAACAAGGGTTCGTCATAAGACAAGGTGGCGCCCTCAACCGGCAGATTGTCCGAGCGGAATCCGCGACTCGGGTCTGATGGATCAACATACTGTTGCACCGTCTGGTAATCAGGCACCTTGAGCCGCGCATCTTCGTAGCGGAAACCGCCAACAATAGAGAAACGGTCGGTCGGGTTGAAACTGGCCTGCGCGAACGCAGCGTATGAATCCAGCTCTACCGTGGGCATGATCAGCACCTTGGTGGCCACGCCGCTCTGGCCGGTTTTGTCCTGGGTCCACTCAACACCCCACAACAGGAACCCATCGGCTAAACCAAGCGGGGTATTTACGTCTGCGCGCAAAGCGTACTTTTCTCCCACGATGGCCGAGCTGTCTCCGGCCGGGTAATAACGGGGATTGAACGGGAAGGTGCCATCGTAGTCCTGGTACATGCCCTGGATTTTCAGCGAGCTTCCCAAAACATCCGAGTTCAGATAGTTGACGGCGGCAAACACGTTTTCGGTATAGGGATCTATCGGGCCATTACCAAAGAAGGTGGCATCAGGGGAGTTTTTAGGCACACGTGGTGCCTTGATATCCGGCACCGAGCCATTGGTGCCGGCCACATAATCGGTATCCTGCGACTTCTTGTAGTAGTTCAGCGTGAACTCGAAGCGCTGATCCTCATCCAGGTCAAATCCCAGCTTGCCGAGGAAGTTCTTTGTATCGGATTCTGATACACCGCCCTGCTGAAATGGATCGGGCGGAATGGCATCACCCTGTGCATCGTAGAAAATACCCAAGTCTTCATAGAACGCACTGACCAGCAGATCCCAACGATCCTCGCCACCCATAATAAGCTGGCGGGCCTGGTAGTTGAAGCCATCGCTGTCAAACTTGCTGAGTGAGGCACCCAGACCCACTTCCGTGGCAAACGTCCACTGGCCTTTTTCCGGCGTACGTGTGATGTAGTTGATATAACCACCGGCGCCACCCTGGCCGTACAGGGCAGTGGAGCCGCGAATGACTTCAATACGCTCTATCGCACTGGGATCAATGATGCGCATATCACGGCCACCGCCCCGCAAAGGTAGTGTCTGTGGAAAGCCATCGATCAGGTAAGCGGGTTCACGGCCGCGGATGGTGTTGGTGAAGTTCGACGCATCACCCTGGTTGACCGCCATACCGGGGATGGACTGTTCCAGCAGCACACCCATGTCGGACGAAAAGGCGGTCTGTACTTCGATATCAAGCAGCGACAGCACCTGGTATGAGCCCGGTAACGTGGACAGGTCAGAGGGCAGGCGTGAACCCATGACCATTACATTTTCAATCGCCGGCTCCTCCTGTTTCGCATCTTCCGCCTCATCGGGCGTGTCTGCTGACTGAGCATGTAACGCCATGGGCAGCATCAAAGCCGCAGCGGCCCCCAGGATAGTCGTGTACAGCCAGCGTGTATCGCTGTGGTCGGTTTGACTGTGCTTCATCCTCATCTCCAGATTGTTCAATGTGCCGGACTGATACAGTTCAGCCCCGCCTCCCTCGAAGTACAACTATTCCCTATGACGGCAGAGCCACCGGAAATCCGGACGGCAACAGACAACACAATCGAAATTTCACTTCCACTGGACCAAGCGCAGGGCATGCCTGGGGCGAACTTATTCCCCAAACCATACTTTCTTACCCGACAGTAATGGCGGATCAGCCCCTGAACGCGCTACTTATATATAAAGCAGCGTGTGACCCGTTATAAAAACGCACGGTTTCATCCGGTAGCTGCCCACGTGTTTCGTCTTGAACATCATTAGCGGCCATCATTGATGTAGAGTGTTTCATGACAACAACAAAAACCACACCCCCTTTTCCACTGATCCATGTAAGCGGTGGTCCACGTGAACGTGGACTGAGTTACGGCCGCCAGGCTGGTGAACGCATCCAGACTGGCCTGGATATCTATCGC
>JBFIHZ010000303.1:0-5096 GCA_041601535.1 Lysobacterales bacterium | reverse complement strand
CTCATAATGGATGCCGACGTGCTGTATCATCCGGCCATACTGGAACGCCTGTTGCACTCGCCACACGCCAATTGTTTCCTGCTGGACCGGGATTTTGTCCCCGGTGACGAGCCGGTCAAGATCGCGGTGCGCGATGGCCTGATGGTGGAGTTCCGCAAGCAGCTCAAACCCGGCCTTGAGTACGACCAGCTGGGCGAGTCGGTGGGCTTTTTCAGGTTTGACGCGGATATGGCAGTACGCATTGCCGACGAATGCCTGCGGTATGAACGTGAGGGTTTGGCGGATGCGCCTCACGAGGAAGTCTTGCGTAATATACTGCTGTTACATCCCCGGCAGTGCGGTTTCGAGGATGTAAGCGGCTTGCCGTGGGTGGAAATCGATTTCCCCGCCGATGTGTTGCGTGCACGTGATGAGATCCTGCCGGCCATTCGTCGCGAACACGCGAAATTTTGATCAGCAGTGCGGATAAGTTGATGAGCAAAAAAACCAGCCAGTTAAGTGCGCTACTTCGCTCAGGCGAGACCGAATTCATTATGGAGGCGCACAACGGGCTGGCGGCCCGGATCGTTGAAGAAGCCGGGTTCAAAGGCATATGGGGTTCCGGCCTGGCGCTGTCCGCGCAGCACGCCGTTCGCGATAACAACGAGCTCAGCTGGACCCAGGTGGTGGATACGCTGGAGTTCATGTCCGATGCCACCTCCATACCGATATTGCTGGACGGCGATACCGGTTATGGCGATTTCAACAATATGCGCCGGCTGGTGAAAAAGCTGGAGCAGCGTGGAATCGCCGGCGTATGCATTGAAGACAAGCTGTTTCCCAAGACCAACAGCTTTATCCAGGGTGAACAACAACCGCTGGAAGACGTGGATACCTTCTGCGGCAAGATCAAGGCCGGTAAAGACGCCCAACTGGATGACGATTTCAGCATCGTGGCGCGCGTCGAAGCCTTTATTGCCGGCTGGGGGCTGGATGAAGCCATCCGCCGGGGTGAGGCCTATCGCCAGGCAGGTGCCGATGCCATCCTGATCCACAGCAAGCTCAGCCGGCCTGACGAGGTGTTGCAGTTCGCCCGCGAATGGGGCGAGCGCTGTCCGCTGGTTATTGTTCCTACCAAGTACTATGCCACGCCGACCGAGGTGTTTCGGCAGCATCATGTCAGCCTGGTGATCTGGGCCAATCACATGGTGCGCGCGGCCATTTCAGCCATGCAGGCTACCGCGGCGCACATCCAGCAGACGGAATCGCTGGTCGATGTGGAAGGCCAGGTGGCCACCGTGTCAGAGATTTTCCGCCTGCAGGGTGCAGACGAGCTGTTGCAAGCAGAAAAACGCTACGCCCGCAGCAGTGGCGGCAACACCTCGGCCATTATCCTGGCGGCCAGCCGCGGGCAGGGGCTGGATGAGCTTACCCGCGACCGGCCCAAGGTGATGATCCCGGTGGCTGGCAAACCCGTATTGCGCCGCCTGGTGGACAAGTTCAAAGGGCAGGGCATCAATGACATCACTGTGGTGGCGGGCTATCACGCTGACGCCATCGACGTGCAGGGTATCAAGGTAGTGGTCAACGATGATTGGGAAACCAACAGCGAGCTGGCTTCGCTGGAACGCGCCATAGACACGCTGGGCGATGACACGGTGTTGTTGTACGGTGACCTGTTGTTCCGTACCTATATCCTCAACAATCTGCTGGACTGGGACGCACCGTTACTGGCCGTGGTTGATTCCTCGCCGCTGGACGAAGTGGTGGGCAATACCAATGATCTGGCCTGGTGTTCCGCGCCGGACGATCGTGCGATGTACCAGCAGAAAGTGACCTTGCAGCAAATCAGCCCGGACCGTCACTGGACCGATCGTCCGCCGGACGGGCGCTGGGTAGGCATGTTGCGCATCAGTGGGGCCGGGCGAGAAATGGTGCTGGAAGCCCTGCATGAACTCAAATCCCGCTCTGGCTTCGACGGCATGGGCTTGCCGCGGCTGATCAACCTGCTGATCGAAAGTGGCCATGCCCCACAGGTGCAGTACATCAATGGCCACTGGATGGACATTAACGATCTGGAAGATGTGCAACGCGCCGCCGATTTCGCGTATGGGCACCGGTCCTGAGCCGGTGCCTGGACCAGCACAAAGGATAAATCAGGGCCGGACGCAGCTTTGGTCAGGCCTTTATACCAGGACAGCATAAACTGACATCATGATTGAAGCAGACGATTTTATCGGGCCGGCCAAAGCGATGGGATTGACCACCTGGGCAGGCGTGCCGTGCTCTTTTCTCACGCCGTTCATCAACCGGGTGATCGACGACCCGGAAATGCACTACATCTCGTCGGCCAACGAAGGCGACGCGGTGGCCACGGCCAGCGGTGCCGCTGTGGCTGGCCGCCCGGCGGTGGCGATGATGCAGAATTCCGGGCTGGGTAATGCCATCAGCCCGCTCAGCTCACTGAACTGGGTATTCCGCATCCCCATCCTGCTGATTATTACCCTGCGGGGGGAGCCGGGTTTGCCGGATGAACCGCAGCATGAATTGATGGGTCAGATTACCGGCAAACTGCTGGATGAGCTGCAGATTCCGTGGACCTGGTTTCCGCGTAATGCCGACGATGTGGAAGGCGCGTTGATGGTGGCCAACTGGCAGATGGCAAAATCGGCCAGACCCTATGCATTCGTGATGCGTAAGGGCTCGGTGGCACCAGCGGAGCTGCAAACCCGCTGGCAGGCGCAATCCGCACCCGCTGCCTACACCGGGCCATTTTTTGAACCCGGCCAGGCACAGCTCAGCCGTCAACAGGCGCTGGCCGAAGTGGTTGAGGCCTGTGATGAATCCGACAGCATCCTGATTGGGTCAACCGGGTATACCGGGCGTGAGCTGTTTGCCGTGGCAGACCGGCCCAACCATCTGTATATGGTTGGCTCCATGGGCTGCGCCTCGTCTTTCGGGCTGGGCCTGTCGCTGGCGCTGCCACACAAGCAGGTGTGGGTACTCGATGGCGATGGTGCGGCGCTTATGCGAATGGGCAATTTCGCCACGGTGGGTGCCTATGCCGGTGACAATTTCCATCACCTGCTGCTGGACAACGGCGTGCACGAGTCAACCGGAGGGCAATCCACTGTCAGCCCGGCCATCAGTTTCGCGGCGGTGGCCAGTGCCTGCGGTTATCGCAGCAGCCGGGAAGCTGTGGCAGCAACGGAACTGCGGGAGTTTCTGCGCGGCAACACGGCTCCCGACCTGTTGCACCTGAAAACCCGCCCGGGCGTGCCTGCCGGTTTGCCCCGGCCGGACGTCAAGCCGGTGGAAGTCAGGCGGCGCCTGATGGCGCATCTCGGCATCAACAGCGAATGGGCAGACTCCTGATCGTTACCTGATGCTCAATGCATTGGCCTGTCGTCGTTCGGCGGCTTACAATATGCAGCTTGTGCCTGGCCGCTGACAGTGGGCCGGATTACGGTCAACCATGGGCGAGGCGCACATGCAGGTTGACCTGGCGGGGCGGGCGGCGCCCAAGGGCTCGAGCGTACAGTTGATATCATTGCGTGACGCGGGTTCGCATCGCAGGTAGTGGCATAAGCCGCAATTTTCGTGTTTCGTGGCGACACCACGACAAAAAAAGCCGGGCCGTGATCCGGGGAGGCAAACAGAGCATGGCCAAAAGAAGGGCACAGAAAATGGGCGGCCGTACCGGCCTGGCGGGCTTAATTGACCGCCTGCGTTACAACGAAATCGCCCGCCAGGGGCTGGGCCTGCTGCTGTTGCCCGTGTGTGCCTGGTTCACTTTGGCCGCAGGCGAAAGCCGCATCCTGATCGGTCTCGCGATCGCCCTGCTGGGTCAGATCTGGCGTATTTACGCCGCTGGTGTCATTTATAAAAACAAGCAACTGGCCACTACCGGGGCTTATTCGCTGGTCAGGCACCCGCTGTATCTGGGCAATTTCCTGATACTGGGTGGCTTCACGCTGGCTGCGGCGCACTGGGGTCTGGTTGCCGTGGTGGTGGTCTTTTTCACATTTTATTATCCCGCGGCCATCCGCTATGAAGACGCCAAGCTGGAACGCCTGTTCGGCGAACCATGGCGCGACTGGAGCGCTGGCACGCCGGCGATGTTTCCCACCAGCCTGAATTGGCAGCCGAACACTGATGCCGAATGGAACGCGCGCCAGTCGCTGATGCGGAATGGCGAGTTGCCAATCAGCATCTACCTGCTTGCGTGTACGCTGTTGCTGCTGTACCGCTCTGGTATGTGGACAGTCTGAAAGGGTCTGGAAGATGCGAAGCATACTGTTGAACCCGGGCCCGGTCAGCCTCAGCGACACGGTTCGCCGGGCAGCTGCCGCTACTGACCTGTGCCACCGTGAGCCGGAATTTTTTGCGCTGCAGGACCGCGTACGCAAGGAACTGCTGGCCGTGTATGGCGTGTCACCACCGGATTGGACTGCCGTGTTGTTGGGAGGCTCGGGAACGACCGCGCTGGAAGCCATGATGTCCACCCTGCTGCCGCGCGACAGCAAGCTACTGGTGCTCGAAAATGGCGTTTACGGCGAGCGTCTGTCGCGCATTGCGGCCATTCATGGCATCGATGCAGACGCGGTCGAGCATGCCTGGGGTGAGCCCTGGGGCCTGCAACAGGTTGCCGATGCCCTGTCATCCGGGGTGTATACGCACGTGGCAGCCGTGCATCACGAAACCACCACCGGTCGTTTGAACCCGATTGATGAATTATTGGCCTTGTGTGAGCAACATGCTGCCAGTCTGCTGCTCGATGGCGTTTCCAGCTTCGGAGCCGAAGACATTCCGTTTGACTCGACAGCACTGGCTGCCTGCGCCGCCACGGCCAATAAATGCCTGCACGGCATACCGGGCCTGTGTTTTGTTTTACTGCGCAAAGCCGCGCTGGATGAAGCTGCCGTACCGCCGCGCAGTCTGACCCTGGACCTGGCCCTGTGGGAATCGCATCAGAGCCGGCAATCCACCCCTTTCACCCCATCGGTTAATGGCATGCTGGCACTGGACCAGGCGCTGCAGGAACTGGCCCAGGCTGGCGGCTGGAAAGCCCGCCATGCGCGCTATTCCCGCCTGGCCGGCCGGGTGGCACGGCAGCT
>JBFIHZ010000302.1:0-5103 GCA_041601535.1 Lysobacterales bacterium | reverse complement strand
GCCTGGTCAGCCAGCACGTAAGCCTGGCGCAACACATCCAGGTAGTCGCCCGCCTGCTGCAGCGCATGCGGACCGGGTGCATGGATCCGATGACCGCGCGTCAGCCGGTCGCTGTGCAGCCCCAGCAAACTTCCTGCAAGCACGCGTTCGCCATGCACTACCAGCAGCCAGTGCGCTGGCCTGACGAAGTTGAACTCGTGGCTGCCCCAGCGCATCGGGCGGGGTACAGGCAGCTGCCGCAGGGCCTGCTGCAAGACATCGAACAGCAGGTCGTCCAGTGGTTTGCCGGCCTGATGCACCTCGGCCACCAGCCACTCGCCCTTGTCGGTTTTCAGCGTTTCCAGGGCATCAACCGGCAGGCCAACGGAGCGGGCGAAGCCAAGTGCGGCACCGGTGGGTTTGCCGTCGCCGTCAAACGCCGCGCTAACGGCGGGTCCGCGCCGCTGCTGGTGCTGGTCGGGTTGCTGACTGGCCACCTGGCGTAACAGCAGGGCGAGCCGCCGGGGGCTGGAAAATGCCTGGCTGGACGCTGCGTCGAAAGCCAGGTTCTGGCTGGTCAGCCCGGCGCAGACCGCACTGAACCAGGCTTCCCGTAGTTCATCAAGGGCCTTGGGCGGCAGTTCTTCGCAACCCAGTTCAATAATCAGGTCATGGCAGTCTGGCGCGGCCGGAGCGGTGTTTTTACTCATGTTCAGCTTGCTCCAGGCCGGGAAATCCCAGCGATTCGCGCCGCGCGTAATACGATTCTGCCACGCGGCGTGCCAGATCACGCACCCGCAGGATAAAACGCTGGCGCTCGGTGACTGAAATGGCGCGCCGGGCATCCAGCAGATTGAAGGTGTGTGAGGCTTTCAAAACCTGTTCATAGGCAGGCAAGGGCAGGTTCAACTCCACCAGCTTTTGCGCGGCCTGTTCACAGGTATCAAACCAGCCGAACAGGGCATCGGTGTCGGCATGCTCAAAATTATAGTGAGACTGCTCCACTTCGTTCTGCAGGAACACCTCACCGTAGGTGACGGTGCGGTCACCCGCATCGGTCCACACCAGGTCATACACCGTATCCACACCCTGCAAATACATCGCCAGGCGCTCGGTACCATAGGTGATTTCACCCAGCACGGGCTTGCACTCCAGCCCGCCGGCCTGCTGGAAGTAGGTGAACTGCGTGACTTCCATGCCGTTCAGCCACACTTCCCAGCCCAGGCCCCAGGCACCCAGCGTGGGGGATTCCCAGTTGTCTTCGACAAACCGGATATCGTGCACCTCGGGGTCAATGCCGACGGCCGCCAGCGAGCCCAGGTAAAGCTCCTGGATGTTATCCGGTGACGGCTTCATGACCACCTGGTACTGATAGTAATGTTGCAGGCGGTTGGGGTTTTCACCGTAACGGCCATCGGTGGGCCGGCGGCAGGGTTGCACATAGGCCGCGCTCCAGGGCTCAGGGCCAATCGAACGCAGGAAGGTGGCGGGGTGGAAGGTACCGGCCCCTACCTCCAGGTCCAGCGGTTGTACCAGCACACAGCCCTGGGCCGACCAGTATTCGTCCAACCGGGCAATAAATTGCTGAAATGTCAAAGGTTTGGTGGAAGCGCTCATGCAATTCCGCCCACGGTTGCGACGGACCGGGCCGTGACATTTAGCGGGCACGGCATGACACCGGGCCGGGCGTGTCCCGATGAGATGGCACCCGCCGTCCAACGGGCGGTCGTGTACTTGAGCGAAAATCTGTTCATGGCGATGTGAGGCCTGCTGCGATGTGCGGGCTAGTATAGTCAAACGCCCGCCATGACAGAAGGCGGGCCGAAGGATTAACCGGGGATTGGCCCGGAACGGACCCGGGTTTCTGGCCGCGATCGGGCGGCCTGGCCGGGGTGCAGCCCCGGGCCGGCGCTAGTCTGCCTGCTCCACCACAAACACCACGCCGTCCACGTCAATGACGCGCACTTGCGTGCCGGCCGGCAGATCGGGGCCTTTGACCCGCCAGGTGGAATCGTCGACCTCCACTTTGCCCACCCCGTTGACAATCGGATGGTGCAAGGTGAATACGCGGTCCCGGTATTGGCGGCCGCGCTGGTTGAGCAATGGTTGGTCAGACACCGGCGGGTGGCGTTCCCGGTAGCGGCGCCAGGCCACCACCGCAACGATGGACAGTACGCTGAACAGAACCAGCTGGAGTTCAATCGGCTGGCCGGGAAACAACAGCATCAGGAAGCCGACGGCAGCGGCGGCAATGCCCACCCATAAAAAGAAAAAGGCCGGGCTGGTAAGTTCCAGGATCAACAACACGCCGGCCAGAATCCACCAGTGCCAGAATACGACTTGGTCCAGGCTGTCCATGATCAACTCCTCAGCGCGCTGCCGTGTCTTTGCCAAATGCCTGCTTGGCCACTTCACCAATGCCGGACAGGCTGGAAAGTATGCCGGTTGCCTCGAACGGCAATAACATGGTTTTGTTGTTGGGCCCGGTGGCAAATGCTTTCAGCGCTTCCACATACTTCTGCGCCACGAAATAGTTAACCGCCTGCATATCTCCGGCAGCAATGGCCTCGGATACCACCGCGGTGGCCCTGGCCTCCGCCTCGGCCAGGCGTTCGCGCGCTTCGGCATCGCGAAACGCGGCTTCCTTGCGGCCTTCAGCCTCCAGCACGGCGGCCTGCTTCTCTCCTTCAGAGCGCAGGATCTGCGCCTGGCGGAAGCCCTCGGCTTCGAGAATATTGGCGCGCTTTTCGCGCTCGGCTTTCATCTGCCGGGCCATGGATTCGACCAGGTCCATCGGCGGACTGATGTCCTTGATTTCGATGCGCGTGACTTTCACCCCCCACGGGGTAGTGGCCTCGTCCACCACGTTCAGCAGGCGCGCGTTGATGTCGTCACGTTTGGACAGCGCATCGTCCAGGTCCAGCGAACCCAGCACGGTACGGATATTGGTCATGGTGAGGTTGAGGATGGCGTGTTCCAGCCGATGGACCTCGTAGGCCGCCTTGGCTGCATCGAGGATCTGGAAAAACACCACGCCGTCTACCGTCAGCAATGCGTTATCGCGGGAAATGACTTCCTGTGACGGCACGTCGGCCACCCGTTCCATCATGTTGATCTTGTGCCCCACGCGATTGATAAACGGCACGATGAAATGAAAGCCGGGACGCAAGGTGGCGCTGTAACGGCCAAACCGCTCCAGCGTGTATTCAAAACCCTGGCGAACGATAATAACGGCCTTGCGGACGATGGTGATCGCCAGGAAGGTAAAGACTATGGCCCAGATCAAAGGGTTATCAAGCACGGCTGACCTCCTTGTTGTTTGAATTCTGTTTCCGGCACACGGGCGGACGGTTACGTGATGCAGGTTTTCTCCCAGGATCACCATAGCAGAAGCCCGTACAATACCCATGCGCCAGAAGTCATTTCAGCAGCGGTGACGGCCGCTGCAAGCCAAACCAGCGGTGCCAGGATGACCGAGAATATGAGCGAAAAAGACAATATTTACCAGCAACAGGCCGCCCAACCGGGTGATTTTGTATTTGATGACCGGGTGGTGCGCGTTTTTCCGGACATGATCGAGCGTTCCGTGCCGGCTTACGGCCTGGGCCTGCGCATGCTGGGCCTGCTGGCACGGCGGTTCGTGCAGCCCGACAGCCGGGTGTATGACCTGGGCTGTTCGCTGGGCGCGGCCACGCAGGCCATGCGCCAGGCAGTGAACCAGCCAGGCGTGCGCTTTGTGGCGGTGGACAACTCACCGGACATGCTGGCGCGTTGCCGGCAACTGCTGGATCCGGCGGACGGACTGGCGCCGGTAGAGTTCGTGGAACAGGACATCTGTACCGTGCCGATCGCCGATGCCTCGCTGACGGTGCTGAACTTCACCCTGCAGTTTGTCGACCCGGCTCAGCGCCTGGCCTTACTGCGGCGGGTTGCCGAGGGCACGCGGCCGGGTGGTGCGCTGCTGGTGTCGGAAAAGATACGGTTTGAAGATCCGTTCGAACAGGAACTGATGACCGAAGTGCATCATGATTTCAAGCGTGCCCGCGGTTACTCTGACCTGGAAATCGCCCGCAAACGCAGCGCGCTGGAACGGGTATTGCAGCCCGATACCGAAACGCAGCATTTCGAGCGCCTGCGCGAGGCCGGCTGGTCGCGCAGCCTGCGCTGGTTGCAGGCGGTGAATTTCGTTTCCTACCTGGCCATTCGTTAGTTCGTGTCAGTTCAATCAGCACCGCGGGTCTATGCCGATCTGGCCAGCGCCTGGCCGGAGAGTGACTGGCTGCGGACTGTCAGCCAACTGGCGGAAGAGCGCCTGGCCACGCATGAGCATGGTGACCTGCCGCGCTGGCGCGGTGCCATAGCGGCTTTGCCGGCCGTAACTCAATGCATGCAGGCGGACCGCGTGGCACCCAGCCTGGGCGCGGACGCAGAAGACCCACGGGCGCTGTGCGAGACGCTGATGCAACTGCATCCATGGCGTAAAGGTCCGTTGCGGCTGGGTGGCGTAGCAATTGATACCGAATGGCGCTCCGACTGGAAGTGGGACCGGTTGAATGGCGAGGTGGATCTGCGTGGCGCGCGGGTGCTGGATATCGGTTGCGGCAATGGTTATTTCGGCTGGCGCATGCTGGGCGCTGGCGCGAAGCTGGTGGTGGGCGTAGACCCCACCCTGGTGTTTGTCATGCAATGGCTGGCCTGCCGCCACTTTGCCGGCGCTGAACCCAATTTCGTGCTGCCGCTGGGCATTGAGGACCTGCCGCCGCCGCCGGCCGGGTTTGACGCGGTGTTCAGCATGGGGGTGCTCTACCATCGCCGAGACCCGCATCAGCACCTGCAGCAGATCCGGCAGCTGTTGCGGCCGCACGGCACACTGGTACTGGAAACCCTGGTGCTGCCGCCAACGGACGAGCGCAGCGAACTGGTGCCGGAAAGCCGCTACGCGCGCATGCGCAATGTGTGGTGCATTCCGGCCATCGATACGCTGATGCGGTGGGTTAAAGATGCGGGTTTCACACAGGCACGGGTGGTGGATGTCACGGCGACCACTACCGGCGAGCAGCGCAGCACGGACTGGATGCGCTTTGAATCATTGAGTCAGGCCTTGGATCCGCACAATAAAAGGCT
>JBFIHZ010000301.1:0-5111 GCA_041601535.1 Lysobacterales bacterium | reverse complement strand
CCCTGGATAGAAAAATACATTTTCCGCAATTCGATGGCACCGGCCATCAATCACCTGGCCAATGCGGCGCAGCACCAGTTCACCATCCACGACTGGGAAAACTACGGCCAGTACTATGCACCCACGCTGGCTGCCTGGAATGACAATTTCAATAACCACTGGCCGCACATCCAGGCAATTGATTCCGAGCATCGATTCGACCAGCGCTTCAAGCGCATGTTCAACTACTATTTCCTGTCGTGTAAAGCAGCATTCGAAACGGAATACATCTATCTGTGGCACCTGGTGATGAGCAAGAAAGGACTGCGCGAAGGCGTATACCAGCGGGTCAACCTGCTGAGCTGATACCTCAGGCTGAAAACAGCGCCGGGTAAGGCAGGAACTCCACCGTATCGCCGTGTGCGATGTCCACGCCTACCGGCTGACGCACCAGGCCGTCGGCCCAACTGGTGGATGTCAGCACACCACTGCTCTGGCTGGCAAACAGTTCCAGGCCGGCGCTGGTCAGGCGCGCGCGCAGATAATCCTCACGCGTACTTCCCGGCTTGCTGAACAGTGCGGTATGCAGCGAAGCATGAGGCTGCCCTGCCGGCAGCCCCTGGCAGGCAAACAGGAACGGCCGGCCAATAATCAGCAAGGTAACGAATACGGACACCGGGTTACCGGGCAGGCCCAGAAACGGTGTGCCCTGCACCTTGCCAAAAGCAAACGGCTTGCCCGGCTTGATGGCGATGCGCCACAGGTCAATGGCGCCCAGCGACTCCACCACCGCCTTGACGTGATCTTCTTCACCCACCGATACGCCGCCCGAAGTGATGATCACATCGGCCAGTTCCGCGGCCTTGCTCAGCCCGTCGCGCACCGCTTCCGTAGTATCCGCCGCAATGCCCAGATCCACCACCTCGAAGCCCCAGCCGCTGAGCAGGCCGTGCAGGGTATAGCGGTTGGAGTTGTAAATCTGCCCGGGCTGTACCGGTGCACCGGGCTCGATCAGCTCGTCACCAGTCGACAACACGGCCACCTTGAGGCGCTGGCGCACCGTCACCTGGCTCATGCCCTGCGAGGCCAGCAAGCCCATATCCTGCGGCCGCAGCCGCTGACCGGCCGGCAAGATCCGCTGCCCCGCCTGGATGTCCTGCCCCCGCCGGCGGAGGTTGGCGCCGATCTCCGGCAATTGCCGGATTCTGACGCCCGACTCGACCGCTTCACAGTCCTCCTGCATCACCACCGTATCGGCGCCCGCAGGAATTTCCGCACCGGTAAAAATGCGCGCCGCAGTGCCTGCGGCCAGCGCCTGAGGTGGATGCCCGGCGGCAATGCGCTGGCTGACCGGCAGCGCTTGTTCAGGCTTGTTGATATCCGCGTGCCGGATGGCGTAGCCATCCATGGAGCTGTTATCGGCTGGCGGCACGGCCAGCACTCCCTCGATGTCCGCTGCCACCACCCGGCCCAGTGAAGACAACAAGGACACATTCTCGCTGCCAGCCAGAACGCGGCTGTTGCGCAGCAGCTGAGCAACCGCGTCGGCGACGCTGACCAGGCCCTGCGCCATCAGTGCTGACCGCCGCCAGCGGCCGTTATGCCGACAAAATTGCATGGCCGGTGACGGGAATCCAGCTGCTCGGCCAGGATGCGGTTCCAGCCGGTGCGGCAGGCACCGGTAGAACCCGGCAGGCTGAATACCAGGGTCTGGTTGGCCAGCCCTGCGCAGCAGCGCGATTGCACCGTGGAGGAACCGATTTCCTCATAGGAAACCTGCCGGAACAATTCTCCAAAGCCTTCGATACAGCGGTCAAACAGGGGCAGCAGGGCTTCCGGGGTGGAATCGCGGTGGGTCAGCCCGGTGCCACCGGTGGTGATGACCACGTGAATCTCCGGGTTGGCGATCCACTGCGAGACGATGGCGCGCATGGTGTACACATTGTCCTTGCACAATTCACGGGCGGCCAGGTGATGGCCCGCTTCGGTGAGCAGCTCGACCAGTGCATCACCCGATGTGTCGGTTTCCAGGCTGCGCGTATCCGACAGGGTCAGTACCGCGATATTCAGGGGTGTGAATGCCTTTTCAGCGGGCATGAAAATCTCCTTTGAACAATGGTCGTATTATAAACCGGCAATATCCTGTCAGGCGCACCACTCTGCCGGCCACTCAGCCAGTCGCTCGGGCCAGCATGTCTTCGGCCCGCGCCAGGTCCTGGGCGGAATTAATATTGAAAAATGGATTGAAGGGTGAAGCCGGCGAGGCTGGCCAGCGCAGCCGGGCGAGTTCACAGCGGTTCAGGAACTGCTTGAATCCAGACAGGCCGTCTCGCTGCACGGCCTGTTGCAAGGCTTGCTGCAAGCTGCGGTGCCATAGCGAAAAAGTCGGTTGCAACTCGCCCTGATATTCCACCACACATCCCGGCAGCCTGGCCTGTTGCGCACACTGCAGCAGCCGGGCGCCAAGCTGCGCCGGCAGAAAGGGCGCATCGCAGGGTGCCAACAGAAGATAATCACTGTCCGGCGGCATGGCCAGCATGGCCGCCAGCAGGCCACCCAGCGGCCCACAGCTGCCAGCGCGGGTATCACTTACCTGTGGCAAGCCGAATGTCTCCAGCGTGCTTTGGTATGCGTCAACCGACAGCACCAGGCTGCAGACCTGCGGCCGCAGGCGGTCGATCACATGCTGCAGCAGCGGCTGGCCAGCCAACACGGCCAGCGCCTTGTTGCCCTGTTGCATGCGGCGGGAGCGGCCCCCGGCGAGTATCACGCCGGCGGGTAGTGGTGGCTTATTCATTTTGGCCTGGGCAGTCGCACCACCATCAGACCGACAGACGGCGTGCGGATTGCCGCACGGTTTCGTCCAGACCGGCTCCGCCGGCTTCGACGTAATCGACCAGCTGCCGTTTCAGCGCCGGCGCCCAGAACTTCTGTAGATGCTCGGTCAGCCGGTCCTCTGCGTCGTCGTGAAAGCTGAAATTGGCCGCTATCTGATTGGCCATTTTCACCAGTGTTTCAATTTCACTCATGCCCCTCTCCGTCAACTTCACACCCGTCAACAATACGTTGCGCAAAGGTGTACACATTGTGCCTGCCCGGGCGAGCGAATCCCACCAAGGTGACCGCGCAGCGCTGGGCAAAATCAATCGCCAGCGCGGTGGGCGCGGAAACCGCCATCAGCAACTGCATGCCGGCCTTGGCCGCCTTGAATACCATTTCATAACTGGCCCGGCTGGACACCAGCACAAAACCCTGCGCCGGATCAAAACCGGCTTCCCTGGCCAGGCTGCCGATCAGCTTGTCCAGCGCGTTATGCCGACCCACATCTTCCCGCAGGCCGATGATGGCGCCGTGTTGATCGCACCAGGCCGCCGCGTGCGTTGCGCCGGTTACCGCCTGCAGCGGCTGCCGCGCCTGCATGGCCCCCAGCGCCTGTTGCAGCGCCTGATGGCTGACACGCAGACCATCATCCACCGGCGGCGGGTAACGCAAGGCCTGCTCGATACGCTCGGCACCGCACAAACCACAGCCGGTGCGGCCAGTCAGGTTGCGCCGCTGCGTGGCCAGGCGGTCAAACCAGGGTTCGCTGATGGTCATGGCCACTTCCACACCGCCCTCCCTGGGCAGCACTTGGATGGCCTGCAGATCATCGGCTGCGCCGATTATGCCTTCGGTCAGGCTGAAGCCCAGGGCAAAATCCTCGAGATCGGCCGGCGTGGCCATCATCACGACATGGGACAAACGGTTATAGGTGAGTGCAACCGGCACTTCGGCGGCAATATGATCTTGCCGCTGCGGTCCGAGCGAGCTGGTTTCCACCTGCCAGTTGCTGACCGGCACGACACGGGAGGTTTTCATCGCAGGCGCATCATGGCAAAGGAACAGGCCTGAACGGGGCGGGACGTCCGCGCGTCAAACCCTGGCCTGGTCCAGCAGATCCTCCTGCTGCTCGGCAAACGCCTGGTACTCCCGCTGCCAGCTGGATTGTTCTGAAACCCGCGCCACCTGCACCGCGGTGACCTTGTACTCGGGGCAGTTGGTTGCCCAGTCCGAATTGTCGGTGGTGATGACATTGGCCCCGCTGAACGGGAAATGGAAAGTGGTATAGACCACACCCGGCTGGACCCGGTCGGTCAGCACCGCGCGCAGCACGGTATCGCCCGCGCGGCTGCTGATGCCGCACCAGTCACCTTCCTTGATGCCGCGCTGTTCGGCATCATACGGGTGAATTTCCAGCACGTCTTCGCTGTAGAACTCGGACTTGGCGGTGCGCCGGGTTTGCGCGCCCACGTTGTACTGCGACAGGATGCGCCCGGTGGTCAGCAACAAGGGATACTTGCGCGTGGTGCGCTCGTCGGTGGGCACAAAACCGGTAATGGCGAAATAGCCTTTGCCACGCACGAATTCATCAATGTGCATGGTCGGCGTGCCGTCCGGCGCAGCCTCGTTGCACGGCCACTGGATGCTGCCCAGCCGGTCCAGCTTGGCGTATGACACGCCGGCAAACGTCGGGGTCAGGCGGGCAATCTCGTCCATGATTTCGCTGGGGTGCGAATAATTCATCGGGTAGCCCATGGCATTGCTGAGCAGGCAGGTCACTTGCCAGTCCTCGTACACCGCCAGCGGCTCAATGGCTTTACGCACCGGCGAAATACGCCGCTCGGCATTGGTGAAGGTGCCGTTTTTCTCCAGGAACGACGAACCCGGCAGGAACACATGGGCAAACCGCGCCGTTTCGTTAAGGAAAATATCCTGCACGATCAGGCATTCCAGTGAGCGCAGCGCGTGCTCCACGTGCTGCGTGTTCGGGTCCGATTGCGCCACGTCCTCGCCCTGGCAGTACAGGCCCTTGAAACGCCCGCTGATCGAGGCATCAAACATGTTGGGAATACGCAGTCCCGGCTCGGCTTGCAGTGTCACCTGCCAGTCATTTTCAAACAGTGAGCGCACGCCCGGATCGGACACGTGGCGGTAACCCGGCAACTCGTGCGGGAAGGAGCCCATGTCACAGGAACCCTGCACGTTGTTCTGCCCGCGCAAGGGATTTACGCCCACACCTTCGCGGCCCAGGTTACCGGTTACCATCGCCAGGTTGGCAATGCCCATGACGGTGGTGGAACCCTGGCTGTGCT
>JBFIHZ010000300.1:0-5135 GCA_041601535.1 Lysobacterales bacterium | reverse complement strand
TTGGCCTGAGCGCATCACCCATCATGCGGCGGCCGGAATGCCTGGAAGTATTCGGACCTCAGGCTTTTAAATACAAAGAGCCTTTCCAGCCGATTGAATCGCTGGTTCCATGAAACACCAACACAAGCGCGCCGATCCAGACACCGACCCTGAGGGCAAAAACGGGGATTTTTCAACCGCCCGTGTGCCAGCAGCGCAAACCGTGCATGGCCTGCACGTCGCACTGGTTCTGATCGGCATTGCCATAACCATTCCGGCATTCCTGACCGGCGCTGAAATCGGCCAGTCGATGGGGCTGGACCAGGCCGCCATGGCGATACCCGCGGGCGCCGCCCTGCTCTGCCTGATTGGCTGCATGGCTGCGACCATAGCGGCTCGAACCCGGCTGACCACCTACATGATCATCCAGTTTCCCTTTGGCACGCGCGGCGCACTGGTGGTGAATGCCGTGATCTCCATCACCATCTTCGGCTGGTTTACCGTTACCGCGTCATTTTTCGGCGAATCCATCCAGCAGTTCATGCAGGATACCTGGGGCACCAGCGGCAACCTGAACGCACTGATCGCCTTTGGTTCAGCCCTGGTTATCCTCACCACCGTATTTGGCTTCAAGGCCCTGGACAAACTGGCCGTCGTCGCGGTGCCATTGCTGTTCGGCGCGCTGGTATGGCTGGTCTGGCTGGTGCTGCAGGACGCCTCACTGACAACCCTGCGCCAGTTCGCCGGCAGCGGCATGTCGTTTGGCCAGGGAGTGACCGCCGTTGTAGGGGGCTTTATCGTCGGCGCCGTCATCGTGCCGGATTACTGCCGCTACGTGCGTAATACCGCACACGGGCTGCTGGCGGCCGTACTCCATTTTGGCATTGCCTACCCGCTGATCCTGTTTGCACTGGCCGTGGTTTCGATCCACTCCGGCGAGAGAAATTTCAACACCATCATGAGCGGCATGGGCCTGGGCGTGATCGGTCTGCTGGTGCTGATTTTTGCTACCTGGACCACCAATACCGGCAACCTGTATTCAAATGCACTGGTATTACGCACCCTGTTCTCGCGCATCCCCATGTGGCTGATGGTGGTACTGGCCGGTGTGCTGGGCACCTTGCTCGCCGTGGCTGGCGTAACCCGGTACTTTATCGATTTCCTGCTGTTTCTGGGCATCTGTATTCCACCGGTTGCCGGAATCTATATCGCCGACTACTTCTGGGTTAACAGATCCCGCTATGCGGTAGAAAACCTGGCCGGCCTGCCCCGCTTTGGCTGGCCCGCATTCAGCGCGTGGCTGCTGGCCTCCGTGATGGCTTACGGGGCACAGAGCGCATGGTTCAGCCTGACCACCATCCCATCGTTCGACTCCGTACTGCTTGCCTTTGGCTTTTACCTGCTGTTCTCCCGAGTAGCACGCACACGATAAGCCGATGGCTTAACCCACCCGGCCCACCCCGCCCATTTACGTCGGGACACTTGTCATTCGGACAGGCTACAGGCAATCTGCCGTTTCGATGACATGAATGAATCACCGCTGCAAAACAGTCTGCGCCAGCTTGCCGCCAGCCTTGGGTTCCGGGCAGATATTCCATTTGCCATGACTTTACCCTGCGGCCGCATCGAAGCGGCGGCGTGTATCCACGACTGTGGCGACCCAGCAGGCATGCTGCTGGTAACCCATGCTGATTCACTGGGTGGCCTGGACCACGTGGTGGGAGACTTTGGCTTTGGTGTATGCCGCATAGCCGACAACGCCCTCAGCAGTGATGACTGTCTGCAGCTCTTGCAGGACTGGGGCTGGCACAGGCCCACTGACGAATAACCTGCCCAAAACTCATTCCAGCCCTGACAAACCGACAACAAGGAAACCCGATGAACAAACCGTACCGACTTAAGCCCGGCCTGTCACTTGGCCGGATGCTCACGCTGATCGCAGCCATATTCCTGGCCTCGCCACTGGCCGCGCAGGAACCAGAAGCCAACCGCTACATCAGGGCCGGACAACTGCTCAACCCGGTGGACGGCACAATAACGCAGGATGCGGTGATCACCATCCAGGGTGAACGCATACTGGCCGTGGGCGGCGCCGAAACCGCGATTCCCGCCGATGCCGAGGTAATCGACCTGTCCGATTCCTTTGTGCTGCCCGGCCTGATGGACATGCACACCCACGTGGTCGGACATCTGGACAATTATTTCTTCGCCGGTTACTTCCAGTCACCCCACCGCGCCGTAATCGGTGGCGTGGTCAACGTCGAGCGCACGCTGCTGGCGGGCTTCACCACGGTGCGCAACGTGGGCGCAGCCGACTTCCAGGACGTGGCACTGCGCGACTCCATTGACGCCGGCGAGATTCCCGGGCCGCGGCTGGCTGTTTCCGGCCCTCCGCTGGGCATTACCGGTGGCCACTGCGACAGCAACTCGCTGAACCATGATTTTCAGGAACGCGGTGACGGCATCGCCGATGGTCCGTGGGAAGCACGCACCCAGGTGCGCAAGAACGTGAAATACGGCGCCGACCTGATCAAGTTCTGCGCCACCGGTGGCGTGTTCTCCAAGGGCACCATTCCCGGCCAGACCCAGTACTCGCTGGAAGAAATGCAGGCCATCGTTGAAGAGGCCCACACCCACCACCGCACCGTGGCCGCCCATGCCCACGGCACCGAAGGCATCAAACGAGCCATCACCGCCGGGGTGGATTCCATCGAACACGCCAGTTACCTCGACGATGAAGCCATCCGCATGGCAAAAAAAGCCGGCACCTATCTGGCCATGGACATTTACAACACCGAGTACACCCTGGCCGAGGGTGAAGCCAACGGCATTCCGGAAGAAAATCTGGCCAAGGACCGTGCGGTAGGCATCGCCCAGCGTGAGAGTTTCAGCAACGCCGCCAAGGCCGGCGTAAAGATGGTCTACGCCACCGATTCGGGCGTTTACCCCCATGGTGACAACGGCAAGCAGTTTTCCCGCATGGTCGAGTTCGGCATGACACCGCTGCAGGCCATCCAGTCCGCCACCATTCATTCCGCCGACCTGCTGAACTGGGACGACCGCGTCGGCCAGATCGCCCCCGGCTTTTACGCCGACCTGATCGCCGTCAAAAGCAATCCGCTGGAAGACATCAGCGCACTGGAATCGGTCGATTTCGTCATGAAAGGCGGCACCGTCTACAAACAGGATTGACCCCAACCGTCATCCATGCCGAACCGCGCGTATAACACCCTCCGTCCCGGGCCGCTTGGCCCGGGACTGTATCCCTCGCCCTCCCCCAAGGGCCTGGTTCACCCAACCTCCGATATTGCTGATCGTTGCTTCCTTTGATCGGGGGCGGCTGGCGCCGGCGAGCCTTTTTCAGGACACGCATAAACCCATCCATGGGGCTAATCGGCGACGTCCCTGTCGCCGATTGTCCTGAAAAAGGCTCCCCACCCCCAGCCTTTGCAGATTTTCGGTGATTGCCTTCGGTCTCCGCCGGCAATCCAGCTTGGCACTTCGGGGAATGACATAATCAAGCGGACGACAGCGACACGCCAATACGAAGTACTGCGGGCCAAGGGCGGTTGGGACTTCTGTTCGGGACAATCGGCAACAGGGATGTTGCCGATTAGCCTACAGGGATGTATTCACGGCGTGTCCTGAACAGAAGTCCCAATTGCGCTTGAGCCCAGGACAACAGTAATAGGTGCACCCATCCCATCCCCTGCATGTGCCAGCAAGCATTCAGCCGCGAGTACGTACACGCAAGCTTCAAATCCGACGCACGCCGACAAGCCCGAGTGGCACTTTGAGGAAAGACGTGACCAGGCGGACGGCAGTGATACGCCACTACGAAGCCCCACAGGCCAAGGGCGGTTGGGGCTTTTGTTCAGGACAATCGGCAACAGGGATGTTGCCGATTAGCCTACAGGGAAGTATTCACGGCGTGTCCTGAACAAAAGTCCCAATTGCCCTTGAGCCCAGGACAACCGTAATAGTTGCACCCAACCAAACCCCTGCATGTGCCAGTTAGTCAGGGTGAGCCGGGTAAAGCAGGCTCAGGAAACCGGAAAGCGCTCCAGCACCGGCCCCAGGGCCTGCTTCAATGGATCCAGGTGTTTCTCATAGTTTCGCCATTGTTCCAGCCCACTCTGATAAATCGGCTGCCGAACCTGCTCGGCGCTCGGCGTGCGGATGGCCCGGTCCGTCTCATAAAACCGCAGGCACTGCTCTTCGAACTCCAGCCCGCAATAATCCAGCAAGCGGCGGATCTGGTTCTCCGTGTCGGCCACCATGTCCTCGTATTGCACCCGCAACACGCGGCCCGGCAATACACGGTCCCAGTGCTCCATCAAAATAAAGTAATCGCGATAATACTTGCCGATATCTTCCAGCGAATAAGTAAACGTCTGTCCGCGTGCGAACAACTGCTTGAAGCCGGAAAAACAGCAGCCCATCGGGTGGCGGCGGGCATCGATGATCTTTGCATTGGGCAGGATCAGGTGAATCAGGCCGATATGCTGGAAATTATTCGGCATCTTGTCGATAAAAAACGGCGTGTCACTGCGCTGGATGCGGGTCGACTGCAAATAGCCCCGGCCCAGCTCACGGCACTGCTCCGGGCTCAGCTCGGTCAGGATCTCGGGATACTTCGAGGCCGGGTTCTCGCGCGACTTCTGACCCAGCTTGCGGGAAATGGTAATGATGTCGGTGAGTTCCGCCGTGCCCTCAACCTGTGAATGGCTGGCCAGGATCTGTTCCAGCAGGGTGGAACCAGCGCGCGGCAGGCCCAGGATAAAGATCGGGTCGGGCGCGTCGCAACCCCAACCGCTGCGTTCGGCAAAAAACGCCTCGTCCAGAGTCTTGATCTGGCGGGCGGTATTCAATACGTTGATCTGCGAGTTGTAGCGGTGGTTAACGCGGCGGATGGCATTGCCGCGCTTGTAGTAACGGAAGGATTCGTCGAATTCCTTGCGGTCTTCCAGGGCCTTGCCCAACGCGAAGGCGATGTGCGCCTGGTCATCCGGATCGCCGCCTTCGGTGGTCACTTGCGAGCGCATCAGTGCCAGGTCCTCGTCGGAGAACCGGTAGGTTTTCAGATTGGCCAGGCTCCAGTAAGCCTCGCCGATACCAGGTGCCAGCTCGATGCATTTGCGGTAGGCGGCGATGGA
>JBFIHZ010000299.1:0-5154 GCA_041601535.1 Lysobacterales bacterium | reverse complement strand
GTTCGATGTTGAGCATATAGGCACCGGCGATCCAGCGGATTTTCTGGTCTTCGGACGAGGTCAGCCGCAGTTCGAAACTCAGGTCTTTCTGGTTACGCTCCTGGTACTGAAATCCATCGCAGGAGGTGGCGGTATACGGGCCATAGACTCCGGCGAAATCAGCACCGCCGGCGGAGCCGGGCGGCAACACCAGGAACGGAGCCAGCGCCGGCCCGAACAGGTCCGGGCGGGTAAAGCTGTTCAGCGTCAGGCGGTCGGTCTGGCACTGCGGGGTCAGCTCGTAACCGTAGAACGTGGCACTGGTGCCATCAGACAGCAGGTACTCATCCAGGTCGTTATAAGCCACCGTGGCGGCCACATCAAAGGCGTCCATGGCCCAGTCGGCCTTCAAGGAAAACTCGCTGGTTTCCTGTTCGTTTTCGCCCGGCACATTGAAGCCAAACGTGAATTCATGATCGTTCACATCTGCGAAGAAAGCGTCACTGCCCAGAAAGGGCACAAAGGCGGGGATGGCAAATACCGCGTTGAAGTTGATCGCGCCGCCCTCCACCTTGCGCGTGGCAGCGCGCAAATCCAGGCTGAAGCTGTCGCTGATGTCCCACACCATGCGGCCGCGCAGACCCTTTTCTTCAAGGTAGTCCACCACGTCATCCTGGCCGCTGAACACGTTTTCGTAATGGCCATCGGTGGTGCGGTAATACGCCGTCAGGCTGGCGGCCAGTTCGTCTTCAATCAGCGGGCCACTGAGCAAGGCCGAAGCATTGTAGCTGGAGTTGTTGCCGCCACCGGCTTTGACCCTGGCGGTGTACTCATTGTCCGGCCGCAAGGTGCTGACCAGGATGGCACCGGCTACCGCATTGCGTCCGTACAAGGCGCCTTGCGGCCCTTTCAGCACTTCGATCTGCTCAATATCGATCAGCTCGCCGTTGAAGGCGTTGGGGTTGGTGATCAATACCCCGTCAACCACGTAGGCGAAAGTCGATTCGGCATCGCGGGTGGACACAATGCCGCGAATGCTGACCTGCGTATCGCCCACGTTGGCGGTATCAACGATGGTCACATTGGGAATCAGGCTGATGAAATCGGCCGGGCGTTCAATGCCGGCGTCTTCAATATCCTGTTGGGTGAAGGCAGATACGGAGATCGGCACTTCCTGCAAATTTTCAGCGCGTTTGCGGGCGGTAACGACCACTTCTTCCAGCACTGATTGGGCGATAACGGCCCCTGATGTCACCATTGCAATGGTGAATAACAGGGCCTTACATGTCACTTCCATCTTCATTGCCTCGTCCTCCCGTACGCACGTGTACTTAGAGTTAAAACGAATTGGTTTTTCACCCGTCCATGGACGCTAAATGCGTTAGAACTTCCTCAACATCTGTTACATCCGCATACTTTGCATTGAGGTCAAACAGGTTGGCCTCATGTGCCGCCGGGTTACGATCACCCGTGGCTTGTCTTGGCACCACCACGCGGTAGTTATGCTGCAGGCCATCAACCACCGTCGCGCGCACACAGCCGCTGGTGGTAAGACCAGCAACCACCAGTGAATCGGCGCCGGCCGTCTGAAGACGCTCGGCCAGGTTGGTTGCAAAAAACCCGCTGGCCCATTGTTTTTCAATCACCGGCTCGCCCTCTTGCGGCGCCAGCCTGGGATCAACTTTCACCCATGCCGATTCCGGCGTCAGCACATCCAGCGCCGGCAGTCGGTTGCGAAAAACCCGCGCCTGATTGTCATCCCGGTAGATCACGGTGGTAAAAAACACCGGCAGACCCCGCTGGCGGAAGGCCTGCAGCAACTGACTGCAGGCAGCCACTACCTGATCCGCTGGCGAACCCAGCGGGCAAGCGGGGTCGGTAAAACCACAAATCATATCGACCAGCACCAGCGCCGGCCGCATGCCCAGGCCCTGCCCTTGCCGGTCGAGATCGCTCATCCTGTTTGCGCAAACGTTGGCCGGACCGGCGGCTCGAGGTGTGTCTCGGCCTTGCAACGGGACTTGATCTCCTCGATGCTGCCACCGAAATCAAACATCGGGCACTCGCCTCGTTCCGCTGCCAGCTGCTGACGCAAAGCGGCTGTGCCATCCGCGTCCACCGAACCGTCTTTGGCAATCACCACGCCGTACCGCCTGGCGCCCTCGGCCGTTACCAGGCCGCGATCAACATCGGTCCGCACCAGCTCCGGATCTCGCTGGTAGGGATCACCCCAGCCACCGCCACCCCAGGTGTTGAAGTACAACAGGTCGCCTTTTTTCACCTTGATGCCTTCGGACTTGGATGGCAGCCATTCTTCACTGCCATCGACACGCACCAGGCGCTTGGTGGACCGCATGCCAGGCTCGCCGCCACGTACGCCCCACGGATAGGTCAGCCAGCGCTCGTCGTGGACCGATACCGTGCCATCAGCCAGGAAGCGGTATGCCACCGACAGGCCATTGCCACCGCGGTGCTGACCGGCACCGCCGGAATCCGGGATGGTTTCGTATTGCTCAATGCGCAGCGGAAAGTACGCCTCGATAAACTCGTTGGGCACGTTGGTGAAACCCGGCCACAGCGAATGGCCATCCGGACCATCGCCGACCGGCCGGCCGGGAATTCCGCCGAAGCCGATCTGGAACAGCTGGAACCATTCGCCTTTGTCGTCATAACCGGCATAGAACAGGTGCGGCGAATCGGAAAAACCGGCCGCATTCATCGCGTCCGGCGCGCTCTGCCCCAGCAGGCCGCCCATCACGTCGAAAATGCGGCCCAGTGCGTGGGTACGACCCGACAGGGCTGCCGGATACTTCGGCTTCAGCAGCGTGCCCGGCGGAATGCGCACATCAACCAGGTCATAGAAACCATCGTTGAACAGGATCTGCGGGTCCACCAGGTTGATGGTGAACGAGCCGAAGAACATCTTGAACATGTCCTCGTTGAGGTAGAAATTGATCGAGCTCTGCGCCTGGGGATCGGTGCCATCGAAATCGAAAATGGCTTTTGAACCTTCACGCCACAGTTTGCAGCGAATCTTGTACGGACCCATGCCCACGCCATCGTCACAAACGTAGTCCTCGAACACGCGTGGTTCTTCCGGCACGATCATTTCAATAATGGCTTTCATCGCCAGGTAATTGCGCTCCAGCATGATTTCCATGGTGGAGTAGAAAACATCGTCGCCAAATCGCCTGGCCATTTCCTGGCAGCGGCGCGCAGCGGTGTTGCAGGCGGCCACCAGCGCGTTCAGATCAAAGCGGTTCCATTGCGGCGTGCGGACGTTGTGCAGGATCAGTTCCAACAACTCGCTTTGCAGCACGCCTTTCTTGTACAACTTGGTCGGTGGAATGCGGATACCTTCCTGGAATATGGTTTCCGCCTGAATGGGTATCGATCCCGGTACCATGCCGCCGTTGTCTGACATATGGCCAAACATGGCCGACCAGGCCAGGTGTCTGCCATCCTTGAAGATCGGCACCAGCACCACCCAGTCAGGCAGGTGCGAAACCGCTGCATTGCACATGTAGGGATCGTTGGTCAGGATCACATCGCCTTCTTCGATTTCCTCGTTGTAGGCTTCGGTAAATCCGCGGATAAATGAACCGAACTGGCCCACCACCATCTTGCCATCGCGGTTGGCGATCATCGGAAAACAGTCACCCTGCTCCCTGATGCCCGGGCTCATGGCGGTGCGAAACAGTACGGCGTCCATCTCGACCCGCGCATTGCGCAGCGCGTTCTCGATGATATCCACGGTGACGGTATCCACCTCGATCCGGTTGAACGGTTGGGTATTGGTCTGTTTGATTCTTGCTGGCATGCTCGATCCCTCCTTATTTCACGGGGTTGATCAGCAGATTGCCAATCGTATCGACGGTGGCTTCGAAGCCGGGCAATACCACCGTGGTGGAATCCATCTCAATAATGATGGCAGCACCGTTAACCTGCATGCCTGCCGACAGTTTTCCGCGGTCATAAATCACGGCATCATGCCATTCGCCCTCAACATAAATCCGCGTATCGTGCACCCTGCAATCGGCCAGGCTGCTGCCTGATTCCCCAACCACGGTGGCAGCGATTTCGCGCGTTTTGGCTTTGACGATAGCGCGTATCATCACCAGCTCGTGGTCCTGCCCCAGTGCAAAAGTAAACAGCTGCTCATGCTCCCGGTCGAAGCGTTCGGTTAACAGCGCCAGGCCCTTCTCCATTAACTCCTCGGCGGTGAAATCCATCGTCAGCTCGAACGCCTGACCGGCATAACGCACGTCGGCCTGGTAGGTAACAATCTGTTTATCCGCCGCTATGCCATCCGCATTCAGCGACACGGCCGCACGATCACGCAGCTCTTCCAGATCGGCCAACAGTTGCTGCGGGGTCAGGTCAGTCGCCCTGGACACATAGGTCCTGGACGCTTCGTCCTGCACCGCCGTGGTGGCATCGCCGTAGGCACACAGCACACCCGGTCCCGGCGGCACGATCACCGGCCAGGAACCGGCCAGCATGCCCATCGCATTGCCGTGCAGCGGCCCGGCACCGCCAAACGCCACCAGCGCGAAGTCGCGCGGGTCAAAGCCCTGCTCCACCGACACCAGCCGCAATGCGCCAAACATGGATTCGTTAACGATCTTGATAATGCCTTCGGCCGCTTCCATCAGCCCGATGCCCATGGCATCAGCCACTTTCTGCACCGCCGCCTCGGCAGCGCTTTTGTCGATGGCCATATTGCCGCCCAGCTGCACGTCAGACGGCAGATAACCCAGCACCACGTTGGCATCACACACGGTGGGTTCGGTACCGCCCTTCATATAGGCCGCCGGACCCGGCTCGGCGCCAGCTGACTGGGGGCCGACACGCAGTGCCTTGGTCAATTCCGGCACGAACGCGATGGAGCCGCCGCCCGCGCCGACGGTGCGTACATCGACAGACGGTGCGCGCACGATGACATCGGCCACGCGGGTTTCGCGCCGGATACGCGCCTGGGCACCCTGGATCAATGCCACATCAGTCGAGGTGCCGCCCATGTCAAAGGTCAGAACATCGTTGTAGCCCGCCCGGCTGGCAAACCAGATGGCGCCTGCCACACCGCCGGCCGGTCCGGACATCAGCAGGTTGACCGGTGAATCGGCCGCCGCGCGTGACGAGGCCAGACCCCCGTCCGAGCGCAAAATGGAAAGC
>JBFIHZ010000298.1:0-5166 GCA_041601535.1 Lysobacterales bacterium | reverse complement strand
TCCCCTGGACCGTTTACTCATCCGTATCGACGATGCCGTGCGGCTTTCCGCCGGCATTGCGCCCGATGCGCAGCGCCCCAACCCGGCGGGTGAACTGCCACAGCCTGAACTGGCCGATGACGAGCGCCTGCACGCGGCCGGCCTGATGCGGGTCAATCATGCCGGAGAAATATGCGCACAGGCGCTGTACGCCGGCCAGGCGGCCACCGCGCGCGACGATGCGGTGCGCCAGGCCATGCAACAGGCGGCGGATGAGGAAATCGACCACCTGGCCTGGTGTGAAAGCCGGCTGGAGGAGCTGGGCAGCCACACCAGCTGGCTGAACCCCCTGTGGTATGCAGGCTCTTTCGCCATCGGTGCGGCAGCCGGCCTGGCCGGAGACCGCTGGAGCCTGGGTTTTGTGCGCGAAACCGAAATCCAGGTGGAAGCGCATCTGCAGCAGCACCTGGAACGGCTGCCGCAGCAGGATCTGCGCAGCCAGGCGATACTCGACCAGATGAAAACCGATGAAGCGGAACACGCGCGCATGGCGGAACAGGCGGGCGGGCGGCAGTTGCCACGGCCATTGCGCTCTGCCATGGCGTTTACCTCCGGCATCATGAAGGCACTGGCTTACCGCTTCTGAGCCCGGCCTGATCTGGCCTGGAATCCGGAGCCCTACGCGGCCTGGGCGACAGGTGCTGTCAGGGTTTCGTTTTCTTCAGCAGTTGGCGAAACTCACCCAGTGAACCACCGGCTGCCTTACGCCCGGCCAGCGCATCCTGCTCGTCCCGCCAGGACAGCGTCCAGCCTTCCAGGCTGTCGTCACTGGCCACTGGAAACCGGGCTGCGGCAAACTCGGCCGTTCCGGCCAGCCGCATGTCACCCTGCTGCGCGGCGGTGCCGGCGGCACCCCCGGTGTTGAACTGGAACTTCAGGTCAAAGCGGCGCTGGCTATCCGCCACCGGCCAGATTTCACCCTTGACCGACCAGGGTGGAGGAAATCCACCCACCGCCGAGCCGGTATCCAGGTTGATGTAATTGATGGCATCGGCCACCGCCACTGACTCGCGCTGGCTGATGGCGGCTGGCCCATTCGGCGCCGCGCGTTCCAGCAGGCGCAGCGCCAGCTGCATCATCAGGGCGGGCGCGTCCACGGAAATCTGTTCGGCCTGCTCTTCATCGTAGCCGCGCATCAGCACCGCGCGGTTATCTACCAGCAGGATTTCACCGTGTACCACGTCACCGGGAATATTCAGCTCGGAGCGAATCAGCAGGTCGCCGCAGTCACAGCGGAACAGTTGCCAGCTGGCATGGTAGCCATTACCCGGGAAGTCCACCTCCAGGCGTACCGATGAGGGGTCTTTCCATTGCGCCTGGGGCGGCAAGGTTTGTGCCAGTGCGGTCAGCGCGAACACGCCGCAACCGAGCAGGCAGGCTGCCAGCATCGATGTGAACCTCGCTGTATGACGCATCAAACCACTCCCGTCAGTCCGGAAAAAACAAATTCTGCAGTGCCGCCCCTGGTTCATCCGCGCGCATAAAGGCCTCACCCACCAGGAAGGCAGAGATGCCGGAGCGCTGCATGCGCCTGACATCTTCCGTTGTGTGAATGCCACTTTCGGTGACCATCAGGCGCGTATCCGGGATCAGCGGCCGCAAGCGCTCGCTCACCGCCAGGTCGGTGGTGAAATCCCGCAGGTCGCGGTTGTTCACGCCCACCAGGCTGGCCCCGGTGGCCAATGCCAGTTCCAGTTCGGCCTCATCATGCACTTCGACCAGCACATCCAGGCCCAGTTCTCGCGCCCGGCCATCGAGCTGCTGCAGTTGCTGCGCCGAGAGTGCCGCCACGATCAGCAGGATGCAGTCGGCGCCCAGCACGCGGGACTCGTACAACTGCCACTCATCACAGATAAAATCCTTGCGTAACACCGGTAGATCACAGGCCTGGCGCGCCTGCTGCAGATAGCAGTTATCGCCCTGGAAATATTGCCGGTCGGTCAGCACCGACAGGCAAGCGGCGCCGCCCTGCTGATAACTGCGCGCGATGGCCGCGGGGTGGAAGTCCGCGCGGATCACGCCTTTGCTGGGCGAGGCCTTTTTTACTTCGGCAATCACCCCGGGCCCGCTTGCCGCGCGCTCGGCCAGACGTTCGGCGAAGCCACGCGCAGGCGGCATATCCTGCGCCTGCTGCTTGAGTTCCTGCAGCGGCGCCGCGGCCTGACCGGCTTCGATTTCCTCGGCCTTGGTGGCCAGGATGCGTGTCAGCACATTGCTCATGCGGTCAGCTCAACCAGTGCATCAAGGGTTTTGGCCACCGAGCCATTGGCCAGCGCCACGCGGGCCATTTCCACGCCTTCCGGCAGTGAGGAGGCAACATCCGCGGCATACAGCGCCGCGCCGGCATTGAGCGCAACCATGTCGGCGGCCGGGCCGGTTTCGCCGGCGAAAATCCGCCGGATCAGTTGCGCCGATTGCTGCGGGCTGTTGACCCGCGCCTGCTCCAGCGATTGCGCTTCGATGCCTACGTCCTGCGGATAGAACATAAAGGTATGCACCTGCCCTTCCAGCACTTCGGCCACGTGGCTGGGTGCATTGATGCTGAGTTCATCCAGGCCGTCTTCGGAATGCACCACCAGCACGTGCTTGCTGCCGAGGTTGCGCAGCACCTTGGCCAGCGGCTCCACCCAGCGGGCGGCGAACACGCCCATCAGCTGGTGCGGTGCGCCGGCCGGGTTGGTCAGCGGGCCCAGCAGGTTGAACAGGGTACGGGTGCCGAGCTCCTTGCGCGGCGCCGCGGCATAACGTGCCGCGCTGTGAAAGGACGGCGCAAACAAGAAGCCCAGGTTGATTTCCTCGATGCAGGCCGCCACCCGCTCCGGGGGAATATCCAGGTTGACGCCCAGGGCTTCCAGCACATCGGCGCTGCCCGATTTCGACGACATCGAGCGGTTGCCGTGTTTCGCCACCCGGCCGCCGGCCGCCGCCACCACGAAGGCACTGGCGGTGGATACATTGAAGGTGTTGCTGCTGTCACCGCCGGTGCCACAGGTATCCACCAGGTGCCGTGTTGGTACCTCGATACGCATCGCCAGTTCGCGCATGACCCGGGCCGCGGCGACGATTTCATCCACGGTTTCTCCCTTGGTGCGCAGGCCGGCCAGGAAGCCGCCAATCTGAATCGGTGTGGCCCCGCCCGTCATGATCTGCTGCATCACCGAGCGCATTTCTTCGCCGTTCAGGTCGATGCGGTCAACGATGTTGCTGATGGCTTGCTTTATTTCCATATCTTTTCCAATGTGTTCTGCGGGGTCAGGCGTGCTGATTGGCTACGGCGTTAGCTCAACGGTCAGACCGCGCCGGCTGCCTGACGGCCCATCAAATGGCATCCGGCTGACGTTCGGGTGCCGCCTCGGCAAAGGCCGGCAGGGTTTGCAAATGGGCGTCTGCCGCCACCAGCCGCGGGTAGGCTTCCAGGCTGACCCTGAAGCGCCGTGCGTTATACATCTGCGGCACCAGGCAGACATCTGCCAGGCTGACGCTGTCGCCCACCAGGTATTCGCCGCTGGCTGAATACTGCCCGGCCCAGCGCTCCAGCGCGCTGAAGCCCTGGTCAATCCAATGCGCATACCAGGCCTGGATGGCCGCGTCGTCCTGCCCCATTTGCTGGCGCAGGTACTGCATCACGCGCAAATTGTTCAACGGGTGGACTTCACAGGCCACCGTTTGCGCCATGGCATTCACCCGGGCGCGCGCCAGCGGGTCAGCCGGTAACAGCCGCGGCTGGGGCGCCAGGCTGTCGAGGTATTCAATAATGGCCAGCGACTGCACCAGCACATGATCCTGGTGTTGCAAGGCCGGCACCAGACCCTGCGGGTTCAATTCCAGGTAGCCGGGCTGGCGTTGTTCACCTTCGGCCAGCTGGCAGAAAACCTGCTCGTAATCCAGCTGCTTCAGGTTCAGCGCAATGCGCACCCGGTAGGCCGCCGAGCTGCGCCAGTAGGAATACAGTTTCATCGGGCTATTGTATCCTGACCGCCAGCTCGCCGATGCCCTCCACGCCACCTTCCAGCAGATCGCCCGGCTGCACCGGGCCCACGCCGGCCGGCGTGCCGGTAAAAATCAGATCGCCGGCCCTGAGTTCGAACAGGGTGGACAGCTCGGCGATGATTTCGCCGATATCCCAGATCATGTCGGCAATATCACCCTGCTGGCGCAGTTCGCCGTTGACCTTCAGCCAGATACGGCCACGTTGCGGCCAGCCGGTGGTCTGCAGCGAGGCCATCTGCCCGATGGGTGCCGACGCATCAAATCCCTTGGCGGTATCCCATGGACGGCCGTGATCCTTGGCCTGCTGCTGCAGATCGCGCCGCGTCAGGTCCAGCCCGGCGGCGAAACCGAACACGCTGTCGCGCGCCTGCTGCGGCGTCAGGTTCGCCCCGCCGCTGAGCAAACCCACCACCAGTTCAATCTCGTGATGCAGCTCTTGCGTGCGCGGCGGAAAAGGCACGATTTGAGGTTCATCCGCCAGGCCGGCCAGCGCCACCGCGTCGGCCGGCTTGGTGAAGAAGAACGGCGGCTCACGGTCCGGATCGGCGCCCATTTCACGTGCGTGAGCGGCGTAGTTTCGCCCGACACAATAAATGCGGTGAACGGGAAAGTCCGTGACATCGCCGGGCGCGGAACGGTGCACCGGAATGACCGGTTGTGGCGCAGGAGGAAAAACGTAAGTCATGAATCAAATCCGTATTCAGTAAGTTTTGCTGATGGATTGCAGAAAGTTTCGCAACAGATCGTGGCCACAGCGCGTCAGGATGGATTCCGGATGAAACTGCACGCCCTGGATCGGCAGTTCCACGTGCTTGAAACCCATGATCTCGTGGTCGTCGTCAAATTCTGTCCAGGCCATCACCGACAGGCATTCCGGAATCGATTCATTGTCCACCACCAGTGAATGGTAGCGCGTCGCTTCAAATGGCTGCGGCAGCCCGGCAAACACGCCCTGGCTGCGGTGATAAATCATCGAGGTTTTGCCGTGCATGATGCGCTTGGCGCGCACCACCTTGCCACCAAAGGCCTGGCCGATGCATTGATGGCCCAGGCACACGCCCAGTATCGGAATGTAATGTCCCAGTCCCAGCACCACATCCATGCTGATGCCCGCCTCGTTGGGGGTGCACGGCCCCG
>JBFIHZ010000297.1:0-5193 GCA_041601535.1 Lysobacterales bacterium | reverse complement strand
CGCCATACGCCACAATTTTCTTGATGCGCGCACCCACCTGGCCAATGGCTGCGCCAATGGCATTGGCCACCGCCGCGTGTTCCGGCCGGTGCAGCTCGGAAACGCCTTTCAGTGGCCGGGAAACCAGAATATGGCCACCGCCGACCAGGATGGCCGGCACCGGTGTCGCACTGGTCTTCATGCGGTCGATGGCGGTCTCGACCATGCCGTGGATTTCATCCAGGCTGGACTGGACCAGTGCGGGTTCCAGCCCGCTCACGGCACTGGCATCACCGATATCGCGCTGGCCGGCGGCCACCGCGATGTCGGTGGCGGTCAGGGTGTTGCCACCGAATACCCGCGCTTCTTCCAGAATGCGGAAACCGACGGATTGCGGGCCTACACTGACAGCACCGTTGGAAGAGACGATGCTGCCCCCACCGAGGCCGACCGAAAGCACATCAGGCATGCTGAAATTGGTGCGTACCCCACCGATATCGTTGGCATCAACCGTTTCACGCGGGAAGCCCAGGCGTAAAAAGCCAACGTCGGTTGTGGTGCCGCCAATATCAATCACCACTGCTTCCTGCAGCCCCGACAGAAAGCCAGCGCCACGCATGCTGTTGGTCGGGCCGGCTGAGCAGGTCATTACCGGTTGCTGTTCGGCGGTATCGGCCGTCATCAGCGTGCCGTCGTTCTGCGTTACATAAAGCCTGGCGTCGATACCCAGGGAGGATAGCGAACGGCGATAGGACTGAATCACATGGCGCGACAGGCGTAACAGCGAGGCATTGATCACCGCTGCGTTTTCACGCTCCACCAGGTTCAGGCTGCCCACCTGATGTGACAGGGTAATGGAAATATCGGGTGCCACCTCGCTGATGATTTGCGCGGCGCGTTCCTCCAGGTCCTGTCTGATGGGCGCGAAGATCGAGGTGATGGCTACCGCCTCAATGCCTTTACTGCGTATATCCTGCGCTGCTTTGAAAATGGCGCCCTCATCCAGCGGCGCGTAATCCACCCCGGTGTAGTAGCAGCCTCCGCCCACCAGGTAAATGTGATTGCCCAGCGCGGCGCGCAGGTCGTCCGGCCAGTCCACCAGCGGTGGAATACCCTCGGTCATTGGCAGGGCGATGCGCATGACCGCGACTTCCGACAGGTGCTTGCGCTCTACAAACGCATTGATGAACTGGGTGGTGCCGACCATCACCGAGTGAACTTCGGCGCCTGGCACCCGGCTTTGATCCAGCACGGCCTGAATGGCAGCGGTCATACCGCTGGCCACATCAGCCGTGGTGGGGCGTTTGGCAGAGGCGACCACGTGGTTGCCCTGCATCAGAACGGCATCTGTATTGGTGCCGCCCACATCAACGCCTATGCGCATGGCTTAACTCCTGAAGCTGGTTGCATTTTCATGCCGTGCCTGGCTGGCCCAACGCTTACTCCGAGCAGGCATAAACCGCCACGAATAGACCGGCCTGGCCGCAAGGTTCGGCAATTGATGACCAAACGCTAACCTTCGCCGGGTCGCGCGACAACGTAAAATCCGGACAGATCAGGGTTTTTTCAGACAGGCAATGCACAGACTGGTCCGCCCATGACCTGTCCAAACAGACAGTCCGCAGTCCCCGCAGGGCGTACCAGCGTTTACCGTCGGCAGTCAGCGGAATTGGCGGCCTGCTTTGATGCCGGTTTTGAAGCCGACGAGTTACAGGGTAGGATGCAGAGGTTCCGGATGCCGGGGCAGGGGACCCGCTATCGACGCCCAACTTGAATTGCCAGGCCGTACACGATTGATCCAGCCATGAAGCCAACACCCGCCGCTGCCAACGCCCGCCTGTTTCCGGTGTGGCTACTGCGATCCAAGGTGTCGCCCACCCGTCAGCGGGTTGACCTGCTGGAACGGCGTTCACACCTTCTGAAACTGCAACAGGCACTGGATGCCACGCTGTCGCTGGTGCATGCCCCGGCTGGCTACGGCAAGAGCACGGTGCTGAGCAACTGGCGTGAAATGTTGCTGGATGAGGGTCACACAGTGTGCTGGCTGTCGCTGGGCCGCGAAGACAATGACCCGATGCAGTTGTTGACCTACCTGGCATTTGCCCTGTCCGAAGGGGGCGTCGATTTACAGCGCAGCGGCATCGAGCTCAGCCACCAGTTCACCGAGTTATCGCAGCGCGACTTCCTCAGTATTGTCATTCACATCATTGCCGAGCACGACAAACGGCTGGTTCTGATGCTGGATGATTTTGAGAATCTCGAGTCCGAGGTGGTGAACGAGGTCATCACGCCATTGCTGGAGTACGCACCAGAAAACCTGCACATTGCCATTGCCACCCGGGATGAATCCCTGCTGAAAATATCCAACCTCGAAGCCAAGGGGCAGGCTTGCCGGTTTGGTGCCAACCAGCTGAAATTCACCCCACTGGAACTGAATGAGTTTCTGGCTGAAGAATACGACAGTCACACCATCGCGCAAATCTACCGCATCACCGAGGGTTGGCCTGTAGCCGTGCAAATGATCCGGGGTGCGATCCGGGTGGATGGCGATATCGAACGTATCCTGGCGAACATCACCGGTGATGCCACGCATATCGCGGCGTATCTGTCCGAGGAAGTGCTGAGTAACCTGGATGCCGGGCTGCAGGCCTTTCTGATGGATATATCGCTGCTTGACCGGGTGGACTGCGCTTTCGCGGATTACCTGCGCGATGACGATTCCAGCCTGTCCCGCTTCGGAGCGGCCCGTGCCCTGGATAACCTGGTGCTGCCGGTGGATAACGTGGAAGCAACGTTCCGCTTGCACCCGCTGTTCCGCGAACACCTCTACGACAAACTTGTCAGCACCCAGCCCGGCCGCTGCAGGGAGTTGCATTTGCGCGCTGCTCACTGGTTCGCACGCAATGAAGACCTGGTCGAAGCCGTGCGGCACTGCGTGCTGGCCGGCCAGCCGGAACAGGCCATTCCGATTATCGTGCAGGCGGGGGGCGTGATGATCTGGTTCAGGGAAGGGCTGAAACGATTACGCGCCATCATGCGGCTGTTTGACGAGGAAACCGTTCTGGCCCACTGGGAGCTGGGTATGATCCGCTGTCTGCTGGATATCAAGGACGGCAACCTGCGCCAAGCACGCGAACTGTTTGACGACATCGTGGCCCGCAGCGAGGAAATTCCCCTGCTCAATCCCGGCAGCGGGCCGCAGCCCGTTTTGCATGGCGACCCCGGGTTGATGCGCGAAGAGGCGCTGATGGGCACCGTGCTTTCCATCTATGAAGGCAAACAGATTTCACTGTCTTTTTGCAGTGAGCTGGAAAAGCAGGTGATGCTGCTGGTCAAGGAGGATGAGGGTGCGGCGGTGGGCCAGTATTGCACCATCCTGTGTATTGCCTACCTGCAGGCGGGTTATTTTCCGCAAGCCCGCAAGTTTGCCGAGATGGCCATTCCTGCATTTGAGTCAGCCGGGTCAGTCTATGGTGTGGCCTACATTTATTTTCACCTTGGCGATATCAGTTTCGCCGAAGGCGACAGCGTGGAAGCCGCGCGCAACTACCAACTGGGCCTGGACCTGACCAAAAAGCACTTCGGTGACGATCAGGGAATGAAGCTGGTGGCCAACATTCTGATCGCGGAACTGAAGTACGAACTGAACGAGGAACTGCAGCTGGCGAGTTACGCACGTTCCATTCCCCGCTTGCTGGAAAAGCATGAAGCCTGGTTTGACGTGTACGCGGCAGGCTATACCACCTCGGCCCATCGTGAATTCGATGAACACGGCCTGGATGCGGCGCTGGTCATCGTTGATCGGGCAGGGCAGTACGCCAGCCGCCATGAACTGTCGCGCCTGCAAAGGCTGCTGATTTTTTTGCGCATAGACCTGTTGTTGCGGGCCGGGCGGGTGGCCGAGGCGCGGGCAGTGATGGAGGACGCCGGCATTGAAATTGACCAGTACACGGTGGAACAGGACAGCCAGGTGGCCTGGCGTGAACGCGACACCGGAGTGCAGGCCATCACCCGTCTGCTGATCCGGGAAGGCCGTCAGCTGGAGGCGCTGCGCTGGTTAAACCACTTTTCCGTGCAGGCCCGCGCCGATGGCGATGTCAGGGCGTGCATGAAATATGAAATCCTGCAGACCATTGCCTGCCATAAAAGCCAGCAGTCCTACATCATGCTGGAGCACCTGGCAGTGGCCCTGAAATATTTTGCCAAGTCGCGATTCATTCGTGCGTTTATGGAAGAGGCTGATGATTTGTTGCCGGTGCTGGAACTGGCGCTGGAGTGCTACACCGACGAGCCGCAGCGCCAGGTTGTGCAATCCATTGTGCAGCAACTGAAGGGCCTGACGCAGGACGCCGCGGCCGACCCCTTGCTCAGCCAGCGCGAGCTGGAGGTGCTTGGTGAACTGGTGCACGGTTATTCCAACAAGGTCATCGCGCGCCAGATGGGCGTTACGGAAAGCACCGTGCGATTTCACCTGCGCAACATCTTTGTGAAATTACAGGTTCAGAGCCGGCTGCGGGCCGTTGCCGTGGCGCGCCAGAAAGGCATTGTCTGAGCCCGGCAAGCAGCGGGTCGCCAGCCAGTTCAGTCCCACAAACCGGGCATCGGGTAACCCTTCAGTTCTTTCTTGCCGGGAGCGGGGTAGATGGTTTTGCTGTGACTGAGCCCGCACTTGACCAGCGTGTCCGCCACGCGGATGGTCAATGGAATGGCATCGATGACGGGGACATGCAGGTTATTTTCCCGCAGCGTGGCATCCACTACTTCGGCCAGACCGAGGAAGCCGGTACACCCCAGCACAATGGCGCCCGCATGGTCTTCGGTGACCGCTTTGATGGCTTTTTCGCCCAGTGCCGCACCCAGTTTCTCCACGTCGTGAAAAATATCCAGCACCGGTACATTGATGGCATCGAAGGATGCGTAGCTGCTGGTCAGGCCGTAGGAGCCAATGATGTGGTCCATCATCGGCCGCAAGCGGTCGAGCACGGTGATGAAGCTGAACTTGTGTCCCAGCATGGTGGCTACATGGGCGGCAGTCTGGCAGGGGCCGAGTACCGGAATGGAAACGGCCTCGCGGCAGGCATTAAGCCCGGGATCACCCATGCAGTCGATGACGATGGCGTGCGCTCCGGCCTGTTCGGCCGCAAGTGCCTGCTGGATGGTGCCGGGAATGCTCAGTGCTTCATCAAACTCACACTCGATGGAAGCCGTGCCATT
>JBFIHZ010000296.1:0-5269 GCA_041601535.1 Lysobacterales bacterium | reverse complement strand
CTGCTTATTATCGGACGAGGCAGAATCTGTAGCCGGGCCGCCTGCTGCCTGCCGGTTGGCTGCCTTCTTGCGTACGCGTTTCTTTTTACCGGCTTTCTTGCGCGTGGCTTTCTTGCTTTGCTGACGGTTATCAGCATCGGGGCCACCGGTTTTCTTGCTGGCTTTTTTACGCCGCCTGCGGTTGGGTTGACCATCGGCCCGGCTGGTTTGCGGGGCAGGGCGCCCGGCTGGCTTGGGCTCGCTGGCCGGTTCCGCTTTGGCCGGTTGTGCTTTGGCCGGTTGTACTTTGGGTGCGCTTGCCGGGCTGGCAGCCTTGGCAGCTTCCGAACCGCCAAACAGTGCGGCAAAAAACTTGCCCAGCCTGCCAGACTTGGCTGCCGGCTGTTCTTCGGCCTGCGCTGGTGCCGGCGCGGGACGGGCAGGTGCCGGGCGGGACGGGCTGATGGCCGACACGGCCGGGGCATTGGCGGCTTTGGCCGCAATGCGCGCAGCTTCGCTGGGCGGTGCCGCTTCCTCTTCAGGTTTGATCACATGAGCGTAACTGGGCTCGTGGTCAACATCGGCCTTGCGCACGCGTTCGATTTCAAACCGCGGACGCTGCATATGGGTGTTGGACAGAATCAGGATGGGCACGGCATGACGTTGCTCGATGCTGGCCAGTGCCTTACGCTTTTCGTTCAGCAGGAAATTGGACACATTGGGTGGAGCCTGCACGATGACCTGGCCGGTGTGTTCCTTCATGCACTCTTCTTCCAGCAGCCTGAGGATGGACAAGGCCAGTGATTCGATGCTGCGGATGGTGCCATGGCCATCGCAGCGCGGGCAGGTCTCCTGGCTGGATTCGCCCAGTGATGGCCGCAGCCGCTGCCGCGACATTTCCAGCAGGCCAAAGCGTGATATGCGGCCGGTCTGCACGCGTGCCTTGTCAATCTGCAGGGCATGCTTCAGACGCTCTTCCACGTCGCGTTGATGCTTGCGGTCCATCATGTCAATAAAGTCGATGACGATCAGGCCGCCGAGGTCGCGCAGGCGCAGCTGCCGGGCAATTTCATCGGCCGCTTCCAGGTTGGTGCGGTAGGCGGTTTCCTCGATGTCAGAGCCCTTGGTGGCGCGCGCCGAGTTGATATCAATCGACAGCATGGCCTCGGTGTGGTCAATCACGATGGAAGCGCCGGAAGGCAGCTCCACGGTGCGTGAGAAGGCCGACTCGATCTGGCTTTCAATCTGGTAGCGGCTGAACAGCGGCACATCGTCCTGGTACAGCTTCAGCTTGCGCACGTTGTGCGGCATCACGTCTTCGATGAACTTGCGCGCATCTTCGTAGACGCGTTCATCGTCCACCAGGATTTCGCCAATGTCGTTGCGCAAATGATCGCGCAACGCGCGGATGAACAGGTTGCTTTCCTGGTAGATCAGAAAGGGTGCTTTTTTCTCGGCCGAGGCTTTTTCAATGGCTTCCCATAACTGCAGCAGGTAGTCGAGATCCCATTGCAGTTCTTCAGCCTCGCGGCCAACGCCGGCGGTGCGTACGATGATGCCCACGTTATCGGGTGCAATCACGTTTTGCAGCTGTTCGCGCAAATCGTTGCGGTCATCACCGCTGATGCGGCGCGATACGCCACCCGCTTTCGGGTTGGTGGGCATCAATACCAGGTAACGGCCGGCCAGTGAAATATAAGTGGTCAGTGCCGCGCCCTTGTTGCCGCGTTCTTCCTTTTCCACCTGAACGATCAGTTCCTGACCTTCTTTTACCGCGTCACGGATGGAAACCTTGCCATCTTTTTTCTGCGCGGACGGGTGGTAATACGACGGGCAGATTTCCTTCAGGGGTAAAAAGCCATGGCGCAGCGAACCGAAATCCACGAAGCAGGCTTCCAGTGAAGGCTCGACCCGGGTAATGCGGCCTTTGTAAACGTTGGACTTTTTCTGTTCGAGCGCGGGAACTTCAATATCGAGGTCTATCAGGGTTTGGCCATCGGCCACAGCCACACGCAACTCTTCAGGCTGAGTTGCGTTAATCAGCATTCTTAACATGTTGTTTTTCCTCAGGCATCCTGGCCTGAACACGTACACTGCTGCGTGGCGATTCGCCGCGCAGCTACGTTATTCATGTTCCTGGTGGTATTACAACCGCCACACCAGGATTGCCTATTCATTTAAATTGTTGGCCGGCATACTTGCTACATGCCGGACTGGATCAACCGCCTTTATGGCTGTTGACTGAATCTCTAATTGGCCTGCTGCTTCAACAACCCCAACAAGCCTGTATTGCGTGCTTGTATCATGCGGTCGTGGACGCCGGTTGGCCCCGTTCCGGCACACATGCGTGCGCTCAGCAGGCGGGTTCGGATATGCTTACAAGGCGGGTACCATAGCCCTGTGTGCCGGGCTGGTGAATTTCCAATGACGCTTGCCGATGAGATCGGCCGGGGTGACCGGAGAGTCTGATGACATTCACGCATCATCCAGCGCGGTAGTCCGAAGCCCTGTAATATAACAGCCTTTTCCCATCCTATCAATGAGTTGCCCGTTGAATTCAGAGTCATTCAAAAAGAACGGGGTGAAACGGGTGGAAGTGTCTGCTGACCACGAGGGACAGCGCATTGACAACTTCCTGGCCCGGCACCTCAAAGGCGTGCCCAAAGCCGCCATTTACCGCATGATCCGCACCGGCCAGGTGCGGATCAACGGTAAACGCTGCAAGCCGGTCAACAAGGTGAGCCGTGGCGATGAAGTGCGCATTCCACCGGCACGCACCAATGCCGATGGCACGGTGCGCGTCAGCGACGCCGTGCTGGAACAGGTACATGCTGCCATTTTGTTCGAGGACGACGACTACCTGGTGATCAACAAACCATCGGGCATGGCCGTGCATGCCGGCAGCAATTTGCCCTGGGGCCTGATCGACGCGCTGCGCCAGGCCAGGCCGGGTCAGTACGTGGAACTGGCACACCGGCTGGACCGGGAAACCAGCGGCTGCGTGGCGCTGGCCAAAAGCGGGCCGGCGCTGCGGCATCTGTCCGACCAGTTCCGGGGTAATACCATCACCAAGCACTACCTGTGCCTGATGGACGGCCGCCTGAAGGAGGCGCGGGTGGAAGTGGACGCACCGCTGCGCCGCTGCCCCGGGGCCAGTGAGCACCAGATGGAAGTGCACGAGGAAGGCAAATCAGCGGTGACCCGGTTCCGCCTGCTGCAGGCTTTTGCTGACTGCAGTTACGTGGAAGCCGAACTGCTGACCGGCCGCACCCACCAGATCCGCGCCCATGCCGCCCACCTGGGGCTGCCGCTGGCCGGCGATGAGCGCTATAGCAGCAAAACTTCGCTGGAGGCGTGGAAAGCGCGCGGCCTGCGCCGTTTGTTCCTGCATGCGCACGACCTGCGTTTTGCAAGTATCAGCGGTGCCAGCCTGGCGGTGAACGCACCCTTGCCGCCGGCACTGCGTGAGGTGCTGGAGCGGCTGGAGCACTGACCAGTGGCACCGGGTTGCACCGCGCCGGGAACTGGCTGGCCACCCTGCAGTCATACACACGCGATCCGCGCCGCGGCCGGGACCGGTGAATAGATTCGTTGATACCGTGCGGTGCAGACGCTTTCCGGCCAACGGGGAAAACTCTTACACGCTGACAGGACCTTTGGCGCTGGTGATGGCGCACGGCCTATGATCTAATTCGCGCAATGTACCGACCACTAGAAGCCTTTATTGGCCTGCGCTACCTGCGCGCCAAGCGGCGTAATCACTTCATTTCGTTCATCTCGCTGATTTCCATGCTGGGCATCGCGCTGGGTATGACCACGCTGATTACCGTCATTTCCGTGATGAACGGGTTTGAAAAGGAATTGCGTGCCCGCATTCTTGGCGCCATCGCCCATGCCACCATTCAGCCGGTGGAGGGCAGCCTGACCGAATGGCGCCAGATCATCGACGACGTGGATCAGCACGGCGAAGTGCTGGGCGCGGCGCCGTATATCGAGGAGGGCGTGTGGCTGCAGGGCAGGGAGTCATCCGGCGCGTTTATCCGCGGGGTGGATCCGGCGTATGAAGAGCGCGTTTCCGAGGTTTCCGAAAAAATGGTCAGCGGCCAACTGGCCGACCTGGTGCCCGGCGAGTACGGCATCATCCTGGGCATCAGCCTGGCCACCCGCTTGCGGGTCGGGCCCGGCGACCAGGTCACGGTAATCGCCCCGCGGCTCAAAGCCACCCCGGTGGGCGCCAACCCGTTGATGCGCCGTTTTACCGTGGTGGGGGCCTTTGAGTTCGGTGAATACGAAAACGATTCGGCGCTGGCCATGGTGCATATCGAAGACGCGGCCCGGCTGCTGCGCCTGCCATCCGGCGATGTCGGCGGGGTGCGATTGAAACTGAACGACATGGATCAGTCCTGGCGGGTGGCGCGCGAGATCTCCGGCGATTTGCCCGGCCGCTACATCGTGCGCGACTGGACCCAGGAGCGCGGCAACCTGTTCCAGGCGGTGCGCACCGAGAAAACCGTGATGTGGGTCATCCTGTCGCTGATCATCGCGGTGGCGGCATTCAATATCATCTCCATGCTGGTGATGGTGGTTACCGACAAGCAATCCGATATCGCCATACTGAAAACCATGGGGGCACAATCCGGCACCGTGATGCGGGTGTTTATTATCCAGGGCACGCTGATTGGCGTGATCGGCACCATTCTTGGCATCGCCGGTGGCATCGCTTTGGCGATGAACATCAGTTCGGTGGTGCCCTTCCTGGAGCAGTTTTTTGGCTTCGCGCTGTTTCCTTCCGACATTTACTACATTACGGAACTGCCTTCGGAACTGCGCAGCTCCGATGTGATGAAGTTCGCCCTGATGTCACTCGGAATGTCGCTGCTGTCTACCTTGTATCCGGCCTGGCGCGCGTCACGCACTCATCCGGCGGAGGCATTGCGCTATGAATGACAGCCCACTGCAGCACGGCCTGGAAGCCGTCAATATCAGCAAAACCTTTCGCCAGGGCAGCAAGGAAATCAAGGTGTTGCAGGGCATTGACCTGCAACTCCATCCCGGCCAGTCGGTGGCCATCGTGGGCGCGTCGGGCGCCGGTAAAAGCACGTTGTTGCATATCCTCGGCGGCCTCGACCGGCCGGATACCGGCGAAGTGCGTGTGGACGGCCAATCGCTGTGGAGCCTGAGCGAGTCGGCACGTGGCGCCATGCGCAACCGCACCATGGGCTTTGTTTACCAGTTCCACCACCTGCTGCCGGAATTCACCGCGCTGGAAAATGTAGCCATGCCGCTGTTG
>JBFIHZ010000295.1:0-5278 GCA_041601535.1 Lysobacterales bacterium | reverse complement strand
GGCGCGGCGGCGCAATATGGCTCGGATGCCATTGCCGGCGTGATCAATATCATCCTGAAAGACTCTGCCACCGACGGCAAAGCCAGCCTGGAATACGGTGAAACCTTTGAAGGGGATGGCGAGACCTGGGTGGCCAATGTGAATTCCGGTTTCAGCCTGGGCAGTGAAGGCTTTGTCAACCTCAGCTACCAGTACCGCGACCGCGGTGCGACCAACCGCGCCGGCCTGGACGGCACGCGCCAGTATCCCTGTACCGATGGCGTCAATATCGATTACGGTTGCAGCACCATCACCACGCTGGACCCGCGTGAGGCCACGTTTAACCGCCGCAGTTTCCGTATCGGCGATGCCGACTCCGAGCAGCATGCGTTCGTCGCCAATGCGGCGCTGACGGCCGGCGCCGGGGAAGTCTACGGCTTTCTGACCTACTCCACGCGCGAAAACCAGTCCGGCGGTTTTACCCGCACCGCCAATAATTCGACCGGCACGGTGCTGGAAATCTACCCGGATGGATTCCTGCCGCTGATCAACTCCGAGATCGATGACTTCAGCCTGTTTGGTGGCTATCGCTGGGAAACCGCCGGCGGCTGGAGTTTTGATCTCAGTGGCGGCTACGGCGACAACGAGTTCGCTTTTATCATCAGCAATTCGCTCAATGCCTCGTTTGGCCCCAGCAGCCCGACCACGGCGTTTGCCGGCGAGCTCGCGCTGGACCAGACCACGTTTAATTTCGATGCCAGCCGGTTGTTTGACGGCGGCAGCATCCCGGTAAACGTGGCCTGGGGTGCCGAGTACCGCGAAGAAGGCTACCAGATCAAGCCCGGTGAACCGGTGTCCTACGAGGACGGAGGTGCCATCAACCCGGTAACCGGCGGGGCCTATTCGCCCGGTTTCCAGGTGTTTCGCGGGTTCTCGCCCACCGAAGCGGTGAACGAAGACCGCGACAGCTGGGCGCTGTACCTGGACCTGGAATCGCAACTCAGCGACCGGGCGCTGCTTACCGCGGCATTGCGGCATGAGGATTTCAGCGATTTCGGCAGCACCACCAACTGGAAAGTCAGCGGCCGCTTTGACGTCAGTGAGCAGTTTGCGCTGCGTGCTGCCGCCAATACCGGTTTCCGCGCCCCCAGCATGCAACAGCAGTTTTTCAACAGCATCAGCACGCAGTTTGTTTCACGCCCGGGCAGTTCCGGCCTGGTGCCGGAAGAGCGCGGTACCTTCCGCAATGACAGCGCGGTAGCCAGGGCGCTGGGCATCCCGCGGCTGCAGGAAGAGCAATCGGATAACTTCTCGCTGGGCTTTATCTGGGATCCAACCGATAACCTGTCGATCACGGTGGATTACTTCAAGGTGGACATTGACGACCGCATCATAATTTCCGGCGCGATATCCGCTACTAATCCGGCTGTGCCCCAGGCGGTGCGGGATGTGCTGGAATCCAACAGCATCGGCGCTGCGCAATTTTTTACCAACGCCGGTAAAACCACCACCGATGGTGTGGAAGCGGTGATGAGCTGGTCCATGCCGACCGCCAACGGTGGGCTGTTCCGGCTGAATGGCTCGGCGGCGTTTATTTCCACCGACGTTTCCGACCAGGTAAACACCCAGGGCCTGCTGGCCGGCCTGGAGGATGTGATTTTCACCTCGCAGGATCGTTCCATCATCGAGGAATGGCAGCCGGAGGAACGTGCTTCGCTGACCGGTTCATACGCCTTTAACAACTGGTTCTTCCTGGCGCGGCTGAATTACTACGGCAAGTACACGGTGGAAGAAGGTAATGGCGACCGCCAGACCTTTGGCTCCAAGCTGTTCCCCGACATCATGGCGGAATACGTATTCGGTGATTCGGGATTTTCCATCCAGGCCGGGGCGAACAATGTTACCGACACCACGCCGGATAAAAACCTGATCGGCCAGTCGCGCGGTGGCAGCATTCCGGGCATTGTTGATTCACCGGGAGTGTTCACCTATTCACGCCGTGCCGCGCCGTTCGGGTTTAACGGCGGTTACTGGTACCTGAAAGCGATTTACCGGTTCTGAACGTTGCGCGCCGGCGGGATTGCGGTCCTGCCGGCGTGCGCCACGGCAGCTTGCGTCCCGGTGGCGCTGCCTGACTACCAGCGCAAATAGATATGCGAGCGCTCGTTCAGTGCGCTGCGCAGCACCTGCCAGTTGGGCACCAGCTTTTGCAGCAGACGATAGAACGCCTCGCTGTGGTTGTGTTCGCGCAGGTGGCACAGCTCGTGGGCGATGACGTAATCGATGTACTTGGGTGGTGCTTTCATCAGCAAGGGGTTGAGCGTGATAAGGCCACTGATGGCGCAGGTACCCCAGCTGCGCTTCATGCGCCGCAGCCGCAGTTCAAATGGCATATGCCGCAACCAGCTCACGCTGCCCGCAATGGCCTGCATGCGTGCTGAAAAATGGGTTTGAGCCTGTTCGCGGTACCAGCGCCACAGCAACTCGCGCACCGCCTCTTCGCCGGCTTCATTGACGTGGATTTCGATACGGTCGGTGCGCAGGATGACTTCCGGCCGGTTGTCCGGATGGCGCCAGATATCCAGGTAATAGCTGCGGCCCAAAAACATGTGCCGGGCGCCCTGGCGGTAGCGCACGGCCGGTACGCCGCGGTTACGCTGCTGCACCTGGCGGCGCAATTCCACTATCTGGTCGTGCATGTCGGACAACACCAGGTGTACGCTTTTACGGCTGGCACGCAATGGGGCGGAAACCTTCATGCGGCCATTGTCCTCAAAGCGCACCAGGATGTTGCGCCGAACAGACTTCTTACGCTGTAAATCGAAATCAATGTCTCTGCCATCCAGGCAAAAACGTTCAGTCGTCAGTGGCATAAAGCAGGCTCCGGCATGCACACCCAAGGCGGAAAAGTATAGGCCAGTTTGACGCGTTTGAAACCCCCCGCAACAGAAAAAAATCGGGCAGAATTGCAGCAGACCGGTGCGTAGCCTGTATTTGCCGCCGGACAAGCCACCGGGTGGCCGGACAGGCAGTTGAATTCCCTGGACGCAGGGGAAACAATGTCCGGAGAAAAGCCACTATACCCGGGCCCTGCAAGCCCGGTTCAATCGGAGAGTTTTTATGGGTGTACGGCGTTTGATGCATTCGCGGGCGGGCTGGGGTCTTACTGTCCTGCGCGTGGTAACCGGTGTTGTCTTTATGGGCCACGGTGCGCCCAAATTTGGCCTGGTGGGAGACCGTGATTTGTCCGGGACGGCGGCCTTCCTGGCCAGCCAGGGAATACCCATGCCGGAGGTGGCGGCCTTCCTGCTGGCTTTTTTCGAAGTATTCGGCGGGGCCTGCCTGGTGCTGGGCATACTGACCCGGTTCTGGGCTGCAGGCCTGGCCTTTGCCATGCTGGTGGCCACGGCCGTGGTGCATCTGCCCAATGGCATGTTTGGCCAGGGTGGCTACCAGTGGTCCTTGCTGCTGATGGCCTGTTCACTGGCGCTGATGCTGGAAGGCGGGGGTAAGCTGTCGCTGGACCGCAAGCTGTCCTGAGTGGGTGACCACCCGGGCCATGGCCGGCCCGGGTGGTAACGCCGTCGATCTGGCGAGGCTCAGTTAGCGGCCGGCACAAACTCGGTCAGCACCGCCTGGCGCAGGATATCCGGCGGTAACAGGCCCTGGGCCAGCAGGAAGTCGTGGTAGGCCTGCTGCTCGAAGCGCTCACTCATGCGCAGCTCCACCTCGGCGCGCAGCGCCATCAGGTTCATGTAGCCGTAGTAATACGAAGTGGCCTGGCCCGGAGCGCGGAAGGTATAGCGGTCCACTTCCGAAGCGGCCATGGGTTTGGACAGCCCGACATCCTTCACCAGGAAATCCCGCGCCCGGTCGGCATCAATCAGGCCCAGGTTAAGCATTGGATCCAGAAAGGCCCGGGCGGCACGTATCAACCGCGCCCGCAGGCCAAACAGCTGGCCCTCCAGCGGCAGGTATTCCAGCATGATGGCCTCGGCGTACAAACCCCAGCCCTCCACGTTGGCGCTGTTGAAGGCATAAATGGCGCGGGCTTCCGATACACCGCTTTCCAGCATGGCGGCAAACTGCATTTCGTGGCCGGGGCGGGCTTCGTGGGCGGTCAGCGCCCAGGTGGAGGCCTTGCTGCCGAAATCATCCATCACCTCGCCACTCGCGTCCGTTGGGTTGCTGGTCACCAGCACGAACTCACCCGGCTGGCCGGTATTGCCGATCAGCTGCGGCGGGCTCATAAACGGTGCCGGCACGGCGGCCGACTCGGCTTCGGTGGCCATGCGGATCACCGCTTCACGATCCGGCAGGCTGACAATGCGGTTGTCGCGGATAATGACTTCCAGGTCGTGCAGGCGGTCGCGGTAGTACGGCAACACCTCTTCATCCGACAACTGCTGCTTGTTTAATTCTTTCATCACCTCGCGGTAATCAGCCGAGGCATAGCCGTTGTTGGCGGCAATCTGCCGCGCGATACTCTGCATCTGCATTTGCAGGTCGGTAAAGCCAAGCTGCGCCATATGGATAAGCTGGCGCGGTTCAGCATCCACACCGAAGTTTTTCAGATTGTCCGCATACAGTTCTTCCGGCAGTTGATGATCGCTGCGTGCGCGCGGCTTAAGCTCGGTGCGCAGGAATTGCGCATACTCATCCAGCTGCTGATTCAGCAGGCCCAGATCGTCCTGCCAGCCCTCAAGGCCCGACTCGGCAAACACCTGTTGCAGGCCTTCACGGTAGCGCGCGACGTTTTCCAGGTCCTTTTCCAGTTCCTCAATATAGGGTCCCAGCAGACCGGGCTCGGCAAAGCGCTCGGTGGTGCGTTGCCGGGCCAGCTCGGTAATGGGCTGGTAGCCGTCCTGCTGGCCGGTGTACTTTTTCAGTCGCGCCAGGGCGGCCGGGTAACGCTGCGGATCGTTGCGCGGGTCGAGCAGGCTGCGGAATCCGGCAAACAGCCCCTGCGACAGGTTGTAATACGGCAGCAAATACTGGTGGTTCAGTTCGGCCGTGCGGTGCGCGTCATTCAGCGCCTTGATCAGGATGTCGATATCCTGCAGTACCCGCGGGTTCTCGGTGGTGCGTTTGCGGTCTTGAAGCAGGGCCACCAGGCGCCGGTTGTTTTGTTGCTGGCGATCATACACCCCTGCTTTCAGGTCCATAATGCCCTCATCCACGGCTTCAATGCCCAGGCTGGAGAAGGTTTCAGGCTGAAACACCGCCTGTGCATTCATCACGGTGGCGGTAATGGAATTGCTTTCCTCCACCCAATCCTCGGCCGCCAGGGCAGCGGGTG
>JBFIHZ010000294.1:0-5292 GCA_041601535.1 Lysobacterales bacterium | reverse complement strand
CTGATGAAAATTCTCGGCGGCGAACTCGAACCTTCGGCCGGCAATGTCAAGGTGGATGATGACGAGCGCCTGGGTAAATTGCGCCAGGACCAGTTCGCCTTTGAAGAACACAGCGTCATCGACACGGTGATCATGGGCCATAGCGAATTGTGGGCCGTGAAGCACGAACGGGACCGCATCTACGCCCTGGCCGAGATGTCCGAGGAAGATGGCATGAAGGTGGCCGAACTGGAAGTCGAGTTCGCGGAAATGGATGGTTACAGCGCCGAAGCCCGCGCGGGCGAGTTGCTGCTGGGCCTGGAAATCCCCGAAGCCCAGCATTTTGGCCCGATGAGTGAAGTTGCGCCAGGCTGGAAACTGCGCGTGCTGCTGGCCCAGGCACTGTTTGCCGACCCGGACATCCTGCTGCTGGATGAGCCCACCAACAACCTCGACATCAACACCATCCGCTGGCTGGAAGACATACTGAACCAGCGCAACAGCACCATGATCATCATTTCGCATGATCGCCATTTCCTTAACAGCGTCTGCACTCACATGGCTGACCTGGATTATGGCGAGCTGCGTATCTATCCGGGCAATTACGACGACTACATGATTGCCGCAACCGCGGTACGCGAACGGCTGCTGTCCGATAACGCCAAGAAGAAATCACAGATTGCCGAGTTGCAGCAGTTCGTCAGCCGCTTCAGCGCCAATGCATCCAAGGCCCGGCAGGCAACATCACGTGCCCGGCAGATCGAAAAAATCCAGCTGGAAGAGGTCAAGCCCTCCAGCCGGGTCAGCCCCTATATCCGCTTTGAGCAGGACAAGAAACTGTTCCGCCTGGCGCTGGAAACCGAAAACCTTGGCAATGGCTATACCGACAACCCGATTTTCGACCGCCTCAACCTGCAGGTTGAGGTAGGTGAACGTGTGGCCATTATCGGTGCCAGCGGTATCGGTAAAACCACCTTGCTGCGCACCCTGGCGGGTGAACTGCAGCCCACCAGCGGCCATCTGCGCTGGTCCGAGAACGCCAACATCGGCTATTTCGCCCAGGACCACAGCGCGGATTTCGCTGAAGACCTGGACCTGTACAGCTGGATGCGTCAGTGGGCCAAAGCCCAGGATGATGAACAGGTCATCCGTGGCACGCTGGGCCGTATGCTGTTCGGCTCGGACGAAATCAAAAAATCCGTCAAGGTGATTTCCGGCGGCGAGCAAGGCCGCATGCTGTTTGGCAAGCTCATGCTGCAAACGCCCAATATCATGCTGCTGGATGAACCCACCAACCACCTGGATATGGAATCCATCGAAGCGCTGAACCTGGCGCTGGAAAACTACCCGGGCACGCTGTTCTTTGTCAGCCACGACCGCGAGTTCATTTCATCGCTGGCCACCCGGATCATCGAAATCACCGCCGATGGCGTGGTCGATTTCAAGGGCAGCTATGATGAATACCTGCGCAGCCAGGGCATTGAAGCCAGCACCAGGCTGCGCGCCGCAGGTTAATTTGATCTACCCCGCCGGCTTGCCACCGGCCCTTCAGTCTCCTATATTGGCTCGGAGGGTGGACCGACGCAGTAGCCGACCGGCATGTGCAAATGTAACGATGCACCCTGGAAATATTCCGAGGAAATTCTACTAACAAAAGGGACATCTTTATGAAAGCCACGCTTCGCAACACCTTGTATACCGCCATCGCCATAGGCCTGGGTGGAACCGCCAATGTTCAGGCCCTGGATCAACCCGACTGGTCATATTGTGATACGGGCCCGGGCATTTTTGCGGAATGGCAAGACGTCAGCTTTGGCAACACCAAGTATGGCGGTGAAGTCGAGGCCCAATTGGGCTATCTGGGGCAATGCTATGTTGATGGTGCAGAGTATTACTCCGAGCTTGAGATTGAAGTTGAGCTGAGCCGCGACGAGGAAGATCTGTTTGCGTATTCCTGCGATGGTGCTGAATGCGAAGCCGAAATGTCCGGCGAGGAATTTTCACATGTTATCTATGAAGCCCTGTATGCAGATATCGAGCAACACTGCGGCGTTGATGGCGGTGAATCCATAGAGGGTGATATTTCATCCCTGACCTTCAGCGTTAAACACATGAACCCGGGCAAGGGCAAGGGTCCGCAGAATTACACCAAACTGAGCACCGAATGCGTGGACTTATAGGCACCTGCGTCCGGCGATCGCAGCCCCGCAAGGTAAATGACAAAGGCCCCCACCGGGGCCTTTGTTTATTTCCGGCTCCGCGCATTTTTGGGGTGAACGGCCTGACCACGGGACGGTCCTGGCCTTGTTGATGCGTTCCGGAGTAAGCGCCATCCGTTGGCCAGCCCTGCTGCCCGACCGGGGTGCGCGGCTGGCTGCCCTTTTGCTGCAACTGGAACAAAGCCAGTGGTGGGATGAGCAGAAACTCAAGGATGCGCAATGCGAGCAACTGGCTGCGCTGGTGCAGCACGCGCTGGACACGGTGCCGCATTACCGGCAGTCAGGCACAAACCGGGTTACACCGGCAACGGTTAGTGCTGTGCTGCAAGCTCTGCCGGTGCTGAAACGCGCCGACATCCAGCGGGCCGCCAATCAGTTGCACAGTACGGCCTGTCCGCAAGCCCATGGCAAGGTCACCGCGGTGCAGACATCGGGTTCCACCGGCCAGCCCGTTGAGTTGTTATCCACCGCCGTGACCCGGCATTTTTTCCAGGCGCTGACCCTGCGGGAGCACCTGTGGCACCGGCGCAACCTGAAAACCAAGCTGGTATCCATCCGGCCAGACCGTGAGCGAAAACTATCCGGCCGCACCGCATCCAACTGGGGAGCACCGACGGCGTGGCTGTTCGATACCGGTCCGTCCGCCTTCCTGCACAGCAGCGAGCCTCTTTCCCGGCAGATGGACTGGCTGCTGGAGCAACAGCCCGGCTACCTGCTCAGCATGCCCAGCAACCTCAAGGCCCTGGCCGAAGGATTGCAGGAACGCAACACCCCGCCGCATTCCCTGATCGGCGTGCGCACCTATGGCGAGACCCTGCAGCCCACGGTACGCGAGATGCTGACACAACAGTGGCAGGTACCGGTGGTGGATATGTACAGCAGCGTGGAAATTGGTTACATCGCGCTGCAGTGCCCGCTGCATCAGCATTACCACTTGCAGAGCGAAGCGCTTTATACAGAAGTGGTGGACGATGACGGCAAGCCATGCCAGCCAGGCGAAGTAGGCCGCCTGCTGATCACCCCGTTGCACAATTTCGCCTCACCGCTGTTGCGCTATGAAATTGGCGATTATGTTGAAGTGGGCGAGCCCTGCCCTTGCGGCCGTGGCCTGCCGGTGATCAATCGTGTACTGGGCCGTGAACGCAATATGATCACGCTGCCGGATGGCAGCCGGCACTGGCCCAGCTTCCCGGAGCATGACTGGATGGACGTCGCGCCCATTCGGCAGCTGCAACTGGCGCAAACCGGCCTGGATAAGATTGAAGTTCGAACCGTCACAGAGCAGCCGCTGACCGCAGAGCAACAGCGACAACTGGCCGACGTGTTCAGCGCGGCGCTGGGCCATGCCTTCACGTTTGAATTTACCGCACACCAAAGCCTGGCCCGCGGCAGGAACCTGAAGTTCGAGGATTTTGTCTCCGAACTGGAATCCGGCTAACGCTGTCGGGCTACCTCGCTCTGCGGGTAGTTAGCGGATTTTACGTGCCCGGATACTGCGCCCTTTGACCTTGCCATTGGCCAGGTAATTCATCGCCTGGCGTAAGGCGTCCCGCTCCACCGCGACGTAGCTGCAGTCGTCGAAAATATCAATTTTACCGATCTGCGTACCCGCCAGGCCAGCATCGCCGGTCAATGCGCCCAGCACATCCCCGGGGCGGATTTTCTGCTTGCGTCCGGCGTCCAGCTGCACGGTCACCATCGGCGCCTGCAAACGAAAATCGGGGTCACGGTCCAGCGACGCATAGACATCGCAGACGCACGGGGTTTGCAAATACTGCTCGATGGCGTTCAGCCGCACCACTTCGGATGCCGTGAAAATACTCAGCGCCATGCCCTTTTCCCCGGCCCGCCCGGTGCGGCCGATGCGGTGCACGTAGATTTCCGGATCACGCGGCAGCTCATAGTTGATCACCGCCTGCAGCGTCTTGATGTCGAGGCCGCGCGCCGCCACGTCGGTCGCCACCAGCACCGGGCAGCTGCGATTGGCAAATCGCACCAGCACCTCATCGCGCTGGCGCTGGTCGAGGTCGCCATGAATCGCCAGGCAATCCATACCCCTGTCCTGCAGAAAACCGGCCACCTCATCACATTGCTTCCTGGTATGGCAAAACACCAGCGTGGTTTCCGGCTTGTAGTGTTCCAGCAAGGCCAGCAAGGTGTTGTTGCGTTCGTGGTTTTTCACTTCATAAAACAGTTGCGTGATGACGCCCGGCTGGTGCTCTTCATCCACGCTGACGGTCACCGGGTTGCGCTGATAGCGTTTGCTGATCTTTTTGATGGCTTCCGGGTAGGTGGCGGAAAACAGCAGGGTCTGCCGCTGCTTGGGCGTCCGCTCAATAATGGCCGTCATCACATCCGCGAATCCCATGTCCAGCATACGGTCGGCTTCATCCAGCACCAGCGCTTTCAGGCCTTCGAGTTGCAATGAGTCGCGGTTGATGTGGTCCTGTACCCGCCCGGGCGTGCCCACCACGATATGCGCGCCGGTTTGCAAGGAGATCTTCTGAGGCGCAAAGGGCTTGCCGCCGCACAGCAGTACCAGCTTGATGTTGCCAATGCCGCGTGCCAGGCGGCGCAACTCTTTGCCCACCTGGTCGGCCAGTTCACGGGTCGGGCACAACACCAGCACCTGCACACCAAAAAACCGCGGATTGATATGCTCCAGCACGCCCAGCCCGAATGCAGCGGTTTTACCGCTGCCGGTTTTGGCCTTGCCGATCAGGTCTTTACCCTCCAGCACATGCGGCAGGGCCAGCGCCTGGATGGGCGTCATGGCGGTAAACCCCAGGGTATCGAGATTCTCGACCTGCGCCGGCCGCAGGGAAAGCGAGGAGAAAGATTTTTCAGCCTGGGAGGTCATGAACTGGTCAGCCACTGCAACGGGGGAAGATTGCCCCATGTTACCTGCTCGGGCTTACGCCGCACACAAAACAAGCGAAATGCTTTAGCATAAAATTATCTTCCATGACTAAAAGGGGTTTCAGTCAATGAAAATATGTTCCGTCGCCATTGCAGCCTGCCTGCTGAGCCATACTGGTTTTGCCTTGGAGTCCAGTGAAACAGGGGCTGGTCCCGACGCCGCTGCACAAGAGCT
>JBFIHZ010000293.1:0-5355 GCA_041601535.1 Lysobacterales bacterium | reverse complement strand
CAACGCCAATCCCACGGAAGACGAAATCGATGCGGCCATGCAAGGCAATATCTGCCGTTGTGGCACCTACAAGCGCATCCGCAAAGCCGTGGCGGAAGCAGCCAGCCAGATAAAGGGGGCCTGAGATGAACTCACTCACGCCCCTCAACACGCCCATCAGCCGCCGCGATTTCCTGAAGAACTCTGGCCTGGCCGTGGGTGGTCTGACGATTGGCATCAGCCTGCCCTTTGGCGCCGCCAGCAGCAGCGAGTCCGGTAAATTTGAACCCAATGCCTTCCTGCATATTGCCCCGAACGGGGATACCACGCTGTACTGCGGGCGCTGCGAAATGGGCCAGGGCATCAGCACCGCCCTGCCCGCCGCGGTTGCCGATGAGCTGGAGGCCGACTGGTCACGGGTCACCGTGCTGCAAGGCGATGGCGACAAGAAGTATGGCCCGCAGGCCACCGGCGGATCACGCAGCATCAACGTGATGCTGGAACCGATGCGCCAGGCCGGCGCGGCCGGCAGGGAAATGCTGATTACGGCTGCCGCGCAACAATGGGGTATCAGCACGGCGGATTGCTATGCCGAGGCGCACGCGGTGCACAACCGGCTCGACGACCGCCAGCTGGCTTATGGTGACCTTGTTGCGGCCGCCAGCCAGTTGCCGGTGCCGGAAAACCCCACTCTGAAAACCCCTGACCAGTTCCGCTATATCGGTAAACCGCTGCCGCGTCACGATCAGGGCGACGTGGTGGTCGGCCGGCGCATTTACGGTGCCGATGCCAAGGTACCCGGGGTAAAGTACGCGGCCATCCGGCATGTGCCGGTCTATGGCGGCAGCCTGAAGTCACTGGACAAGTCGGCCGCGCTGGCCATGCCCGGCGTGATCGACGTGGTGGAAATACCGCGCTTTGAAAACCCCTATGGTTCACTGGGTGGCGTGGCCGTGGTGGCCGACAATACCTGGACCGCGCAACAGGCCGCTGCCCGGCTGAACATCGAGTGGGAAGCCGGACCCAATGGCGGTTACAACACCGATGAGTACAAGCAGCAACTGGTCAGCCACGTCGAAGCGCCGGCCAAAGTGGAGTTTGAAAAAGGCAGCCTGAACGATGCCTTCGGGCAGGCCAGCCTGAAACACTCGGCCACCTATGTTGGCGGCCACCTGTCGCACTCACCTATGGAACCGATGGCCAGCCTGGCGTGGGTGCAGGAGGACCGCTGCGAAATCTGGGCCTCCACCCAGGATCCGCAAGGCATCCAGAAAACCGTGGGCGCCTATCTCGGCCGCGAACCGGAAGACATTATCGTGCACGTAATGATGGCCGGCGGTGGGTTTGGCCGTAAATTCAAATGCGACTATGTGCAGGAAGCGGTAGCACTGTCGCAGGCGGTTGGCGCGCCGGTACAACTGACCTGGTCACGCGAAGAGGATACACGCACCGGCTATTACCACTCCTGCAGCGCGCAGCACATTGAAGCTTCGCTGGATGCGGATGGCCAGCTCAGCGGCTGGCTGCACCGGGCTGCATTCCCGCCCATTGGTTCCACCTTCGACCCGCAGGTCAAACAACCCACCGCGGGCGATCTGGATGCGGTCAGCAAACACCCTTATGGCATCGCCAATATGCAGGTCGAATCCGGCCTGGCGCCGGCACATACCCGCATCGGCTGGTACCGCGCGGTGTATGCCATTTTTTATGGTTTTGCGATTAATTCCTTTACCGATGAACTGGCGCACAAGGCCGGGGCGGATACGCTGGAGTTTTACCGGCGGATTTACGACAACAATCACGATGCTGAATTGCAGGAGCAGAAAAACCGCTGCCGCGCGGTGCTGGACCGGGCGGCGGAAATGGCCGACTGGGGCAGGAAGCTGCCTGAAAACCACGGACTGGGCCTGGCGGTGCATCACAGCTTTGAAAGCTACGTGGCCATGGTGGTGCACGCCGAAGTGAACGGCGGAACCGTTACCGTGCACCGGGTGGATTGTGCGGTGGACTGCGGCCGGGTGCTGAACCCGGATATCGCCACCGCACAAATGGAAGGCGCGGTCATCATGGGTGTGGGCCTGACACTGAACACCGAAATCCAGTTCAAGGATGGCGCGGTGGTCAACTCCAACTTCCACGACTACCCGGTGCTGCGCATCAGCGAAGCGCCCAGGGAAATCAACGTGGAATTCATCAACCTGGAGACGCGTTCCACCGGGCTGGGCGAACCGGGCGTGCCCACACTGGCGCCAGCGCTGGCCAACGCCATTTTCGCCGCCACCGGCAAGCGTCACCGCTCACTGCCGATTAAGGCGGTGTGATGATCACGGGTACCGCCGGGTTCCGGCGGTGCCTTAGCGCAGGCCCAGGCGCAACTGGCGGAAAATCTGTTGCTGCCAGGGTGTATACACGCCGGCCGTAGCCGCATAGGAAGGCCAGCGCGACACCACCTCCGTGACTTCGCTGACGATCTCCTCGGCACGGCCGCGCTGCATTGAAACCACCCGCGCGCAGGCAGTGAAATCGTCCAGTGTGAAGGCATCACGCTTGCCGTTCAGGCTCATCTGGTGGGCCGCGGTCCAGGCCCCTTGCGGGTTATAGCTGAAGGTGACATCAAACGCCGGCGCCAGTGACCACTGGCCTTGCGGATCCATCAAAAAGGCAATGTTCTTGACGTGATCGTCCTGGTTGCGGCCGATGATGTTGAACACCATGCGGCGGAACTGCTGCTCCACGGCCGCCATCGGCAGACCGAGACGGCGAATGACCTGCAAAGCCTGCTCGTAGGAATAGGCGCCCGCCTGATTGAAATCGTAATGCGCCAGCGCGGCCAGCGATTGCATGTGCAGTTTGCTGCCATCGTCCAGGCGGTCAAACCGGCGGGTCATGAAATGACGGCGGCCGTTTTCTTCCAGCAGGCGGCATTCAGTCATTTCGATACCGGCATCCCGCGCCATCAGGTAATAGGCGTACTCGATCACCCCATAGCCTTGCGCATCTTCCAGTTCCTTGTCGCGATTGCCCTGCACGCCGTCAAACTTCAGCAGCCAGTAGGTGAACCCTTCGCCAGCCCGCTGCGGGCTTACCGCCACCTGCCCCGAACGTACCTCGCCAGTCGCGGCATTCCAGGCGATCACCGCCTTGGCCCGCGCGCCGCCTGCCGAGGTGCCTACCCGCAGGATATCGCGCAGCGCCTCTTCACGGCCCTGCTCGTCAAACCGGGCGCGCAATTCACCACGCCTGGCCAGTACCTCGGAGGCCAGCGCCACCAGGTGGTCCACTTCAATCGGTGAGGTGGTGCGCTCACGCGGCCCAAGGGCGGGCCGGTACTCCAGCGCGCCCATACCACGCACGCCGGTGTAACACAGACGCTCCACCGCATTGAACGATTCCGGGCTGCGCCCCTGGCTGGCCAGCCAGGCGTTGATCAGGGCATGACCAAATCGATCGGGCAGGGAATCAGCCAGCAATCCGGGCAAACCGTGAAACGCAGCCTGGGGCAGTTGCGGAAAACGATAAATGCGCCGCGACAACGGCATCATTAACGGTGAGATTTCAATGCCGCTGCGGGTAAAATCCGGGGCATACTCGAACGCCGCTACCGTCTCGCCATCCTGCAGCGAAACCGCGCCGATACTGCGGCCCCACAGGCGCACTTCGGCAACCGTTGTCATTTCGGTTCCGGCGTGTTCCAGGACCAGGGCCGGGCAGGTGTTTCCGGCCGGGCTTTGGACGAGGCGCGCTGACGTTGCTTGCCACGCAAGTGCAGCAGATCCAGCGGGCTGGCATCCGCCGGCGGCACCAGTTGCGCCAGACCGTCCAGCAAGCCCAATACGCGCAACACCCTGACCAGGCTGGAGAATTGCGTGCTGGCACCGGCTTCAATCCGCTCCACCGTGCGCTTGGACAAACCGGACTCCCTGGCCAGCATGGCCTGGGTCATTTGCTGGCCAATACGGTGCCGGGCCAGGCGTTCGCCCACCGCCTGCATCAAGGCCTCATCCGTTAATTCGGTAATATGTTTCATAGTGCGCCATATATTACGATTTATCACGATAAATATCATTACATCGTAATATATTGCGACTTAAAATATAATATTATTATTCGTCATATATGACGATATAAATGATAATACTAATATTAATCGTCAATATTGACGATATATGATATTATATAATTTACCTCTCGGGATGCACAGTGATGGCCAAACCGTTGCAAGCCATCCCGGCAGAACCGATTTACCTGCCGGCCTCAGGGCCGGACCGCCCTGCTGCCAAACCCGGCGCGCCAGACTGTTACTGGTCTTGCGGCTGTTCTTCGGCGGGTTCAATCACCTCAAACTCACCCAGCTCGACCGTTCCGGCTTCTTTCTCGATAAAGCGGTCCAGCTCAGCCGAGTATTCCCGCAACTGCTGGTAATGGGCCACATCACGCGTGTCCCCGCCCGCGCCGGTCGGCGCCGCACTGACGGAACCAGACGGAGCCGCGCTGCCGCCCTCGGCCGGATTGATGGCCCAGAACCTCGGCATTTCCATGGCATAAACCTCTTCGCAACGGGTACCCAGGCGGGAACCGGTACAACCTCGCAGTTCACGCTTGGCCTTGTTGCGCGCCTCGATGGCCAATGCCACCTTGCCCCATTGCCGCATGTGATTCTCGGCAGCTTTCTGTGCTTCCTCGCGTTGCTCCTGCGGTACCAGGCTTTTCACTTCTTCAAAGTACTGCACCAATTGCTGGTCTTCCGACTCGGCCGCCAACACGGCCCAGGCAAAGGCTTCGGAGTAGTCCTGCTCGACCCCTTCGCCCCGCAGATTCATATAAGAAGCACGGTACTGGGAAAACGGGTCGCCCTTTTTGGCCAGGCGCAGATACTTGTTGTAGGCTGCGAGATGATTGCCCTGTGCGTACAGCTCGTCTGCTTTTTCAGCAGCGCGCTGATCCGCACCTTTGAGCTGGCTGGCCGCACGGCCATCACTTGAGCTGAAGGCCAGCAACAAAATGCACAACACGGTCACAGCCCATACCCACTGGATGTTTCTGAGGTTGGAAATCTTCCACGGTTTCATGCGATATCACTCCCTCATCGTTCCTGGGCCAGCAACCGGATGAAACCACCCGAACGGCAGCTACCAGCCGACAGCCCGTATAGTGACTCGCTATTTATAATACGAAATATTACGTATTTCAACCGCGCAATACGTCTGGCCGGAACCATGCCCGCAACAGGGCTGGCGCTCAGGGCGTTAACGGACGCTCAACGCCACCAATGTCGGGCGGCCAGTGCCACTACCAGGCGATCCACCGAATGATCGATCGCACCAGGGGTCGAAAAGCCCGCCGCCGGGGCGGTACACTGGTGGTTTACCGTGACCT
>JBFIHZ010000292.1:0-5395 GCA_041601535.1 Lysobacterales bacterium | reverse complement strand
GAACCCTGGGGCACGCTGTCGGTGGAGTTTATCGACCAGGACACGGCCCGGGTGGACTTCGATGGAGAAGACGGATCGGGCAGCACCAATGTCGTACGGCTCAGCAAACTGGCTGACCCGGCCAGCGGCGGCAGCCTGCCCAGCGGAATATCCGCAGCCTGGTTCGACCCGCAGACCAACGGACAGGGCTGGTTCGTGGAAATCCTCTCTGCCACGCGGGCACTGGTTTACTGGTTCACTTACGACGCCAATGGCAACCAGGCCTGGAACCTGGGTATCGGTGAAATCATCGGCAACAGCATCCTGATCCGCGAAGCACTGGCTGGCTCCGGGACGCGTTTTGGCAATGAATTCGACAGCAGCCAGGTCACGCTGGAGGATTTTGGCGCATACACGCTGGAGTTCACCAGTTGCGATAACGGCAAGGTGTCATGGTTTGCGGCCGATGGCGAACTGTCCGGCACGCTGCCCATCCAGCGCCTCAGCCGCTTGAAGGGTTTCCCCTGCGAAGGCAGCCTGCCGCGGGCGGATGGCAATCAGCTCAGCCTGATGAGCAACCCCACTGACCCGGCGCTGGCGCGGATGGAAACCGCCTCCGGCCTGGTGTTTGATCTGTTCGGCGCGCGCGATGGTACCGGCTTGCCCGTATCAGCCAGTGGCGGTACCAGCAGCAGCACCGAGGGCAACTGGCGATTGCACTTTGCCGGCGACGGCAGCAAAACCGAGGTGCGCGATGTGCACGCCGGTGTGCAAATTGTCACCGAGGCCGCGGACGCCGGTACCGAGGCGAACGCCATCGACCCGGCCCGCGCCACCAGCGTGGCGCGCTGGCTGCAGGACGCCGGCAGCGCCGCAGCGGTCCAGTCAGGCGGCGGAACTTCCTCACCGCAAGGTGTCGCCAGCGATACCGCAACGGTCAATGTGCTGTTCTGCGACGCCCCGGCGGCGCAAGCTTCAGTGGATTACATCGTCGGTGATGCCGCCAACCCGGCGGCCAACCCGGCCGACCCGGGGTACGACCGCAGCGCGGTGTTTATCGTTCCGGCAGCATCCGCCGGCGGCGGAACCTTTGAAGCCAGCCTGCCCAAATCGGCAGCGGCACTGGAGGCCGGCACGCTGGGCCAGGCTTGCCGCCAGTTGCATGGGCTGACCGCGGCGAGCTGTCAGCGGGTGTCCGCACTGTTTGAAGACGGCCTGCGGCCGGTGTGCGGCGAGCTGGCCGCCAATGCCTCTGGTGACGCGGCTGCGCGCATCGCGGCATTCAATTCCTGCGAGGCATCCTATCTGCACCAGGCCGCGTTTTGTGAAGCCTTTGAAACACTGGGCGAGAACCCTGACGCGGTTTGCGATGCGGCCACGCCACTGTACCGCGAGGTCGGCGCATCTCAGCAGGACGTCTGGGCCAGTGCCCGCGCCAGCCATGTAATGCAACCGGTGTTGAGTGCATCGCTGGCATTTGAAGCTGCCGGAGCCATGCTGGATTTCGGCACGCTTGAAGCCGGCAGCGGCAGCGGAGTGGCGGGAATCAGCGCCCAGCCTGCGTCGGTCACCGCCGGGCAGGCTTACCAGCTGGTCGTCGCCACGCCGTGCCTGACCTCCGGCCAGAAACTCAGCCTGCAACGTGCCAGCGGAGCGGCGCTGCAGTGCACCGTCAACACCCAGCGCAGCTGCACCTTCAACCTGCAGACCCAGGCGGGCTGGTCGCAGGACAGTTACCTGATCACCGGTCCGGGCGGCCTGGCTTTTGAGCACCGGCAGCATCTGCAGGCGGGTGCCGGCGGGCCGCTGCTGTCTCCACCAGAATTACTCAGCCCCGATGACAACGCAGTGCTGGCCAACCGCTGCGATGCGCAGGATGTTATCTGGACGTTTGAGTGGGCCGTGGTTGAAGGTGCCGAATCCTACGGCATTGAAGTCGCCAATACGGGTGGCTACAAGGGCAAATTCGCATTCGGTGCCGAGGGCTTGACGCCCTTGCGGCATAACGACCCCTCCGTGCTATTTGATGTGACCCTGGATGCGGCCATCGAGAGCTCAGAAACCGAAGACTGGCACTGGCGCGTCTGGGCCGTGGATGAGTCTGGCCAGCGCAGCGAGTTGCCCGATGCGCAAAACAATTTCAGCGTCGAGGTCTGTCCGGTGAACTACGCCGGTATGTATGCCGGTGACCTGATGGCCAGTGGCGACATCAAGATCCAGCAGAAAGAAAATTCCACCTGCACCGCCAGCACCACCATGGACCTGACTGCCGAGGCGGAAATTCTCGATGGCCCCGGTTCGTGGATCGCCTTTGAAGGCTCGCAGGAAACCATTGCCTCCAACCCCAACCCGAATGTCCCACCAGAGGATTGCGAGGACAATTCCGGCGTCTACCCGGTCGAACGTTTTGAAGTGCCGTTGACGGTGGATGGCGACACCGTGACCGGTACCGGGCAGGACGATAATTTCCAGGTGACGGTCACCGGCAGCCTGAGTGAGTCCGGTCTGGAAATCGTCTTTACCCTCAAGCCGACCATCATTATTGCCTCCGGCAGGATCCGCTCCAACCCGACGCTGCTGCCCAAGGTCGACTGAAGCCCGGCGGCAGGCCAGCGCCTGGCAGGTTAACTATGCGGGGTCGGTGCGGCTGCAGGCATCCATTTGCCGTTGTTCAGCGGATAACCCCAGGCCGCATAGTCCTGCGGCCGGGGCGTTGACAGGTCCACCCAGATACCACGCGGCGACAGCCGTAAACCCACCGGGCCGGGAGGCTGCTCGCGCAGACGGCACAGCACAGCCTCGAACTCCGCTTGCGGAACGCAAAACTCGATATTCCTCAGTGCGCTGCGCCCCAACGCGAACCGCTCCAGCCGGCTCAGCCGGGGCCAGGACGCCAGCAATCGGTGTCCCCGGGCGGCCCAGACCCGGGGCGGATGCAATCGCGCCACGGCCCGGTGATAGCGGCGCAGGAAACGGCCATCAGCGTAGACCTCCGCGCCCTCCGGCGCAGCCGCCTCGCGGTGCACCCAGGCCATCACCTGTGCCTTGCGGGGATACCAGTGCAGCGTGGTGGCTTCACCCTGCCGCAACAGCCCGAGCCAATCGGCCGCTGCAACGGGCGCCGGCACTAACATCGCTTCACGCAGCAGTGGCTTGTTGACCGTGGTCTTCAGTTCAACGGCACCCACCACCGCAGCCTGCCCCGCCCGCCGCGCCTCGGTGACCGACACTCCATCGCGCCAACAACCGTCGGTGTAAAGGCGCAGCGAAACGAACTGGTCAGCAAAGACGTGAAACTGTGCCGAGGAACCATGGATATCCGTCATCACCGCGGAGCCCAGGCTGACATCGCGGAATTCCGGTAACGCACGAACGGTGCGGTCATGGCGGTCCAGCAGGTCAAACAACTCGTTCAGACTGGCCCCGGCTTCCACGGTGAGGTTCCCGCTCAGCGGATCAAAGTGCAGTTCATGGTTCAGCCGGCGAACACTGATGGTGACCCCTGCGTCCTGTTCTCCGGGTTTGCCACCTCCCAACATCGGCTGGCGTGACCAGCCGCAGCCCAGCACACGGGCGGTGGGGTGACATTGCAGCATGGCGCTGAGCTGCTCGGCGGATACCGGGCGGAACTGGCGGCCAGGCGGGCTCGCGGCGAAGTAACCGGGCGACTGCAGCGCCTTCGCCGTGCTTTCCGGGGCAGCCCGTTCACCCAGGAAGGCAAAAGTGGACAGGTGCCGCAGAAGGTGCCGCACGCTGAATGCCAGCGTGCGTGTCACGACGGTTTCGCGGCCGCCGAAGACTGCGCTGGCGGAAGCGGCCTCCACGGTTTCGCCGTACTGCTCTATCTCCGTCAGGCCGGGGGTGCTGCCGAGCGCCTGCTGCACCAGCGTATCAATCACCTGATCCAGCGGAACCAGGCTCAGCCGTATTCCGTGACAACTGGCCAGGCGGGTAATATTCCGGTCCCATACCAGGCGCTCATCGCCCAGTACCAGCGAGGGCCGCACAATGACCCGGCTGGCAATTCCCGATGCCCGGACTGCCACCTCACAGGCCTGTTTGCCGCGCGTGTAACCATCCCTTAGCCACGCCCGGCCAGCCCAGTCGACCACCCACGAACTCATATAGATAAAACGGTGCGTGTCCAGCTCCAGCAGAGCCCGCGTGGCTGCCAGGTTGCCGCGCCAGCTTCCGGTGGTGGCAAGGTGAATGATTGCATCCCATGTTTCACCGCGGTACGCCTCCAGGGATTCCGGCTTGCGCAGGTCGAGCTGATCCCGGCCGGGTGCGGTTACCTGATGGCCCGCATCCAGCAGACGGCGTACCAGGGCGCGTCCGATGGGGCCGGATCCGCCCGTGAGCAACAGTTTCCTGGAACCGGGCACCGGCTTCGGGCTTGCGGTGGAGGCGGCTGCGGCCACGGCTTCAGGCCAGCATTTCCAGCAAGTCCACGGCTTTCGTGACACCGCCCGCGGCGCGGAATGATTCGGCCAGGCGCTGCGCCGATTGCCGGTAGGAAGGGTCATCCAGCACGCATTCCAGCGCGGCGCGGATGCCAGCCCCCTGGACCCGGCCGAACTTGATCTGCTTGCCGGCTCCAGCCTGCACTACTTGCTGCGCCACGATCGGCTGGTCGTCCTTGATCGGCGCCACCACCAGCGGAATACCGTGAGTCAGTGCTTCAACCACGGTGTTATGGCCGGCGTGGCAAATCACCGCATCCAGGTGCGGCATCAGTTCCAGCTGGGGTACGTACTTACATACGATGAAACGACCGGACGGCGGCTGCACCAGGCCCGGCGGGGCCACCACGATAAATTGCGCATCAAAGTCCGCCAGACCCTCCAGCGCGGCTGCCAGAAAACGTTCCCCCAGGTTGGCATTTACCGTTCCCAGCGAGATCAGTACTTTGCGGCAACCCTTATCCAGCGCGGCCCAGTCAAAATCCACGGCCGGCCGCTGGCCAAGTGCGGTGCCGACAAACCGCATGTAGGGCGGGTAGTCCCGTTGCGCATCCACCAGTTCAGGCGTGCTCAGCACCAGCGACAGGGCCCGGGAAAAATCGGGGTCGCTGATGGGCTCCAAGCCGGCTTCACGCTGCAATTCATCCGTCAGCTGGCGCAGCCACTGCGCCACTTTCGGCAGGCCTTCAAAGGGGTCTGTCACGGTTGCGGAGGTGGTGGACAGGCTGGCCCAGGGCAATCCACGCCGCCGCGCGGCCAAACCACCGGCAAACGCGTGCTGGTCGGAAATCACCACGTCCGGCTGCCACTCCTCCAGCGCTGCTTCCACCTGGGGCAGCATGGCACGGGCCAGCGGCAGGAAAAATTCTTCGAACAGGAATTTCAGCCGGGCGGGCCCGCGCATGCGGTCCGCGCGGTCCAGGAACTCCTGTTGCATGCCATCCGGAAGCCGG
>JBFIHZ010000291.1:0-5395 GCA_041601535.1 Lysobacterales bacterium | reverse complement strand
TTGGCTGCCACGTGATGGCGCTGTCCGAGCCGAACCTGAAAACCACCACCTTCAGCCACATGGGCGGCGAGGGCATGCAATGGGTGGGGGCGGAGCGCTTTTCCAAAACCCGGCATATTTTCCAGAACCTCGGCGATGGTACTTACCAGCACAGTGGCGTACTGGCCGTGCGCGCGGCGGTTGCGGCCCGCTCCAATATCACCTTCAAGGTCCTGTTCAATGACGCCGTGGCCATGACCGGCGGCCAGCCCGCCGAGGGCAGCCCGGACCCGGTGCGCATCGTCACCCAGTTGCGCGCCGAGGGTGTGGTGGATGTGCGGCTGGTCAGCGACGACCCCACGAAATGGGCTGGCCAACGACCGACCGGCTCAGGCAAACTGCGCCTGCATCATCGCGATGAACTGGACGCGGTGCAAAAAGAACTGCGCGACATCCAGGGCGTGACCGCCATCGTCTACGAGCAGACCTGTGCCACCGAGAAGCGCCGGCGGCGCAAGCGCGGCACGCTGGCCCCGGCCAGCAGGCAGTTGTTTATCAATGAACGGGTGTGCGAGGGCTGCGGTGACTGCGCCACCCAGTCCAGCTGTATTGCCATTGAACCCCTGCCCACGGCGTACGGCACCAAACGCCGCATCAACCAGTCGGCCTGCAACACCGATTTTTCCTGCGTGAAAGGCTTTTGCCCCAGCTTTGTGGAAGTAGAAGGCGCGCAACGGCGCAAGCCGGACCAGTCGCAGATCCAGGCGGTGGAGAACGAGCGCTTCAGCGCCCTGCCGCAACCGTTGGCCGCGCCGCTCAGCGGGCCGTTCAATATTTACATTGCCGGCATTGGCGGCCTGGGCGTGCTGACCACCGGCGCGTTGCTGGGCTCGGCCGCGCACCTGGATGGCCTGGCTTCCACCGTGCTCGACTTTACCGGCCTGGCGCAAAAAAACGGTGCGGTGTTCAGCCAGGTGCGGCTGGGCCAGCACGCCGGACAGATTCCCGCGGTGCGTATTGCCGATGGCGCGGCCGACCTGCTGCTGGCCACCGACGTGGTTGCCGCCAGCAGCCCCGATTCGCTGAACAAGCTGGCGGGCCAACGCAGCACGGTGGTGATCAACACAGACCTTGCCCCCACCGCTGATGCCATTACCAACCGCGATGCCAGCCTGCCGGCCAGCAGCATGATCGACAACCTGCTGAAACGCAGCGACAACAAAGGGTTTAGCCTGGCGGCCGCGCGCCTGGCCGAGGGCCTGTTTGGAACGACCGTGGCGGCCAACACGCTGATCGTGGGCTACGCCTGGCAGCAAGGCCTGCTGCCGCTGTCGCAATATGCACTGCAGGCTGCCATCGACAGCCTGCCGTTTGCCGGTGAGCTCAACCGGCGCGCGTTCAACTGGGGCCGGCTGGCCGCGGTGGACATGACAGCCGTTGAACTGGCGGCCGGCCTGCGCCAGCCGCTGGCCATCGGCGCACCGCCCGCCCGGTCCGGCGAAGACCTGGTCAAACTGTACGCACAGGAACTTATTCAGTATCAGAACGATGCCTATGCCAACCGCTACCGGGCGCTGGTCGACAGCGCACGCCGTGCCAGCCGGCCTTTCGGCCCGCAGGGCGAACCGCTGGTGCGCGCTGTGGCGGTCAATGCCTACAAGCTGATGGCCTACAAGGATGAATACGAGGTGGCACGGCATTATGCCTCGGCTGAGTTCATGGCCTCGCTGGCGCAGCAGTTCTCCAATCTGAAAAAACTCCGCGTCTGGCTGGCACCGCCGCTGCTGTCGCGCACCGATTCACGCACCGGCCGGCCGGCCAAGCGGCGATTTGGTCCGTGGGTATTCGTGGCCTTCCGCCTGCTGGCGAAACTCAAAGGGCTGCGCGGCAGCTGGGCTGACCCCTTTGGCTACACCGCCGAGCGCCGCCAGGAACGCGCGCTGGCGGCAGAGTATTTCGCCACCGTGGAACGCCTGTGCCGCGAACTGGACGCCAGCACCCTGGATCGCGCCATCGAACTGGCCAGCCTGCCCGACATGATCCGCGGCTACGGACCGGTCAAACAAGCGGCCATGACCCGCTATGCCCAAAGGCGCAAAGCGCTGCTGGCCGGCAAAAGCGGTAGTGAACCGGGCCTCAGCAAGGCGGCCTGAACGGCAGGCTGATCAGGCAGGCGGCACGGAGGGGTGTGGTCCTGGCGCAGAACTCATAGCATTTGCTGCAGGGCGGCACGGCCGGCATCGGTAAACAACCAGGCCAGCAGCGCACAATTGATCACCACGGTGGCCCAGAACACCGCACGGAACGACGCCTTGCTGGTTTTGTGACGGAACACCTGCTGCGCCACCATCGCACCCGGCCAGCCACCCAGCAGCGCCAGGCTGTGCAGCGTGCTTTCCTGCGTGCGCCATTTGCCCGTTTGCGCGGCGGATTTATCAAAGTAGTAAATCAGATAGGTCAGCATGCTGGCCACCAGGTACAGCCACAGCACCTCCAGCGGTAACGGCCCCACCACCGCCGCGACCGCCACCAGCAGCAGAAACACCAGCGCTCCGGCCATCAAGGCAGTGCTCTTGTTGACCGACAGGCCGGGCATGGCATCGCTGGCCAGCAGCACACGCGCCGCGCAGGGCCGGCCTTGTTTGTCGGTGGACAGTACGAACGAAACCTGCTGATTTACCGCCGGCTGATGATCCCGCCGGCTGAACGCACGGATGTGCACAAACACCTGTTTGGCACCCGTGGCCGGGGTGATAAAGCCATAGCCTTTGTCCCTGTTCCAGTGGGTGATTTTGCCGCGCGTGCGCATGAGGTGATTTTCACAGAAGGGTTAGCCGCTGTATAGCGCTTGCCGGTGCATCATCCCCGACCGGAGTGGGCCCGTCAGGCCACCTGCATGCGCGGTTCAAATACCTTGCCGGTATTGCGGCCATTCAGCGCCCACTGCAGCCAGTGCTGGTGCCACTGGGCAATGGACAGGCCGGCCAGTTGCTGCAGGCTGTGTTCTGAGTCGATATTGACCCAGGTAATGGCATCGTCCGCATGGGTGTTCTGGTCCACCGCGTAAATCACCACGTAGGGCGACAGGTTGAAGGTGGCCTCCAAGTTCGGTTTCGGCTGAATGCGCACGTTCAGCCGCACCTTGACCGCCAGCACTTCGTTATTGAGCGTCAACTCAAAGCCCACACCGTAGCGCTCGACCCGCTGTGGCGAATCGAGAAATGCAATGGGCCGGGCGGTCCAGGAATAATCCCGGAAGCGGATATCGATGGCATCATCGGGATTGGTAGCCAGCCATTGTCTTGATTGATCTATGCGGCGCTGCAGCTCAGTTTCAAAAGGCAAATAATCCATGATGGTTTCCTTTTGGCCTGCCTGATCCACCACGGATTGAGCAAGCGAGTTTGTTGCCTCCTTACTTATATAGTGCGACGAGATCGGCAAAACACTCACCTGGCGGTGTAAAAGTTATGGGATCAGAGTCTGGTGCCAGAGTCAGCATTGATAAAACTGTAATGCCCGGCAAGGGCCAGGTGCCGACTCTGGCACCTGACTCTGACCCCAAAATTATTCGAAGCCGTGTTCGAAGAAGATTTCGGGGGGTAGTTCGATGTCGATGATGGCGCGGGGTGAGGCGAAGTAGGCAACGTCCCCGCGCTGGTTGGCCTGGGCGCTGAAGAAGGCGATGGATCCGCTGCCGGCCGTGCGGCGCACGTTCAGCAGCATGTAGTTACCGGCCACCCAGCCTGGCCGGTCCACCATGGCCTGGACCAGCGCCGTGATGTCGAGTGAGACATCGTCGGCAAGGTGCAGTGGCACCGGGAATGCCGTGCTTTGAGCAAGCGTGTACGAGCGCGCCGCCATATTGGAGAAGTTGACGATGGCGGGCGCGTTATCGCTGTCCTCCGCCTGCACCTGCACGGTCATGGAACCGGCCCCGCCCACGAACTCAGGCTGGGATAACCAGCTCACCGACAGCACCAGGCTGGCAGCATTGATGGGCGCGCCTTGCGGCACATTCACCTTAAGCCGCACAAAAATATCGTTGAGGATGCCGCCGGTGCTGAGCTCCAGCTCATCGACACCGACGTTGCAAAACGCCGCACTCACACTCTGCACACAGGTCCCGGTCGCCTCCGTGGTCTGGGCATCGGTGGGGCTTACCGCATCGGCGGCAGCCACCACGCTACCGGTGGACTTGACGTCCGGCCGCCGCGGCGGAGCCGTTGGCGGCGAGGGCCCAACCGAGAAATGCACCATGTCGTTATTCTGCCAGTCGGCGCGGATCAGGTGGCCGCCAAAAATCTGCGTCTCGCCCACGCCGACGGAACCCTCAAGCGTGACCATGTTCTGCCTGATATTGCCGCCCAAATCAGCCGGCTCCAGGTAATACACCATGATGCGCCCGGTATAGGTGGGCACGGCGCCGGGATAGGCATGGCTGCCCTTGTCGGCTTGCAGGGCTACCGTCTGGTCCACCGGCGATTTATAGGCCAGAAAGTAGGGCGTGCCGCCAAGCTCCACCAGCTTGGTCACCGGGCCTCCGGTTTCCGGAAAGTGGGTGGAATACAGCACGCCACCCATATTGCTTGCGGCAGAGGGCACCAGCAGCGTGCGGCCGCCGTCCATCAGCCCCAACCGGGAAAGCTGGACCGCGTTGAAGCCCTTCCTCCAGTAGTAATCGGTGTCGTTGGAAAAACCCATCATGGACGAGTGATCGCCGTACTCCTGAAAGGCCCCTCCCGCGCCATCGCGGGCATTGGAATGCTCAAAGCCCAGGTTGTGCCCCAACTCATGCAACGCGCCGGTTAACCCCAGCGTCAGCGACTTACCCAGCGCCACAAAGAGGTTGGGCGCTGGCCCGACCGTGCCCAAGCCGAGTCCGCAGCCCCAATGGTCGGGGCCAATATAAACACGATGGTCATAATTGGCGGGGTCGTGGCTGTCGCCACTCAGCGCGCAATTAACGGCGGTTCGAATCTGCGCACACGACGAGGTGTTCTGGAACTGCCCGTCACCACACGGGTCGCTGGCGGGCGTGAGCGTGACTTCGGCAAAATCGGGCACCTCATCGCCATCAATGCTGTTGACCAGGTTGTACTGGTCGCGCGTCGCCGCGCTGAGGTATTGCTGCACATTCCACTGCTTCTGCCAGAAGTGGTAGCGCACTTCCAGCTCCGAAAACGGGTTGTCCGCCGGGGAGTAAACAACCGGTGGCTCGCCTTCGACCTCCTGCCATGCCCCATCCAGATTGACCTTGATGGCGACAATCGACTTGGTCTGCGGCAGCGCCAGCGGTATTTCAATCGCCTGGCGCGCCAGTGGCGTTGCCTCGGTAAAAGACTCCACTGAGATGGTGGACGGATCCACCAGCTCGCCATACAGCGTACCGCGGGTGGAGCGATGGGGCAGCTTG
>JBFIHZ010000290.1:0-5439 GCA_041601535.1 Lysobacterales bacterium | reverse complement strand
GATTCCAGCATGGTGTCAAACGCCACGCCTTGCAGGTGTATGCCGTAATTGGACAGCACATTCATGTCGTACTTGATGTGCTGGCCCACCTTGGCAGGCGCCTCGCTTTCCAGCAGGCCCTTGAGTTTTGTGAGAACGGCGTCGCGGTCCAGCTGCTGTGGTGCGGCCGGATAATCATGGCCTACCGGGATATACCAGGCTCGGTTGGGTTTGATGCAGAAACTCAGCCCGACCAGCTCGGCCCGCATCGCGTCCAGGCTGGTGGTTTCGGTATCAAAGGCGATCAATGGGGCGGCTTTAAGTTCAGCAATCAGCCGGTCCAGCTCCTTGTCATCGGTCACGGTGATGTAGTCCACCGGTTCCGCTGCGGCGGCTTCCTCACCTTCGGCGCCCAGCTCTTTCAGCCAGCTGTTGAACTCGTAGCGCTTCAATGCCTCGCGCAGGGCCTCTTCATCACTGTCCTGGCGCTGCAGCTCACGGGGTTTGACCTCCAGTTCCACGTCACGCCGGATGGTGGTCAGGTCGCGCGACAGCGGCAACTGCTCCAGCGCGGCCCTGAGGTACTCGCCGATCTTGCCACCGACCTCGTCTGCATGTTCCATCACGCCTTCCAGGCTGTGGTATTTTTCCAGCCACTTGGCCGCCGTCTTGGGCCCGCATTTGTCCACTCCCGGAATGTTGTCCGACTTGTCACCGGTCAGCGCCAGGTAATCGATGATCTGTTCCGGTGTGACGCCGAATTTTTCCTTGACCCCTTCACGATCCATGCGCACTTCCGTCATGGTGTTGACCAGCGTGGTGTTGTCGCTGACCAGTTGCGCCAGATCCTTGTCGCCGGTGGAAATCACGCAGTCCATGCCGTTCTGTTCGGCCTGCAGGGCCAGTGTGCCGATCACGTCGTCGGCCTCCACGCCCGGCACCTGGATCAGCGGCAGGCCCAGCATATGCACGAAATCCAGGATGGGCTGCACCTGGCTGGACAATTCCTGTGGCATGGGCGGCCGGTTGGCCTTGTACTCGGGATAGATTTCGTGCCGGAAGGTCGGGCCCTTGGCATCGAACACCACCGCCACATACTCGGGGCTTTCCTCGTTCAACAGGCGGCGCAGCATATTGGCCACCCCCAGCAGTGCGCCGGTGGGTTCGCCCTGGCTGTTGCTCAGATTGGGCAGTGCATGAAAGGCGCGGTAGAGGTAAGACGAACCGTCAACCAGGTATAAAACGGGTTTTTCACTCATGGTGGCAGGACATTCCAGAATCGTTGTGTCGGCAATCCAGATGCAATGATCAGGTTCCTGTACGGGTCTGATATCATGGCGATGACAGCAACGCCAAGTGCGGATGCTGCAGATACAGGTTTGCCCGGTACAGGTGCGTCAGTTACACGTGCGCCAAAGGTGCACGGGCTTACTGCCCAGTCTAACCCGTCAGGCGTGGCAGGTGTATTCTGCTTGAAATCAGGCAATGAATAACAAAATTGTGTTTATGATAACGACCAATTGCTGCACTGGCGGCGTTAATGCATCAGGCTGGGCTCACCGGCAGGAGCTTAAAGCATGAAATCAATGAAATGGTTAGTCCCGTCCGTGGCTTGCTGCCAGCGCACCGCATTACTCAGGTCCGCTGCTTTGCTGGCGGCCTCGCTCAGTCTGGCTGTGATCTTTGCTGCGCCGGTTATGGCCCAGGAAGACCTGGAAAAGCCGCCGGAAATTCCGCCCATTGATGCACCGCAGCGTGAATCGGCACCCATAGTGCAGGAAGAAGAGCCCTTGCCTCCCAAGGTGCAGGATGAGCAGATCGAGCCCACGGTCACGATCCGCGAAGAAGACGGCAAGCGGGTGGAGGAATACAGCCACAACGGCCAGGTTTACATGGTCAAGGTCACCCCCAAGGTGGGCCCTCCCTACTATTATATCGACACCGATGGCGACGGCCGGCTGGAAACCACACCCAGCAAAGACCTCGACCCGGTCAAGCCGGTGCACTGGAAAATCAAGGAATGGGACTGAGCCTGTCGGCATGATGAATACGGCCCGGTTTAACATCCGCAGCAGGTACGGACATGGCCACAGCCGATAACACGCCGCGCCACTTGCGCTGGCTGGCATGGCTGATTGCCGCAACGGGCAAGGCGGTTTCCTGGCTGACCCTGGCCATGGTATTGCTGACTTTCACCGTGGTGGTGCTGCGCTACGGCTTTAACCTGGGCTGGATCTGGATGCAGGACAGCGTGACTTACCTGCACGGCGCGGTATTCATGCTGGCTGCCGCCTGGGCACTGCAAACCGACGACCACGTGCGGGTGGATATTCTGTACCGCGGGCGTTCTCCGCGTTATCAGGCCACCGTTAACCTGATTGGCATCGCGTTGTTCCTGGTGCCGGTCTGCCTGTTCCTGCTGTGGAGCGCGTGGGATTACGTGATCATTTCCTGGTCCATCCGCGAAGGCGCGCGTGAAGCCGGTGGCTTGCCGCTGGTGTATCTGCAGAAGTCCCTGATCCTGCTGTTGCCGCTGTTATTGCTGTTGCAGGCGGTGGTGTCGGTTGGTCAGGCCATCAATACCCTGCGTCAGCGGGCTGCCTGAAGCGTTTCACGCAGCTGCCGCAGCACCTCGTCGGTGCGCGGCATAAACCCCATCCACAACTCAAACGACAGGGCCGCCTGCTCCACCAGCATGCCCAGGCCATCGTGGTAGTTCAGCCCCAGCTGCTGACAGTACGCCCGCAGCGGTTCAGCCGCGGTGCCATAGTTCAGGTCGTAACACAGGCCGCCGGGCCGCAGCAGGCCCGCATGCAACCCGGGGTGGCCGCCGGCATGGCCGAGTGAGGTGGCGTTCAGCAGCAGGTCGAATGCCGGCAGACCAGCAAGGTCCTCCAGGCTGCAGGTACGCACTTCGCCGACATCGGCAAAACGCTCTGCCAGGGCTTCCGCCCGCGCCAGTGAACGGTTGGCCACCACGGTGGTGGCGGGTGCTTGTTCCAGTACATCACCCAGCAGGCCGGCCGCAGCGCCGCCGGCACCGAGGATCAGGATGCGCCGGCCGCCCAGGCTGCCGATGAGGCGCTGCAGGTCGCGCAGCAGGCCGCGGCCATCGGTGCTGTCGGCATACCAGTCATCGGGGCCGTCGAAGACCAGGGTGTTGGCTGCCTCTGCGCGTCGGGCGCTGTCGCTGCAGCGCTGGGCCAGTTGCCAGGCCGCGTGTTTGAACGGTGCGGTGATATTGCAGCCGCGCCCGCCCTTTAGTTGCAGTTCACGCACAGCTTGCGCAAACGTCTCGGGCGTGGCTTCTATGGCCTGGTAATCCACCCCGGCATTGGCCTGGCGGGCAAACTGGCGGTGGATGGCGGGGGAAAGGGAATGCTTTACCGGCTGGCCGAATACCGCCAGCCGGGTCACGGCGTTTCGCTCAGCCACTCGGCAACCTGTACCGCAAAGTAGGTCAGGATGGCATCAGCCCCGGCACGGCGGATCGCGGTCAGGGCTTCCAGCACCACGGCCTGTTCATCCAGCCAGCCGTTCATTGCGGCTGCTTTGAGCATCGCGTATTCACCCGAAACCTGGTAGGCGAAAGTGGGTGCCTGGTAGCGGTCTTTTACCCGGCGGATGATGTCCAGGTAGGGCATGGCCGGTTTGATCATGACCATGTCGGCACCTTCATCCAGGTCCAGGCCAACTTCGCGCAAGGCCTCATCGGTGTTGCCCGGGTCCATCTGGTAGGAGTACTTGTTGCCGCCGGCGAGGTTGGCTGCCGAGCCCACGGCATCGCGGAACGGTCCGTAGAAGCTGGAGGCATACTTGGCCGAGTAGGCCAGGATGCGGGTGTTGGGAAAGCCTTCCGTTTCCAGCGCCTGCCGGATCAGCCCGACGCGGCCATCCATCATATCTGACGGCGCCACTATGTCTGCGCCGGCCTCGGCGTGGGACAGGGCCTGTTTGACCAGCACGTCCACGGTGGCATCGTTCATCACATAGCCGGTGTCATCAATCAGGCCGTCCTGGCCGTGGGTGGTGAACGGGTCCAGCGCCACGTCAGTGATCACCCCCAGTTGCGGCAGCTCGTCTTTCAGCGCCGCCACGGCGCGTTGCGCCAGGCCTTCCGGGTTCCAGGCTTCGCGCGCGTCTTCCGATTTACAATCGCGCGACACCACTGGAAACAGCGCAATGGCCGGAATACCCAGTTGCTGGCAATAGCGGGCGGCCGGCAGCAGGTGGTCGATGGTCATGCGCTCAACCCCGGGCATGGATTCCACGGGTTCGACCGCGTCATCGCCTTCCAGCACGAAGACGGGCCAGATCAGGTCATCAACGGTCAGTCGGGTTTCCCGCATCAGGCGGCGGGAAAAACCCTGCGAGCGCATGCGGCGCGGTCGGGTTGCTGGAAAACTCATAGCGGGTTCCTCAGGTGCGAGAGGGGATTTTATCGCGAGCCTGCACCGAAAGGGTACTTTCACCCGTTTCGCCGAGGCCATACCAGTCATTGAGGCGCTGGATCAGCTCCAGCTTGCCATCGCCCTTGCTGGCTGAAAAGGTCTGCGCGGTGGCGATGGGCGGCAGGCTTTTACGTACCGTCAGCAGCGTGGATTGGGCCGGTCCGCGCTTGAGCTTGTCGGCCTTGGTCAACACCAGGTGACAGGGCAGTTCGCGCCAGGCGCACCAGTCAAGCATTTGCTGGTCAAACGGGCGCAGGGGGTGGCGGATGTCCATCACCAGCACCACCCCGTGCAGTGAGCGGCGGGACTGAAAATAAAGCTGTAACACGTGCTTCCAGTGGTCACGGATCTTGGCCGGCACCTTGGCGTAGCCGTAACCGGGCAGGTCGGCGATGCGGCGCTCATCGTCGATACCGAAGATCACGATTTGCTGGGTACGGCCGGGGGTCTTGCTGGTGCGGGCGAGCGAGCGTTGCTCGGTCAATGCATTGATGGCACTGGATTTTCCGGCATTGGAGCGGCCGGCAAAAGCCACCTCGATGCCCTGGTCGGCAGGCAGTTGTTTGAGGTTGTGCGCGCTGATTACGTACTCGGCGGAGCGGTAAGGATTTCGGCCTGCGGTTTCAATACTCATTTCAATCGCCTGGATAAGCTGGAACGTTGCGGTCGAAACCGCGATAATGTCGGGCCATTCTAGCAGTGAGTGGATGCGGGGCGTTTATCGCCGTGCTGGGCCGCCTGCTGCTGGTGTTACCGAATTGACTACGTTTTCAGGAGAACGTCGCATGAAGTTTTTCGTCCGGGTTGCCGCCAGTGTGCTGGCCCTGTACAGCCTGCAGGTATGGGCCGAGGGTGATGCCGCCGCCGGCCAGGCCAAATCGGCTGTTTGTTCCGCCTGTCATGGCGCCGATGGCAACAGCATGGTGCCACAATGGCCCAAGATTGCCGGGCAGCACGAAACCTATCTGAACCGTCAGCTGCAGCTGATCCAGTCCGGAGCGCGTTCTGT
>JBFIHZ010000289.1:0-5483 GCA_041601535.1 Lysobacterales bacterium | reverse complement strand
ATGATGCGCCGCGCCTCCAGCATGCGGTGGTATTGTCCGGCACCGAAATTCTGGCCAAAGAACGGGCTGGCAATGGCCGAGAGCGCGTAAAACGGGATCAGCGCCAGCGGCTCGATGCGCATCGCCACACCATAGCCGGCTACCGAATCCACCCCGTACTTGGCGATCATGGTCACCACGATGGCAGCGGACAGTGGAATTATGCTGTGCGACAGGATTGCGGGGATGCCAATGGCCAGCATATGCCGCCACGAGGCGAAAATGTCTTTCAGCGGGGCAAACGGGCTGGCAAAGACCTTCAGCTTGCCCGACAGGTACAGCAAGGTAAACGCCAGCATGATGCCGTTGGACACCAGGGTGGCCAGCGCCGCGCCCTGTACCTCGAGGCGCGGAAAACCGAACAAGCCGAAGATGAAAATCGGGTCCAGTGCCAGGTTGATCAACGCGGCGCCGACGATGATGCGCGCCTCCAGCTGGGTGTTGCCGCGGGCGCGGATGGCGGCCAGGCTGCTCCACAGGCACACATCCAGTGGTGCCACCCAGTACCACACCTGCATGTAATCGCGGATCATCGGCATCAGTTCGGGGGTGGCACCGAGGCGCTCAAACACCGGGTCGATGGTCATCAGGCCAACGGCGGCGATCACCGCCAGCACCAGCGTGGCCAGCATGGCGGTATCGGTGGTCAGGCGTTTGGCCTGCTGCTGGTCGCGCCGGCCCACCGCGCGTGACACGCAGGAGGCGGCGCCGGATTCAAAACCGATGCCAATGCCATACACCAGCCAGATGATGGCAAAGGTAAAGCTCACCGCCGCCAGCGGGGCATCGCCGAGGCGGGAGATAAAATACATGTCCACCGCTTCAAACGAAAAGATCGCCACCAGGCCCAGTGAAAACGGCAGCGCCTGGCGGCGCAGATGGGCACCCACCGGGCCGGTGGTCAGGTCATCCACGGGTGTTGTCCTTGACTGCTGGCCCGGCGGCCACGCAAGCCTTACGGCAGCCGGGCAGGGAAGGGCCGCCAGCGCCCGCCCGCACGGTTGCGGGGCGGGGCCGGGTTGGGCTGTTCAGCAGGGCGGCAGGCATTCAGCCTCAGTCGAACTCCACCCAGGTGGTTTTCAGTTCGGTGTAGTCATGGAAGGCGTGGATGGACTTGTCGCGGCCGTTACCGCTCTGCTTGAAGCCGCCGAACGGCACCGTAATGTCGCCGCCAAAGTAGTTGTTGATGCCCATGGTGCCAACGCGCACCGCGGCGGCCACCTTATGCGCCGTGTTGATGTTGTTGCTCCACACCGCGCCGGCCAGGCCAAAGATGGAATCGTTGGCAATGCGCACCGCCTCGTCGGCATCGCGAAAGCTCAGCACCGACATCACCGGCCCGAAAATCTCTTCCTGCGCGATGCGCATCTGGTTGTTGACCCCGGCGAAAATGCTGGGCTCGTGGTAGAAACCGCCCGTGTCCTCCATCACCCGCTTGCCGCCGAACAGCAGCTCGGCGCCCTCATCGCGGCCAATGCCAACATAATCGGCTACCGTCTGGTACTGGCCTTTATCAATCATCGGGCCCATCGCGGTGTCCGGGTCCAGCGGATCGCCGGGCATCCAGCCCTTGGCGTTTTTCACCACCAGTTCGAGGAATTCATCGCGGACTTTTTCTTCCACGATCAGGCGGGTGCCGGCAGTGCAGGTCTGGCCACCGTTATAGAACACCGCCACCGCGGCCATGCTGGCGGCTTTTTCCAGGTTGGCATCGGCAAACACGATATTCGGACTTTTGCCGCCCAGTTCCAGGAACACGCGTTTCAGGTTGGACTGCCCGGAGTACTCCATCAGCCGTTTGCCGATCGGCGTGGAGCCGGTAAAGGTCAGGCCATCGATGTCCATATGCAGCGACAGGTGTTCACCCAGGCTGCCGCCGGGCCCGGGCAGCACCTGCAGCACGCCGTCCGGCAGGCCGGCTTCGGCCGCCAGGCCGGCAATGCGGATGGCGGTCAGCGGTGTATTGGAGGCGGGTTTCAGCACCACCGAGTTACCGGTGGCCAGCGACGGGCCCAGTTTCCAGGCGGTGGTGGACAAGGGAAAATTCCACGGCACAATGGCGGCCACTACGCCCAGCGGCAGGCGCTGCACCAGGCCCAGCGTGCCGGACGGGGTGGGCGCGATTTCGTCGTAAATCTTGTCGATGGCCTCACCGCTCCAGCGGATGGTGCGCGCCGCCGAGGGCACATCCACGTTCACCGTATCGGAAATGGGCTTACCCACATCCAGGCATTCCAGCAGCGCGAGTTCATCAGTATGTTGCTCGATCAGCTCGGCCCAGCGCACCATGATGCGTTTGCGGTCCGCCGGCGCCATGCGCGACCACTCACCGCTTTCAAACACCTTGCGGGCACCCGCCACCGCGGCATCGGCATCTTCCGGCCCGCAGCTGGCCACTTCGGTCAGCAACTGGCCATTGGCCGGGTTGTGGGTGGGACGGGTTTTGCCGCTGAGGGCATCACAGTAACGTCCGTTGATAAAGGCGCGGCCTTCCAGTTTCAGTTGCCCGCTGGCGGCGCGCCAGTCGGTAAGGGTCTTGTCGAGCATGTCCCACCTCGGTGTCTTGACGGTTTTGGCTGATTAATGTCTTGGTGTTTCTGTATTGCGTTTGGTTCCCTGAGTCTAAACCAATTCCTGCTTATCGGCAGCGGCCACGGTGGAGCCAATTACGCTTGCACTGGTGCGGTTGATCAGTAAAGATGTTGGCTGCCCGCCCGGCGGGTGCACGTCGTTTTTTCACTACCCGGTTCAAACCTACGGAGTCCTGTTTATGCGCCTGCCCAGCCCTGGATCTGCTTTTTCCCGCCGCTTGCTGCCCTTCGTCTCGCTGGCACTGGCCTGCGGCATTTTGCTGACCGCCTGTGGCGGGCAGGACGATGCGGAAAGCGACGCAGCGGAGGTCGCGGCGGCGCCCGCGGATGTCTTGTTGCTGAACGGTGATATCTACAGCGCCGACGCGCAGTTATCCACCTACCAGGCGGTGGCGATCAATGATGGCCGCATCAGCGCGGTGGGCACGGCGGCCGAGCTGGAGGCACTGCAGGGCCCGGATACCGAAGTGATCGACCTCAATGGACGCATGGTGCTGCCGGGCCTGCACGACATCCATATGCACATTTTCGGCATTGTCGAGCCGGATGCCTGTTCGCTGCGCAGCCAGGCGATGACGCTGGAAGAAATGGTGCCGTACCTGCAGGAATGCATCAGCCATTATGAACTGGCACCGGGTGAGTGGCTGGCGGTGGACATGTGGAATTTCTCCGAAGGCAACCAGACCTCCAAACGCCTGCCAACCCTGCGCGCCGCACTGGACGCGGTGTCCACCGAGCACCCGATCATCCTGTGGGGCAATGACGGCCACCACGGCGCCGCCAACAGCCGCGCACTGGAAACCGCACTGGACCCGCAAGGCAATGTGGCGGGCATGAATGCGGCCACGCTGGCCGGCGTATTCCGCGAGTACCGCGACCTGGTTGGCGTGGACGATAACGGCGAACCCAACGGTGAACTGAACGAACAGTCGCGTGACCTGCTGGGTGCCGGCCCTCGGCGCGACCCGGCCGTGCTGGGTGCCTTGTTACCGGAAATCGGCCAGGAACTGGCGCGTAACGGCATCACCTCAACCCAGGATGCCTCGCTGGACCCGGAATACCTGCCGTATATCAAAGCCTTTGATGACGACGGCAACATGACCTTCCGCCTGACCATCGCCAACCGGCTGGACCCGCTCGATTACACCGATTCGCTCAGTGGCGAGGTGGACCTGGCGCAGATGATGGCCGACCTGAACACCAGCCGCGACTTGTTCAGCACCTCGGAACGGGTGAAGGCCACCTCGGTGAAAATCTTTGCCGATGGCGTCATCGAGGGCAACCCCTACGCCGATCCGCCCACCCTGCCCAATGCCGCCGTGCTGGACGCCTACCGCCAGCCCCGTTTCCACTACGACCCGGAAGCCGGTGCGCTGGAAGTGCGCGGCTACGTCGACACCGCCAGCCCCCTGTGCGAGGAAACCCGTGCCAACACCGAGCGTTTCGAGGAGCGCGCCGCGGTTGAAGCCTTCCGCGCGGAGCACGGTTTCCATCCCTCGCAGTGCGTGATTTCCTACGGCGTGATGCGTGATACCGAACCGTTTATCGACAGTTACGTGCGCGCGCTGGATGCCGACGGTTTCACCATCCATATTCACGCCATCGGCGATCGCGCGGTGCGCGCCGGTGTGAATGCCCTGGAACAGGTTATCGCCCCCGGCAGCGGCAACCCGCAGCGCCACGCCATGGCGCACCTGCAACTGATCCACCCGGACGACCAGAAGCGTATCGGCGACATGGGCCTGTACCTGGCCTGGACCTATGCCTGGATGCTGACCAACCCGGAATACGATATGACGGTGATGCCGTTTATCGGCGATATCATCGGTGAGAACGGCATTTACGACGCGGAAAGTTACCGCATGCTCAACAGCTACCCGGTGCGCAGCACGCTGGAATTTGGCGCGGTGGCGGCTGCCGGCAGCGACGCGCCGGTGGACGACCGCTCACCGCGTCCGTTCGTCAATATGGCAATCGGCGTGTCACGCCAGGGCCTGGATGGCAATGTGCTGAATGCCGCCGAGGCGATCGATATACACCAGATGATCGCGGCCTACACGATTAATGGCGCACGCGCGCTCAAGCAGGAAGCCAGCACCGGCACCATCGAGGTCGGCAAGGCGGCGGATTTGGTCGTTCTGGACAGGAACATTGTCGATCTCTACGAAGCCGGCCAAATTACGGGCATAGCCGAAACTGAGGTGGATTTGACTTTGTTCGAGGGCGAAGTCATTTACCGCAAGCCTTGAAGCCGGAGGGGTTTTTCCCCTCCCTTTTTTAGTCGCATCACCGGGTTTGTGGCACTGGGGCTTTGTTTGTTTGACTGGGAGATCATCGGTTGGTTTTCTGACTTGGTATTGGTGGTTGCCTTGATAGCGGTCGTCCCGGGCTCAAGGGCAATTGGGTCTTCCTTTCAGGAGACACGCACGGCCGGCTTCGCTCCCTTACTTACTGGCCTGCGGCCAGGACGTGCGGTCACTCTCGCCTGTGCTGTAAATACATCCCTGTAGCCTTGGATGAAACATCCCTGTTTCATACACTCCTGAAAGGAAGACCCAACCGCCCTTGGCCTGCGGATCGCTGTAGGGCCGTCCCATTGCCGTCCGTTTTATTCAGGTCGTCCTCAGGGTGCCTCTGCGTGGGTGGATTCACGACTTGGTTTATTCATTCCGTTCCCGGGGTGCCGCAATATTGGTGGAGTTACTTGCTGGTTTATTCGGGCTGCTCTTGGGGTATCTATACATCTGTGGTCTAAACTCTTGTGTCTAATCAGGCCGTCTTCAGGGAGACCCGGCATGGCTAGGTTGCCGTTGTTATGGTGTTGTGTGTGTTTTGAGTTTGTACATGCCTGAT
>JBFIHZ010000288.1:0-5516 GCA_041601535.1 Lysobacterales bacterium | reverse complement strand
GGTTACTGGATACACCTTGCAACCGGGCCGTTCGGCAAGGCGCGTGAAATGCAATCTGCCTTTAGCCGCATGGCTGAGTGCGATCCGTTCACAGAACGGGCCACGGTGCACCGGATCACTGCGGACTTGTGGCTGGGCCGGCCGGAACTGGCCCTGCGGCAATCCCGCATTGCTTTACAGGAAAGCACCCACCATTCGCTGATCTGGACTGAAGTCATGGCACTGGCCATGCTGGATCAGTTCAACGACGCTCGTCAGGCAGTTGCCAACCGGCCTTTGACTCAGGAAGAACGGCCTTTTGTGCAATCCATGCTGGCGGCGCTGGAAGGCCGCAAGGAAGCGTCGATAGAGTTTCAAAACACCTACCTCAACCGGCACGGGCCAAATGATCAGTCTTCACTGGTGCTGGAAGCCTTGCGTGGCAATCGTGCTGAGGCCAACCGCCTGGCCGGGCTGGTGGACAGGCGGCCGTTTGGTTACATGTCGCTTATGCAGGCCATCTACCTGTGCGCCTGCGGCGCACCATTCGATTTGGACGCAACACCGGTATTCGCCAGCAAGCTGGCGGAGTCCGGGCTGCCCTGGCCGCCGCAGCGCCCGTTAGATCTGCCGCTGAAGCCATGGTGACCGCAACCACTCCAGGCCGTTGCGCAGGCCGCATGACCAGTGGCACAGTAAGTATTACGAAGTTGACTGTAGTATGCGATACTGGAACCCGGCACCAGTGGAACGAGAGACAAATTCCCGGGTCCAAATTATCAGGCCGGGACGCCCGGGAATGGTTATAGGCCAGTTTAATTAAACACCGCCATGCATATTTTTGATATTTATCACCACCCCAGATACGGCGATGAAGCCGTGCGGCGTGGTTTCTCGTGGCTGGCTTTCCTGGCCCCGTCCATTTGGGCGGTGCGCCGTGGCATGGGGTGGATCACGCTGATGCTGGTGGCGGCCTCCACCCTGATGTTTGACGTGGCGGAGCTGGCCGGATTGCTGGCCAACTGGCCCTGGTTGCAAATTCCGGTATTACTGCTGATGGTAGTGCTGGTCGGCATCCTGCCCGGGTTTGCCGGTTACCGCTGGCACGCCGCCCGGTTGCGTGAAGAACAGTTCGAGCACAAGTGCACCATCGTTGCTGGCGGCCGTCGCCAGGCGCTGCGTGCTGCCAACGATGACCGCTACGCCGCAGACATTCGTATCGCCTCTTTCTGAGGCCTGTCCCGCTTTTCATTTCAGTATCGACGCCAACAGGTGTAACCTATGGGGCGGATTGGCGGTATCGTGGTTGCCCTCCAATCCGGTACAACAATGATCTGTTCAAAATAGGGAGAGCGTAAACGTGGAACTTGCACTTCTACAAGGCAATGCACTTGCCTTTATCATCAGGTGGATTCACCTGCTTGCCGGCGTGGCCTGGATTGGCCTGCTGTGGTATTTCAATTTCGTCCAGGGCGAGTACTTCAAGGAAGCCGAAGCCTCATCCAAATCTGACGCGTTTCGCAAGCTGGTTCCCCGGGCCCTTTGGTGGTTCCGCTGGGGCGCCATGTTTACTTTCCTGAGCGGTATCGCGCTGCTGGGCGTCAAGCACCTTAGCGGTTATGGCATCGTGGTGGGCGCAACTCTGGGTACCATCATGTTCCTTAACGTATGGCTGATCATCTGGCCCAACCAGAAAATCGCCATTGCCTCGGCAGAAAAAGTGGCTGCTGGCGGCGAAGCCGATCCGGCAGTGGCCGATGCACTGGCCAAGGCGGGCCTGGCCTCTCGCACCAATACCCTGTTCTCCATACCGATGCTGTTTTTTATGGCCTCATCGGTGCATCTGGCGCAATTGGCTATTCCCATTGGCAGCGCCAGCCTGGTGTCCCTGATCGTGGTGTTCGGCCTGATCCTGTTGCTGGCTTTGAATGGCATCAAAGGCAAAACCGGCCCCATGACCAGCGTCAAGGGTGTGATTCATATGGGCCTGCTGCTTACCCTGGTGCTGTATCTTGGCATAGACCTGCTGTAAGCAAACAACACCCAGCAATAAAAAAGGGCCGCTTGCGCGGCCCTTTTTCTTGCTCTGGATAAAACCGTCAGACGGCTTCTTTGAACTGCTCTTCCTCGGTGGAACCGCTCAAGGCAGACAGCGATGAGGTGCCGCCGGAAATCAGCTGGGTCAGCGAGTCAAAGTAGCCTGTGCCCACCTCGCGCTGATGCTTGGTGGCGGTGTAACCATACTGCTCGGCCGCGAACTCGGCTTCCTGCAGTTCCACGTAGGCAGCCATCTGGCGGTCGCGGTAACCGCGAGCCAGCGTGTGCATGGAGTAGTTCAGGGCGTGGAAACCGGCCAGCGTGATGAACTGGAACTTGTAGCCCATGGCACCCAGTTCACGCTGGAACTTGGCAATGGTTTCGTCATCCAGCTTGGCTTTCCAGTTGAACGATGGTGAGCAGTTGTACGCCAGCAGCTTGCCCGGGAACTTGGCGTGGATGGCTTCGGCAAACTGCCGTGCCTGGTCCAGATCCGGCGTGCTGGTTTCGCACCACAGCAGGTCAGCATACGGCGCATAGGCCAGACCGCGGGCAATTGCCTGGTCAATACCGGCCCTGGTTTCGAAAAAGCCTTCGACGGTGCGCTCACCGGTGATGAATTCATGGTCGTATTCATCCACGTCCGAGGTGATCAGCCCGGCGCCCATCGCGTCGGTGCGCGCCACCAGGATGGTCGGCACGTCCATGATGTCAGCCGCCAGGCGTGCAGCGATAAGCTTCTGCACCGCTTCCTGTGTTGGTACCAGCACTTTGCCGCCCATGTGGCCGCATTTCTTGGCCGAAGCCAGCTGATCTTCGAAATGAACGCCGGCGGCGCCCGCTTCAATCATCGCCTTCATCAGTTCGTGGGCATTCAGAACACCGCCGAAACCGGCTTCTGCATCGGCTACGATGGGTTGCATCCAGTCGATGGAGTCATTGCCTTCGGCATGGTTCAGCTGATCAGCGCGCAGCAGGGAATTGTTGATGCGGCGCACCACGCTGGGAACCGAGTCGGCCGGGTACAGCGATTGATCCGGATACATCGCACCCGCCAGGTTGGCATCCGCCGCGACCTGCCAGCCGGACAGATAGATGGCTTTCAGCCCGGCTTTGACCTGTTGCATGGCCTGGTTACCGGTCAAGGCACCCAGCGCATTGACAAACGGTTCGGTGGCCATGTGGCGCCACAGCTTTTCCGCGCCCTGGCGGGCCAGGCTGTATTCGATTTTCACCGTGCCGCGAAGGCGCAGTACAGCGGCCGCATCATATCCGCGCTGAATGCCGTTCCAGCGTGGGTTGGTAGACCAATCGGCCTCAATACATTTGATATCGTGTTCGGTGTTCATCTCAACTCCCATATACTGAATAACTTGACCACTAATGGCGGTGTACCGGTTTCAGACGTGTCCGTCATGCATCAGCCTTACCTGGCCCGCGCGACGACTACTCAGCATCCAGCTTAGGGATTAAGTGCCATCTTTGACAAGGCAAATATTTCAATGTTTAATATAAGTTTAGTTAAAAATATATGTGATTGATTTTGAACGATAAAACCACACGCTTCTATTACAAGGGCAACCAACTCAAACAATTGCGTGCATTTTGCGCCGTAGCCAAAAGCGGCAAAATGACCGATGCCGCCGAAGAATTGTTCCTCAGCCAGCCTGCCATCAGCCTGCAAGTTCGCGCCCTGGAGCGCGAACTGGACACCGTGCTGTTCGAACGGCACGGGCCGCGCATCAATATGACGCGTGAAGGCCAGGAGTTGTACGAAATGGCCCGCCCGCTGGTGGAAGGCCTGGAATCACTGAACACGCGCTTCAACCGGCAGATGAAAGGTGACCTGGACAGCGGCGAGGTGGTGATCGCGGCGGGGGAGTCGACCATTATCTACCTGCTGCCCCGCCTGGTGGAACAATTCCGCAAGAACTTCCCGAATATTCACGTGCAGTTGCGCAACGTGACCGGCCGCGACGGCCTGGCCATGATTCGTGACGATGAAGTGGATTTCGCCATCGGCTCGATGCTGGATGTGCCTTCGGACATCAGCTACCAACCGGTGTATTCCTTTGAACCGGCGCTGATCATGCCACTGGGCCACGACCTGGCCGAGCACGAGCGCATTCAACTGGAAGACATTGCCCCTTACGGACTGATCCTGCCGCCGCGCCGGCTGACCACCTGGCGCATGGTGGACCGGGTGTTCCAGCAACACCAGGTGTCCTTCAACGTGACGCTGGAAGTGGGCGGCTGGGAAGTGATCAAACGCTATGTGGAACTGGACTTTGGCGTGTCCATCGTCACCGGCATCTGCCTGCGTGAGGATGACAAGCTGGTGGCAAAAAACCTCAGCGCCTATTTCCCCAAACGCAGCTACGGCGTGGTCATGCGCCGCGGCAAGTACCTGTCACCGCAGGCCCGTGCGTTTCTTGATGTCGCCGAAGACGCCAATATGCCGGATTCACCCTGGCGCATTGGCCATTCGGACCGCTGACAAAAAAATGCCCGGGAGGGTTCCCGGGCAAAAGGCCGACTCAAATCGCAACCGGTTATTCAGATTGTCTGCTCATGAACGCCCGGCCATAAACTCGGGATAGGCTTCCAGGCCGCATTCGCCAATATCCAGACCCTGGTATTCCTCTTCTTCGCTGACGCGTATACCGACCACCGCGCGCAGGATCAACCAGGTGACAAAGCTGGCACCGAATACCCAGACAAAGATGGTGACCGCGCCCACCAGCTGGCCTACGTAGCTGGCACCATCGTTGGTCAGCGGCACCAGCAACAGGCCCAGCAGGCCCACCACGCCGTGGACGGAAATCGCACCCACCGGATCGTCAATCTTCAGCTTGTCCAGACCAATAATGCTGAACACCACCAACACGCCGGCGACAAAGCCGAACAGGGATGCCTGCAGGGCGGTAGGCGTTGATGGTTCCGCGGTAATCGCCACCAGGCCAGCCAGCGCACCGTTAAGTGCCATGGTCAGGTCGGCTTTGCCGTACTTGAAGTGAGCGGTGACCAGCGCACCAATCAGGCCGGTGGCGGCCGCGGCGTTGGTGTTCAGAAACACCATGGCCACGCTGTGGGCATTGGCTGCATCGCCCAGTTTCAGCACCGAACCGCCGTTGAAACCAAACCAGCCCATCCACAGGATAAAGGTACCCAGGGTGGCCAGCGGCAGGTTGGCGCCCGGCAGAGCGTGGGCCTTGCCATCCGGTCCGTACTTGCCTTTACGCGCGCCCAGCAGCAGCACACCGGCCAGCGCGGCGGCCGCACCGGCCATATGCACGATTCCGGAACCAGCGAAATCACTGAAGCCGAAGTCATCGCCCAGGCTGAACATTCCGAAAACTTCCTGTCCACCCCAGGTCCACGCGCCTTCAAGCGGGTAGATCACGCCGGTCATTACCACCGCAAAGGCAAAAAAGGCCCACAGCTTCATGCGCTCTGCAACAGCGCCGGACACAATGGACATGGCGGTGGCCACAAACACC
>JBFIHZ010000287.1:0-5527 GCA_041601535.1 Lysobacterales bacterium | reverse complement strand
TCCACCGGCATTTTTGATGACGGCATGACCGCCCGCCAGGTGGTTGAAATTCGCCTGTTCAACGTCAACCAGGCGGTGGAACGCACCATCATCGACGAGCAGGAATGGCGCTATAACGAAACCACCCAGCGCTGGCAGCTGCACAGCGGCCTGCCCGACCCCACCAAGCGGCACTGACCCAGCCCCGCATCAGGCACGCTGTAAAGCCGGCGAGCGCGGATAGCGCATAACCTCCAGCCTGTGCGGTGTTCCCGAAACACGGGATTTACAGCGCAGATGTCGAAACAGTCTGAGGCATCGTTTGAGATGCCATAGCACACGCTATCAAAACCCGTACACGCTGAAGCCGCCATCCACCGCAAGGCATTGGCCGGTGATATAGCCAGACGCTGGCAGGCATAAAAACGCGATGGCCCGCGCGCATTCCTCCACTTTACCGATACGTTTCATCGGCGTGCGCTCCAGCACGTCGGCCAGGTACTCTGGCTGGCTCAGCACCTGGTTGGCCAACGGTGTTTCGATATACCAGGGCGCCACCGCGTTCACCCGTATGCCCTCGGCCGCCCATTCCACCGCCATATTGCGGGTGAGCTGAATGATGGCGGCCTTGCTCATGCCGTAAGGGGCGCCGGTGCGTAAATGCGTCAGACCGGCGGTGGATGCATTGTTGACCACACAGGCCGGTGCCGAAGCCTTCAGCAGAGGATGCAGCAGGCGGCTCAGGTCAAAGCACGTGGTGGTGTTGACCTCCTGCACCCGCTGATAGTCCGCCAGGCTGACGTCCTCCATGCGCCCACGGATATTCATACCAACGTTATTGATCAGGATATGCAGTGGCCCCAGTAATTCGCTGACCAGGTCCTGACGCTGATCTTCCTGCGCCAGGTCCGCCGCCCGGATTTCCACCTGGCGCTGCGGATACTTCTGCTGGATATCAGACTGTGCCTGCTGCAGCGCGGCTTCACCGCGCGCCACCAGCATCAGGTCGGCACCCAGAAAAGCCAGCTCATGCGCCACGGCCAGGCCGATGCCGCTGCTGCCCCCGGTAATCAGTGCGCGTTTACCGCGCAGCCGCCAGGCAGCTTCCGGTGAATCAGCGCCGGGCTCAGTCATGGCGCGTCACACAGGCAATGGGCCGCTACCGAGAAGCCATCGCCGGCCTGCGCCAGGCGGCGCAGATCAGTGAGCAGGCTCTCCATCCATGAAATTTTCAGCCACGGCCGGGTGGCGGCGCCAAAACCCAGTTTCGCGACGGTGCTGCCGGTCATTTCCAGCAGGAAGCTTTCGAACGGTGACAGCTCCAGTTCGCTGTACTGCAACTGATAATCGGTACCCAGGCCGGCAATGCGGGCGGCTGAGTCCACCGCCTGTTGCAAGGTGCCGCTGTGATCCACCAGGCCGCGATCCTTGGCCTGCTGTCCGGTCCACACCCGGCCACGGGCTACCTGATCGATTTCTTCGGTGCTCATGTCGCGCGCCTGCGCCACAGTTTGCAGGAATTCGCTATAGGTCTGCTCCACCGAGCGCTGAAATATGCGTTGCAGGTCTTCATCCAGCGGCATATCCACGCGCAGTTTGCCGGCCAGCGGCGTGGTGCCCACGCCATCGGTGTGAATGCCAAGGTCAGCCAGTGGTTTGGCAAAGGTCGGGATCATGCCAAACACGCCAATGCTGCCGGTGATACTGGCCGGGCTGGTCCAGACTTCCTCGCCGGCCATGGCCACCCAGTACCCGCCCGAGGCCGCCACGTCCCCCATGGAAATCACCACCGTTTTGCCGCCTTCGCGCAAAGCCTGTACTTCACGGCGGATTTTTTCCGCGGCAAACGCTTCTCCGCCCGGGCTGTTGATGCGCAACACCACTGCTTTGATCTGATTGTCTTCGCCCACGGTGCGCAGGCGCTCGGCCATGGTTTCGGCACCGATGCTGCCGGGCGGCTGGCGGCCGCGCAGGATTTCACCCTCGGCAACCACAACCGCCACCTTGTTGCCTTTGCCCGGACGATGCCGCAGGTCCGTAAGCATCAGGTAATGGTCCACGTCCACCTGGCGAAAACCATCACCACCACGGGCCACGGCGCCCAGGGCCGCCAGTTCCTGCTGAGCTTCGGGCCGGCTCATCAGGCGGTCCACCAGGCCCAGCTCCATGGCCAGGCGGGCGAAATCACCGCCAGCCGCTTCCAGCCTGTCAGCAAAATCATTGATGCTGGCAGACAGGTCAACCAGCGGAATGCCCCGCTGCCGCGAAATGGCTTCGAGATATTGCTGCCACAGGTTGCCCATCCAGAACAGGTTCGCTTCCTTGGCCTCATCCGACATGTCATCGCGCACAAAAGGCTCAGCCGCTGATTTGTATTCACCCACCCGGAACAGGTTGATTTCCACTTCCAGCTTGTCCAGCCCTTCGCGGAAATAGTTGCGGTAGGCCGCAAACCCGTCGATCCACACCATGCCTTCGGGGTTCAGCCAGATTTCGTCCGCCATCGCCGCCAGGAAGTACTGCGCCTGGGTGAGATTATCCGCCACGGTCACGACCGGTTTGCCGGAGGTTTTGAAATCCGCGATGGCGCCTTCCAGCTCCAGCAGGGAAGCCATGCCAATACTCCACAAATCACTGGGGTCAATCACCAGCCGGGTGATTTCGTCATCGTTTTTGGCCCGCCTGATTGCTTCCACCAGGTCGCGCAGCCGGGTTTCATGCCGTGCATCCTCCGTGGCCTGTTGCAGCACCTGGTCCAGTGGCGTGCCACTGTACTGCTCCACCACATTGCCCTGCGGATTCAGCACCAGAGCGGTATCTGGCTGCAACACCAGACCTTCACCGGATTCCAGAAAGGCCATCACCACCACGAACAGAATCAGGAAGAACACCAGGTTAAGCACCACCTTGCGGGTGCCATCTATGATGCTCCAGAGGGCGCCAAAAAAGCGCGAAAACGCGGATCGATCCTTGCTGCTCATGCTGGCTTACTCATGTTTAATGGCTCATTCAGGGATACTCATGGCCGGCTGCCGGCAGGCGCCTGCCTGAATCTTGAGCACACTATTCTAGCAGGGCGCCGCACCGATACGCTCTGCTTCGCCAACGGTTGGTCATCTACGCCAAGCGATTCGTCGAACCGATCACGTCAAAACCCCTATATCATTGTTTTTATAGCCCTTTAGTCAATGGCATGAATACTGCATATATATTCCTGAAATCAACGAATGCTGAAGGAGTACGATGCATGGGAACCTTTTCACGCCTGCGCTATGTGATTGCGGCCAACGTTAACGCCCTGATCGAAAAAGCCGAGGATCCGGAGAAGCTGCTGCGCGCGCTGATCCGCGAGATGGAAGACGCCACCGAAGAAGCCCGCGAGGCGGCCGCGCAACTGCTGGCCGAACAGCAGCAACTCAAGCGGCTGGACACCGATTTGTCCGGCAAGGACGAGGAATGGACCCAGCGCGCAGAAAAAGCGGTGGCGCAAGGCCGCGACGACCTGGCCCGTGCCGCGCTGGCGGCCCGTGAAGAAGTCAACCAGCAGCAGCAATCGCTGCAGCGTGAACTCACTGTGGTCAGCGAGCGGGTGGCACAACTGGAACAGGACATGACCACCTTGAAAGACAAGCTGGCCGACGCCAAGCTGAAGCTGAAAGCCCTGCAGGCACGTGGTGCGCCAGCGGCCAACGGCCGCATCCGGCCGGACCTGCCTGCCTCGCCCGGGGAGAAAAAGATGCAGCGCGCGCTGGGCCGTTTTGACCGGCTGCAGAACCAGGTTGAAAGCCTGGAAGCAAGGGTGCGTTCATACGATCTGGCTGGCGCGCCGGCGGCGGCATGGACCGGCGTGGCTGCGGTTCACGACGAGGCCATCGAACAGGAGCTGACGGCACTGAAGCAGAAACTGGCAGGTGGTAAGGAAGTGGCAAGTTCCGACACAGAACAACCGTCGCAGCCGCACGCTGACGGGCAAGCGGATGCCGACGGTGCATCAACCAGCCGCGCAGCCATCAGCAACGAGAGCTCAAATGACAGTCAAGCCCCCGGCGCAGCCCGCAAGCCGGTCGATGCGTCAGCCGAGAACCGGGCCTGAGGTCAATCGATGAGACATGACAACAATGCCTTGCTGGCAGGTGTTTGCAGCCGGCTGGCCACGATGTTCCAGTGGAATGTCTGGGTGGTCCGCGGCCTGTTCGTACTGATGCTGGCACTGAAGACCCTGCCCGCACTGATCGCCTACGCCGCGCTGGCCGTGCTGTTTCATTACCTGGACCGGCAGAAAACCAGCGCCGCAGGCAGTGACCATCAAGACGGTGCAGAACACCGGCCATATACGCAAGCGGCGCACTGCCGCGCAGGCCGCCAGGCACACAAACACAACGACGCGGACCAGCATGCTTACGCGGAACTGGCCGCCCGGCAACGCCGTATCAACGAACTGGAGCGCCGCTTTCGGGCGTGGGAGGAATCCCTCTAGTTCTCCTGACTCCGGGATTCTGAACCTGGAGATGTAACCCTGGACAACCATCCGGCGGGATCACCGGGGGTGGCCCGGGAGCATCTCCGTTGCCGGCGTTACCGCCTCCGGTTTGACTGCAGGAACATCACCGGCATCAGGCAGCCTGCGACTTGATGTACTGGATATAGCCACGCACATCTGCGGCCGGTTCCCGCCAGGCTTCACCCAACTGATTCTCCATCCGCTGGACATAATTGCGAGCCCATGACTGGAACGCATAATCAATCGCGGGGAAGAACTCCAGGATGGAGGCGAATCGGAAATCCGCGATAGAGGGACTGGCCCCGCCGATAAAATCCTTGCCACCCAGAAAACAGCCATGGAAAACGTCCAGTGGCTCGGCCAGCGAATCCTCAGCCGCCTGCCGCGCGGCGTTCCTGACCTCGGTGCTTACATCGGCAGCACCGACTTCACCGGGGTACAGCGGAAACCCCAGCACGGGATAAATGGCCCGTGCCACTGCCGGGTAAAACGAACCATTAACATACAGCAGGGCACTGTCGATGCGTGCCCGGCGGGCGGGCTCGGACGGGTAAAACTCATGCAAATCCAGCTTGTTGCACAGGTACTGCATGATGGCGCCGCTCTCCCACAGTGCCAGGCCCTGCAGATCATCGTCTTCCAGCAGCGGCGTCAGATGCGCCGGACACTTTTGCAGAAACTCCGCCGACCGCGTCTGGCCATAGGCATCGACTTCGGTGACCTCCAGGCCGGCAGCACGCGTAAACACCCGCACACACATACTGTTAACGCTTGGTTTGATAATGTGAAGAGTAAGGCTCATTGCAGGCTCCCTGGGCAGATTTCAAAGACAACTTATTGGAATCTCAGTATAGGACGATTTGGGCGACTTTCAGGGCACTCTCGCAGGAAAATTTCTGGAGAATCCCTGGATGCCCGCCAGACGCAAGGCAAACGTCTCAAGCCACACACCGGGCCGATCGCCGCCTACCGCAGCACCTGACCACAACGGCTTTTAATTTGGCCCAGGATCAGTTACTTGCCGGGTGACTGTAACTACATTCCTTA
>JBFIHZ010000286.1:0-5584 GCA_041601535.1 Lysobacterales bacterium | reverse complement strand
CTGTCACGCTTCCGGGTGTTCTTCCCGGGACGCCCCAGCCATAAGGAAACCGTTGTCCATGAACCAGGTAATCCAGAAAACCATACGCATCTTGGGTGTACCGCTCGACTTGGGCGCCAGCCGCCGCGGCACCGACATGGGTCCGTCGGCGCTGCGCATTGCCGGACTGGGCGCCGCCTTGCAGCGTTTGGGCTATAACGTGGCGCGCGAGGAAGACATACCGGCGCCGGCGATGGAGACGCGCTCACCCGAAGACAAGAAAGCCCGTTTCAAACCGCAGATACTGGAGGTCTGTAACAATCTGGCAATCAAGGTTAAGTCCATTATGGAAGCCAATGAATTTCCGTTGGTTATTGGCGGAGATCATTCCATTGCCATGGGCACCATTTCCGGCCTGTCCAGTTATTACCGTGACCACAATCAAACCATGGGCCTGATCTGGTTTGACGCGCACGGTGATATGAATATTCCGGGGGTGTCGCCTTCAGGCAATATCCACGGCATGCCGCTGGCGCACATGCTCGGCCGCGGTGATGAGGACCTGAAAAACATCATGGGATTCAGCCCCAAGGTCCAGCCGGAAAACGTCGCGCTGATCGGCATCCGGGACATTGATTCCGGCGAGCGCCGCATTATCCGCGAATCCGGCATCCATGCCTTTACCATGCGGGAGATCGATGAACACGGCATGGCGGAAATTTCGGCGCGGGCGCTGGAGGTGGTGAATGATGGCACCGCCGGTTTCCACGTGAGTTTTGACGTGGACGGTTGCGACCCCAGCGTGATTCCCGGCTCAGGCACGCTGGTGCCGGGTGGCGTCAGTTTCCGCGAGGCGCACCTGTTTCTGGAATATTGCGCGGATGACGGGCGCATGAACTCGCTGGAAGTGGTGGAACTGAACCCCTTTCTGGATGACCGCAACGTCAGCGCGGAACGCACGCTGCAGCTGATTCTCAGCGCGATGGGCAAAAGCATCCTGTAATACTGCCGCCATAGGCAGGGATTATAAGCAGCTGAGCTGAGCGGGGCTGCCCTGCCCCGCTGCGCTGACGTGGCCGGTCAACTGCCAGCCAGCGCGTCTGACAAGGGCTTTAACAAACCCTCGTAGCGTTTCCACTGGTCAACCGCGTTGCCGTGAATGGGTTGCCGCACCTGTTCGGAACTGGCGGTCCTGACCGCGCGGGTATTGGCCTGTGGCTGCAGGCAGGCGTCCTCAAACGGCAACTGCACATGCTGCAATATCGAGCGGATCACGGGTTCGGGGTCGCTCACCAGTTCTTCATAGTTCACCCGCAACACCTTGCCGGGCAGCACCTCGTCCCAGTGCCGCATCAGTTCCTTGTAGCCACGGATATACAGCCCGATATCCGCCAGGCGGTAACTCCACTCCTGTCCCGCACGGAACACCTGACGGAAGGCACTGAATCCGTTGGCCATCGCGTCGCGGCGCACATCAATAATGCGTGTGTTGGGCAAGGCCAGATGAATCAGCCCGATGTGCTCGAAATTGTTCGGCATTTTATCCACGAAATACGGCGCGGAGCCGCGCAGGATTTGGCTGCGCTGGATATATTCTTCACCGATCTGGCGGCATTCTTCCGCGGACAGGTGTGCAAGCCCTTGCGGGTACACCGGCTGCTGGCTTTTTTGCCGGCGGAAATTGAATTCCTTGACCGCCGTGGACAGGTGCGCCAGCTCCATGGTGCCGTCCACCTGGCTATGGCTGGTGAGAATCTGCTCCACCAGGGTTGAGCCGGATCGTGGCAAGCCGACGATGAAAATCGGCGCGGTATCCGTACAACCGGCGCCAGACAGGCGTTCAAACAGCTCCGGGGTAACGTGATCCTCAATCGCTTCAATCTGCCGCAGCCACGCGTCCGGTTTGAAAGCGGACGATTGCGCCTTGATAGCGTTACCGCGCGCATAGGCTGCAAAGGAAGCCTCGATTTCATCGCGAACTTCCAGCGCATGGCCCAGCGCGAAATTGAAATACATTTCATCTTCCGAGCCCTTGGGCGCCCGCTCGACGGTACGCCGCATGGCTTCAACCTGGGCATCGGAGAATTTGAAGGTTTTCATGTCGGCCAGCAGATACCAGGCCTCACCTCGTTCCGGATCGTGATCGATGGCCTTGTGCAGCGAGGCGATGGCTTCGGCCGTCTGTCCCATGGTGCGCTGCAGCATGGCCAGCCCGGTCCACACGCTGGCCTGCGCCGGCTTTTCGCGCAGGATGGACTGCAGGATTTCAGCCGCTTCAGCGTACTGGCCACTGCGGTCGAGCACGGCCGCATGGAACAGCTGGTAGGTCTGATTTTCGGGCTCGGAGGCCAGCAAGGCCCGGATTTCGCGCTGCGCCTCGGCGTAGCGTTGACGACGCGAAAGCAGGTTGGCGTATTCGAAACGCGCTGCAGTATTACGGCCATCCAGCTGCAATGAGGTTTTCAGCAACTCCATTGCTTCGGTTACCGCACCGAAGTGCAAGGCAATACGGGATTGCTGATGCCAGGCCCGCGCATCGCCGGGATTCAGCTTCAGATACTGGCGAATAACAATATCCGCCAGGCCCATGTTCTGCCCTTTAATCAGCTCCAGCGCCCGGCTGTACATCGGGTCTTCATTGCCGTTGGCTGGATACTGGCGGTACGCATGTTGCGCGGTGGCCACGTCGCCGGTTTGCAGTGCCGTGTCGCCGAGAAATTTCCAGCTGTTGACCAACCGCGCATCCAACTCGGTGGCCTTGCTGAACATCTGCAGCGCTTCGGCGCTTTTTCCGGCCGATTGCAGGCACAGGCCGAGTTCCTGGTAGGCCGCGGCGAATGTGGGATTGTTCTTGAGCAGCGCGTGCTGCACATCCATGGCCTGGTCCAGCAAACCGGCGCGGCGATGTCCTATGCCCATCAGGTGCAACACCATCGGGTTGTCCGGTTGCACCCGCAACAGTTCTCGCAGCAGTTCGGTGGCCGTCTCTGGTTTGCCTTGCTGGATCAGCGCCGCTGCCCGGTTAACGGACTGCCCGAATGCCTCCTGAGAGACATTTTCCGCCCCGGGTTGTTTTGCTTTGGAGTTCATAATGGCTCTGCTAATGAATCAGCCCGGCATTATATACGAGTCTGCCGGGGCACTTGCGCCACCCGCTGCTGCGGGCCCAACTGAGCCGGCTGGTCAGCAGTGCCCTCACCTGCCCCAGCCGGGCAAACCGTCCTGCCCGGCCCGGAACGAATTGCGGAATTTGCCGTCTTCAAAAGGAGCAGGTCTATAATCTGGGTATGGGCAACAGACCTGCGGTCATTCAGACACATCCGGTTTTCACCGTTCGACCGGCGTACCCGTACGAAAAGCCCGTCCTTGCAAGGGCCATGTTTGCCATGGCTGCCCTGTTGACCGTGTTGTTGCAGTCCTCAGCTGTGCTGGCGGTCAGCAGCGAAGACAGCGGCCAGACTTCGAAGCCGTACCGCCAGTGGATCGAGCAGATGAAATCGGCGCCGCGCGGGCCGTTCCAGCACATCCGCTGGTTCTGTAACGACGGCACCATTCTGCCGCCCAATGCCAGTGCCTGCGATGGGCACGGCGGCGGTGCCCAGCATGGTGAATGGAATGAGCAGGTAAAAACCCTGCGCGCCGACGGCTATCGCGTGGCCAATATTCTGTCGAACATTGACCTGGCGGGCTTGCTGGCTGATCCGCAATACCCCGAGATACTGGCACAGATCGCGCTGGAACAGTTTCTGATCGCCATCGACGATGGCTGGATTCTGCGTCAGGCACGCTTCTATCGTGGTGCCTTGCAGGAAGAAGGCGAACGGCGTGGCGCGCGCCGGCTGTTGTTCAAGCTGGCCGAGGATACGCAATGGTTGCAACGCCGCTACCTGCAGTTGCGCCTCAGCGCGCGCTTTATCGCCCACGGGCCGGAAACCGACCAGGTCACGCGCATTCGCCAGGTCAGTTCCGACCTGGCCCGGCGTGATCCGGGATTCCAGGTGTTGCGCAATAAAATCCATGTGCGGCCGGATGTGTCGGACGCGGATGCGGTAGACGACTATGCGCGCAACCGGGCGGATGCCGCGCTGATATCCGAGTACGAGTCGCTGGCCGCCTCCATTCGCTCGGTCTACCAGCCGGCAGCGCTGTCAGACCATTTACAGCGCTTGGCCCAGTCCTTAACCGCCAGTGGCGATCTTGCCGAGCGTTTGCTGCAGGCGCAGCAGGATTTTGCCGCCACCCGTGATGCCCGTGAGCGGTTTGTACTGAGCGCCGATCTGTTGCGTTTATTGCGCGACCAGGTGATCACCCCCAATCAGCCGGACCGGCGTATTGCGCTGGTGGATACCTCCCTTAAACTGGAGGCGGAGCATTTCGCCGCCGGGGCGCAATTGCGCGAGCGCCTTGAGTCCTTGTCGCGGCGGGAAATCGCCGATCTGCTGCTGCACGGCACGGCGGCCATTTACGGCGCCGGGCTTATTTCCGAACGTCAGCGCACAAGCCTGACCAGCGAACTGCAGGTTCTGCAGCAGCAAACCATCAGCCTGGCGCAATACCGCACAGCGCTGGATCTTCTGGCCCGGGTGCCCAACTGGGCCACGGCCTCACTGGAGTTTTACTATGGCGCGGCGGTGCGGCGATTCAGCGAGATCGAACCGCTCAGCCTGCTGTTTATCCAGGACCAGTTGCGCGGCAGCGCATTGTTCTTCTTTGCCCAGGCACTGGACCTGCTGCAACGTGATGCCGACCGCCTGGGTGGCGTGCGCAGCGAATTATATGGCGAACCGGTAAGCGGTTTGCGCGCCCTCAACCCGGGACTGGCCAGCGGCCCATTGCGTTTCGCGCTCGACACCGCCGACCTGGGTGAACTGGACCGGGAGGGCATTTATGTGCTGCGTGAAACGGTGGCGGAACTGCCCCCGGTGGCCGGCATCATCACGGCCGGAGAAGGTAACCCGCTGTCGCATGTGCAATTGCTGGCGCGCAACCTGGGCATTCCCAACGTGGCGGTTGCCGAACAGCAGATCGATGCACTGCGCCGGCATGCTGACAAGCACATCATGCTGGCGGTCAGCCCCGGGGGCTCCGTCGTCATTGGCCCGGCCACAGGGCCTGCCGACCCTGCGGGACCGTCCGTCAACAAGGCTGATATCCGCATCGTTCCGGACCTGAAGAAGCTGGATCTGAAGGAACAATCATTCATTCGCCTGCGCGATCTTGGCAGCGAGGATTCCGGCCGCACTGTCGGCCCCAAGGCGGCCAAGCTGGGTGAGCTCAAACGGCATTACCCCGATGCCGTAACCGACGGCCTGGCCATACCATTTGGCGCTTTCCGCGCCTTGCTGGATCAGCCGTTCGAGGCCAGCGGCGAATCGGTGTTTGACTGGATGGTGCGGCAATACCGGCGGCTGGACGCTCTGCCGGAAGGCTCGCCACAACGCCAGGTTGAAACCGAGCAATTCCGCCGTTCGTTGGAGCAGTGGATATTGCAGGCCCGGCCGGCCGGGGATTTCCGCCAGCGCCTGCGCAGCGCCATGCAGGAGGCTTTCGGGCCCGACGGCAGTTACGGGGTGTTTGTGCGCAGCGACACCAACGTGGAAGACCT
>JBFIHZ010000285.1:0-5609 GCA_041601535.1 Lysobacterales bacterium | reverse complement strand
GCGGGCAATGGGTTCGGCGTCGAACTGGCTGGCGTCCATGATCACGCATTCCGAGCGGTCGGCGTTCATATCGGTGACAAAGGTCACCAGGTAGCCATCGTCTTCGGCGCTGGAATTCAGGCGCGGGGCGAAGCCCGGTTCGCTGCCGAAGCGGCCGGGGCCAAAGGAGACCGACTGGCCCTGGCCGGTTTCGTGGTCGAACTTGGTCACGCCGGTGAACAGAAACCAGCCTTTCTCCGGTTCGGCGCTGTAGCTGTAGCGGTTTTTGCGGCCGCCAAAGCGCTGGTTGATGGTGCCGAATTCCAGGATGTTGTCATCCAGGTCGTGCTCCCTGGTTTCGCCGGTTTTCAGGTTGAAACGCCAGCGATGCAGGCGCGGTTTCAGCAGGTACTGGTCCAGGTAGGCCATCATGCGCTCCATTTCCGGCGGCGCACTTGCGTGTTTGCCGGGTACCGGGCTTTCCTGGTAATAGCCGTCCATAACCACTTCATCGCCTTCTTCCCAGGCATTCAGGAAGTGCAGCACATAGGTGGGGTCGGCATCGAACCACCGCACCTCTTCACGGCCGCCGAAGCGCGGCACGATGCCGAAACGCGAGGGCAGGTGCGGAAAATAGCGTGTGGCGTGGATATCCTGCTTGAGCAGTTCCGGATCCCAGAACATCGGAAAATCGTTGATGATGGTGTAATTCTTCGAGAACGCGATGTCATGTGGCAGACGCGGGCCGGGCAGATCGATCGGGGTGTAATGCTTGACCTTGTTGTCCGGCCCCACCACGCCGTAATGAAAATACGGCGCGTGCTTGGAGTAGTTGAAGAACAATAACTCACCGGTGCTCTCGTCCAGCTTGGGGTGGGCCGACAGGCCGTCCAGCGGCACCCATGATTCGGTGCCGAACTGCTCCATGGTATACGGGTCCAGGCGGTAACCGTCGCCACACTGGTAGAACGTGGAAAGGATCTGCCCGGCATGCACGATCACATCGGTGGATGAAGCATCCTTGAGGTGTTCGTGCGCTCCCCAGCCGGGCCGCTTGGACAGTCTCGGATGCTCCATCAGGCCGGCCCAGAAAGACTCGCCGGCTTCCTGCTCGGCATTAAAGGCCTTGGTGCGGACAAAGCGGTTGCGATACTCGGCCTTGCCGTCTGCCAGGCTGACAGTGTGGATCATGCCGTCGCCTTCAAATGGATGGTAGCGGCCGATAGGTTCATGCACCGGGTTCTCGGTATTGCGTACGTACACGCCGTCGATATCGCGCGGAATCTCGCCAATTACTTCCATGTCAGTGGCATCGTACTCGTCGTAATTGGGTGTCCACGCGCCATTCATATACGGGTGATCATTGGGCTTGATGGTGGACGTGACGCGGTTTACGAGTTTAATGGGCATTTCAGGTGCTCTCTATTCATTGCCAGGCGCCGGATCAGATGGCGGCCGGGTTTACGGGTTCGACTTTGGAGGCCATGGGATAAACGCACTGGTGCGCTGCAGGTATTCCTCATAGCCTGGGCGGCTGCGTTTCAGCCGGCGTTCCAGCAGTGCCGCGCCACTCCATTTGACCAGTGTCCAGGTCAGCAGCGCCGGGCCGAAGAAACTCCACATGCCGTAGCTGGTCTCTGCGGCAATCAGGTACAGGCCCCACCAGACACAGGCATCACCAAAGTAATTGGGATGACGGGTGTAACGCCACAGGCCCTGGTCCATCACCTTGCCGTGGCTGTCCGGCCTGGCTTTGAACCTGGCCATCTGATGGTCGCCGATGCTTTCAAACAGGATGCCGATGATGGCCAATGCGGTGCCGGCCCAGGCCAGCACACCCAGGGCAGCGGGCGCGGTCTGAATCTGGCCAAGCTGCACCGGCAGGGAAACCAGCCACAACATCGGACCCTGCAGCAGGAAAACCTTGGTCAGGCTGGTCATATGTACATTGCCGGGGGCTTTCTTCAGCATGGCCACGTAACGGCCATCCGGCCCTTCGCGCCGCCAGCGCAGGAACAGATAAGTGGCCAGGCGAATACCCCAGACAGCGGTCAGCACCAGTAACAGTAGCCGCCGGTCGCTGTCGCCGCCGGTAATGGCATAAGTGGCGCCTGCAACGATGACGAAACCGGCGGCCCAGAAACTGTCGATAAATGACACGTCACCCAGCGGAATACTGATCAGCCAGAGCACGATCATGCAGGCCATCAGGATAACCAGGTTACTCAGTAAAATTGTGGCAACTTCATGCATGAGTCATGCTCCTATTTGCCGGTGGACAGGGTTTCAACATCCAGCAGGGCTGCCATCTGACGCTCCACGTGGGCCGGGTCGCGGGCAATCGCGGCGCGGATGTTGATGGCAAACGGGTCGGTGTCCATTTCCCGTATGCTTTTTTCAATGGCCTTGATGCCGGCTTTGGCGATGGCGGATGGCGGTTCCTTGCGGCCCTGCACGTGCGCTGCCATGTCGGTATCCACTGAACCCACGATCAGGCATCCCACGTGGGTATTCTGCCTGGCCAGTTCGGCCCGCAAGCTGGTGGTCAGCGCGCGTGCGGCGAACTTGGCCGGGCTGTAGCCCCCCATATTCGGAATGGCCAGGATGGCGGCGGCCGACAGCACGTTGATAATGGCGCTGCCGTCTCCTTTGGCGCCATTGGCGGCCAGCACCGGTGCGAAACTGCGGCACATGGACAATACGCCAAAGTAGTTCACTTCCATTTCCATACGGGCCGCATCCATGTTTGCGGCTTTGATAAATGTCTGGTTGAAAAATGCTCCGGCATTATTGATCACGATGGTAGTGTCGCTGCATCTGTCTGCGGCGGCTTCCACCTGCTCCGGCCGGGTCACATCCAGTTCGATGGCGATGGCTTTCCCCGGGTGGGCTTGTTCCAGGTGCGCGGCAGCTTCCCGCTTGCGTGTTCCAACGTACACCTTGTCCGCCCCGGCTTCGATCAGGCCGTTGACAAATGCTTCGCCTATGCCGCGATTTCCGCCGGTGACGATGGCTACACTGCCGCTTACTTTCATGGTTTGCTTCCTTTGCTTTTCATCGGTTCGGCCAGCCCTTCAGGCCACAAATACGTGTGCGCCGGGCGTTTCGGCATACAACTCATCGATTTCAGCGCTGCGGCTCTCCGCCGCTATGCGCTGGTTCAGCGTGCCTTTGTCTGACAGCTCGTAGCGTGCTGCGCTGGGTGCCTCGCGCATAAAGGCGAAACGCCGGACGCGGGTGCTGCTGGCCGGAAAGGCTGCGTTGTACCGCTCCAGTGACTGCTTGACGTGGGCCTGTACCGCGGGGTGCTGCAGCCAGCTGTCCACCGGACCGTCCAGAGGGCCGGCGATGTCACGCAGGCCGGCGGGGTTGGGTACGCCGAGCACGGCCAGGTAATCGCGACCGATGCCGCACAGCAGGATATCGCTTACCGCGGGTGCCAGGGCTTCCACCACGCGCCCGCGCACCTGTCCGGCGTAGACCCAGGTGCCGGTGCCGAGCTTGAACTCCTCCGCCAGGCGGCCGGCGAAGTACAGGCCCTGCTCGACGTTTTCCTCGTCGTGAAAGCGCGCCGCATCGCCGGTGCGGTAGAAACCGTCCTCGTCAAACACGCTGGCGCTGCTTTCCGGGTTGTGCAGGTAGCCAGGCATCACGTTGTCGCCGCGCAGGCGCACTTCGAAGCGGTCGCCCTGCGGCACCAGTTTGACCTCCAGACCCGGCATGGGCAGGCCAATGCCGACTTTGTCGGTATGGAAATAAATGGCCATGCAACCGGATGCGGTTTCAGTGGCGCCATAACCGGTGGTCATGAAAATACGCCCGCCGGTTTGCCTGATGGCCATGCGCTGCAGGCGGTCCAGGATGGGTTGCGGCAGGCCGGCGCCGCCATACAGCACCATGCGTAATTTGCTGAAGAAGCGCTGCTGCAGCTGCTCGTCCTGTTCCAGTTCATCCACCAGCATGGCAAAGCCGGCGGGCACGTTGCAGAAATAAGGTACGGCGATTTCGCGCAGGTTGCGCAGGGTCTCGGCAAACAGGCCGGGGGCCGGCTTGCCGTCGTCGATGTACAGCGTGCCGCCGAAAACAGCGGCGGCCAGCAGGTTGAAGGCGCCCGAGACATGGCTCCAGGGCAACCAGTCCAGCATCACGTCGCTCCAGCCGGCTGCTTTACCCAGCACCTGCCAGGCCTGGAACAGGTTGGTGCTGAGCATGCGCTGGGTCTGGATTACAGCCTTGGGCATGCCGGTGGAACCGGAGGTCAGCATGTAGACCGCGTGTGCATCCGGGTCATTGTGCTCAATGCGCTGTTCGATGGCCGCAGTAACGGGCGTGGCGTAAACAGCATCCAGCGACACCGCTGGCCGGGATAATTGGTAGCCATCCGCCTGGCCGCTGAGGATGGTGCAATCCGCTGGCTCGCAAGCGGCCAGCGCGTCAGCGTAGGGGCCGGCTGCCTCGGCGAAGATCACTTTTGGTTTGACCAGCTCAATCACATATTTCAGGCGCTCGTAATTACCGCCCATCAGGGCGTAATTGGCGCTGATGGGGCATACCGGCAGCCCGGCGGCCATGCTGCCCAGCCGGACCAGCGCATGGGCAATCGAGTTGCCGGAAACGATCAGTACCGCATCGGTATCCTGCAGACCCTGGTCAAGCAACCACTGTCCGATGGCCAGTACCTTGCCTTCGGCCTCGGCAAAACTGACGCGCTGCCAGTCTCCCAGCTCGCCGCCGGGCAGGCGCTGGCGTTGCGCGTACAGGGTTTTATCCGGCTGCTGTGCCGCCTGGCGTCGGAAATTACGCAGCACATTCGGGTCAAAATCCCGCAGCTCTTCAGCAAAACGCAGAATCAGGCTGCCGTCCGCACAACGGGTGGTGGCGATACGCGCTTCCGGCAATGAAACTTCACGGCAGGGCACGTCGGCGAGATTCAGGTTTTCGCTGGTTTGGCTCATGGCTTTGCTGGATCCGGTGGCATGGTTTCCTGTCTGTATCCGTGGCTGTTGCCGGCATCGGCCTTATCGGTGATGCCCGGCGGGTGGCCGGTGATTGACTCCGGCAGATCAAGTATGTAAGTCTATTTGTGAAAGTTACCAGCACGAAACGATTTTGGCAAGTAATCTGCGGTGGCCGGGCGCACTGCGGGACTACAAAAAGCGACCAGGCCCCGGGCCCTGGCCGGCAACAGCAGGAGACAAAATGAGCAAGCATCTGGAAACCGTGGAACAACTGATCGAGACCTGGAAGTCACTGGATGTCGAGGGTGTATTGGCCTTGCTGACCGATGACGTGGAATACCATTACGCGGTCGGTGAACGGCCGTTGATAGGCAAGGACTGGGTGCGGCGTTTTCTGGAAAAATTCGGCCAGGGACAATCAGAGATCCGCTGGCGCATCGTTAACCATGCCACCAATGGCGACAGGCTGCTGGTGGAAGGCGTCGATGACTATGTCAACAAACACGGGGTGCACATTCGCACGCCCTATATGGGCATATTCGAATTCCGTGATGGAAAGATCTGCGGCTGGCGTGACTACGTCGACCTGGGTCTGGTGAATCAGGCCCACGCCGGGAAAGAGTTCCCGGAGTGGGTCAACGAGTTGTGTGCTCGCGGCTGATTCAGAAGCGC
>JBFIHZ010000284.1:0-5637 GCA_041601535.1 Lysobacterales bacterium | reverse complement strand
TTCCTCCAGCCGGTGTTGCTCTTTCAGCACCCGCCCGAGGTCGATGCGCGCTTCGGCGAAATCGCCGGCATAGCTGACCGCGCGGCGGAACAGCCGCTCGGCTTCCGGCAGGCGGCCGCTGTGAAACGCCAGGTTGCCCAACAGGCGCAGCGCGTCGACATTCTTGGGGTGTTCACGCAGCACCTCGCGGTAGATCTTTTCCGCCTCCTCCAGGCGGCCGTACTGCTGGTGTTCGGCGGCATGCGCCAGCGCCTTGCGCAGCGGGTTCAGCTCAAAGGATTTTTCAAATGCCTGGTCGGCTTCGGGGCCGCGGCCCAGCAGCGCGCGCGCCTTGCCCAGGTTGAACCAGGCATCGCCTTCGGCCGGCTCCAGCGCCACGCACTCTTCCAGCACGCTGACCGCTTCCTCCGGCCGGTTGGTCGATACCAGCAGCAGCCCCAGGTCGGAATAGGGCTTGGCGAATTTCGGCGCCAGCAGGATGGCCTGGCGCAGGTAATCCTCGGCCTCGGCGATCTTGCGCGCCTTGAGCAGGGTGGCACCCAGCAGCGCAATCATGTTGACGTCGCCCGGAAAGCGGTCCACCGCGGACCGGCACAGGGTTTCGGCCTGCGCCACCTGGCCGGCATTGATCAGCTCGATGGCTTCAAACAGGGTGCTCTTGGTGGCGCGGTTACGTGACATGACAGGTTTCGCTGGCGGTGAAGTGGTGCATTTTAACCACCCGGTGGTGCATGCGATAGCCGCGCGCCCGCAGGGGCCGTTTGCGCCGCCACCATGGCAGAAGCCGCATGGGCGCTGGGGGCGCGCTGGCAAGGGCTGATTTATCCGTCATTTTACCCAAGGCAGGGCCGTCATGTGACGCCTGCCGGGGGGGTTACGGGGCCCCGGTCATTGCGGGTAGAATCTGCGGCTGCGGAGCCGGTGATCAGGCAAATCGATTGATCCCACCGGTTTCAAATGGTTTTTTGGTGCACGCGGTGCATCCCCTGATGGAGTGGTTGTATGAGTCAGCAAACGAAAACGGCCGAGTGGCAAGCACTGGACAGCGAACATTACCTGCACCCGTTCACTGATTTCCATGATCTGGCGCAAAAAGGCAGCCGCATCATCACGCGGGCCGAAGGGGTATACATTTACGACTCGGAAGGCAACCAGATTCTGGACGGCATGGCCGGACTGTGGTGCGTCAACCTGGGCTATGGCCGCAAGGACCTGGCCGAGGTGGCGTACAAGCAGATGCAGGAGCTGACCTACTACAACAGCTTCTTCCAGTGCGCCCACCCGCCGGTGATTGAACTGTCGAAAAAGCTCAGCGAGCTGAGCCCGGGCAACTTCAAGCACACCTTTTTCACCGGTTCCGGTTCCGAGGCCAACGACACCCAGATCCGCCTGATCCGGCGTTACTGGGATCTGAAAGGCCAGCCGGACAAGATGACCATCATCGCGCGCAAAAACGCCTACCACGGCAGCACCATTGCCGGTGCCAGCCTGGGCGGCATGGGCGGCATGCACGAGCAGCTGCGGCACCCGGTGCCCGGCATCGTGCACATCGAGCAGCCCTACCACTTCGGTCTGGGTGGCGATATGTCACCGGACGAGTTTGGCCTGCAGCAGGCGCGCTTGCTGGAAGAGAAAATCCTTGAGCTGGGCGTGGACAAGGTTGCGGCGTTTTTCGCCGAACCGGTACAGGGTGCCGGCGGCGTGATCATTCCGCCGGAAACCTACTGGCCGGAAATCCAGCGCATCTGCGATGAATACGATATTTTGCTGGTGGCCGATGAGGTGATTACCGCGTTTGGCCGGCTCGGCCAGTGGTTTGGTTCCAGTCACTACAAAATCCGGCCGGACCTGATTTCCTTCGCCAAGGGCGTTTCCTCCGGCTACCTGCCGCTGGGCGGCGCGCTGGTCGGCGAGCGCGTGGCCGAAGTGGTGACCACGGAAGGCGGCGAGTTCACCCACGGCTTTACCTATTCCGGCCACCCGGTGTGCGCCGCGGTGGCGCTGGCCGCGCTGGAGATCATGGAAAAGGAAAACATCATTGAGACGGTGCGCAACGACCTGTCGCCGTATTTCTGCGAGCGCTGGTCCAGCCTGGCGGAGCACCCCATCGTTGGCGAAGCGCGCTGCGTCGGCATGGTGGGCGCGATGGAGATCGTGGCGGACAAGTCCAGCCGCGAGCGGTTCCACAAGGACCTGGGCGCCGGCACGCGCTGCCGCGACTTCAGCGTGCAGACCGGGCTGGTGATGCGCGCGGTGGGCGACACCATGATCGTGTCGCCGCCGCTGGTATGCGAGCGCGCCCACATTGACGAGCTGGTGGAGAAGGCCTGGCGCTGCCTGGACCTGACCGCACAGTCGCTTGCCGAGGCAAAGTAAGCGATACTTAAGGCCTGAAGGAGATAAGCCAATGGCGCTGAGCAGCTCGGCCAACACGACAGCAAACGCGCGTGGAACCACGCCGCTGATCGGGGTGATTTCCGACCGCCGCATGGTGGGTGAACACCCGTTCCAGATGGTGGGTGAGAAATACCTGCGTGCCATTGCCGATGGCGCCCACGGTTACCCGGTGGGCCTGCCGGTGCTGGACGGCGGCTTTGACGTGGCCAGCATTCTGGGCCACCTGGATGGCCTGTTCCTGACCGGCAGCCCGTCCAACGTGGAACCCAGCCGCTACCTGGGCGAGCCCAGCCGCGAGGGCACCTGGCACGACCCGCACCGCGATGAAGCCGCGCTGGCGCTGATCCCCGCCGCCATTCGTGCCGGCATGCCGCTGCTGGCCGTGTGCCGCGGTTTCCAGGAAGTGAACGTGGCCTTTGGCGGCAGCCTGCACCAGTACGTGCACGAACAGCCCGGCTACCACAACCACAAGGAAAACCCGGACGATCCGCTGGAGCTGCAATACGAGCCGTCGCACCCGATGCACTTCACACCGGGCGGCATGCTGGAGCGCATTACCGGCGTGAAGGAAGCGCAGGTCAATTCACTGCATTCCCAGGCCATTGACCGGCTGGGCGAAGGCCTCACCATCGAAGCACAGGCGGACGATGGCCTGATCGAGGCTTTCTCCGTCAGCCAGGCGCCCGGCTTTACGCTGGCGGTGCAGTGGCACCCGGAATGGAAAGTGACGCAGAATCCGGTGTCCATGGCCATTTTTGAAGCCTTTGGCAACGCCTGCCGCCAGTGGCGGCAAAGCGGCTTTCCGCAGGCGGTGACCGCCCGGGGTTACGCCTGAACCGTAAGGGAGTTTAATCAGCGTGTCCAAAGTTCACTCGGCTGCCATCCGTTCGATACACCCGCACACGCTGTTCCGCATTTTCAAATACACCATTTATTGCCTGCTGGCGCTGAACATTTACCTGTTCTTCCAGGAGGAGTTCCTGGCCAGCAAGGAAGTGTTTCACGGCACCCTGACGCTGGGCCGCCTGACTGAAGCGTTTTCCGCCACCATCGACACCGCCGCCTGGGTGGTCCTGCTGCTGCTGTTTGAACTCGAAACCGCGGTGGTTTCGGATGAAAAACTCAGGGGCGGCCTGAAATGGGTGTTCACCGGCGTCCGCGTGGTGGCCTATTCCTTTATCCTGTGGGCCTTCTGGGGCTATATCACCAAGTACGGGCTGGTGGCCAACACGCTGCCGTTCAGCATTGCCGACGTGTGTTCGCTGGTGGGCAGTGGCTTTACCTGGGTGGACGACCTGGACCAGTACCCGCCGCTTGACGCGGCCGCCTGCGCGGCGCTGCAGGCCCAGGCGGCGCAGGGCGCGCAGTTGCTGCAGATCAGCGGCACTCAGATTATCGGCAGCGCAGACGCGCTGAAAGCAATACAGAACCTGGCCATCGTGGATATCGTCAACGCCGCCGACTGGCTGGTGATCGTGGTGATGCTGGAAGTTGAAGTGTACATGCAGCTGAAAGATCTGCTGACCCGCCGTATCATGTTGATTACCAAGGTCACCAAGGGGCTGCTGTATTCGGTGTTGTTTGTCTGCGCGGCCTACTGGGGAATTCTCGGCGACTTCCTGGATTTCTGGGATGCCTTCCTCTGGCTGGTGGCCTTTATTTTCATTGAAATGAACATCTTCCAGTGGCATGAGGAACTCGCAGAAGAGCGCGAAGAAGAGCAAGAAGAACAGGCAGAAAACGAATCACAGGGCCCATTGACCGCCGGATAATGGCCCGGTTTAAACCGGGCTGGTGACAGGCAAAAGGCCCGGGAGAACAGATCAGATGGCGTCAGACAAGGCACTGGGATTACACCGCAAGATCAAACGCCGGCAGTTCTGCCAGGGCACCGCCGTGGCGCTGGGTGCCAGCCTGGCACCGTGGGCGCAGGCGGCTGAGTTCAGCGGCTCGCCGGAAATCACCGAGGGCTATTATCCCCCCGCCCGCATGGGCCTGCGCGGTACCCACCCGGGTGCGTTTGAAACCGCGCACGGTGTGGCGCGCGAAGGCAGGCGCTGGAGCCAGGGCACCGACACCGGCGAAGGGCAGTTCGACCTGGTGGTGGTCGGCGCCGGCATCAGTGGCCTGTCGGCCGCCTGGTTTTTCCGCCAGCAGCAGCCGGATGCGCGCATCCTGATCCTCGATAACCACGACGATTTCGGCGGCCACGCCAAGCGCAACGAGTTCACCCACGAGGGCAAAACCTATATCGGCTACGGCGGCAGCCAGTCGATCGACACGCCATCGTCCTACAGCCCGCAGGCCAGCGGCCTGCTGAAATCACTGGGCATTGAGCTGGACGCGTTTTACCAGGCCTTTGACCAGGAGCTGTACGCCAACATGGGCCTGGACACTAGTTTCTGGCTGGATCAGCAGCATTTCGGCGTCAACCGGCTGGTGCGCGGCAACCCGCTGTACCGCAGCCAGGGCGAGGTTTCGGCCGAGGAATTGCAGCGCTTCGCCAGCGAAATGACCACCAGCGCCAGCGACCGCGACGCGCTGCTGGGCCTGCTGACCACGCGGCAGGATTACCTGCCGGGCAAGACGCCGGCCGAGAAAGTATCGGCCCTGCGCAGCATCAGTTACGACGATTACCTGCGCACCCACCTGGGCCTGTCGGACTACCTGATCCGCCTCATCAATCCGCTGACGCGCAGTTACTGGGGCATCGGCACCGATGGCATTTCCGCGCGCGAGGCGATGTTCCTGGGCATGCCGGGTTTTGCCGGCCTGGGCGTGGACCTTTCCAGGGACGATCCGCACTACGGGCTGCAGAAAGACGAACCGTATATCTTTCACTTCCCCGACGGCAATGCCGGCATCGCGCGGCTGCTGGTGCGGCAACTGGTGCCGGGGGTGGCGCCGGGCAGCACCATGCGCGACGTGGTGCAGGCCGATTTCGATTACCGCGCGCTGGACCGCGCCGACAACCCGGTGAAGATCCGCCTGAACGCCACCGCCGTGCTGCTGCAGCACCGCGGGCCGGGCGGGGCCGATAACCTGGCCGCGGCGGACAGCGTGGACGTGCGTTACGTCAAAGACGGCCGCGCGCACGATGTGAATGCCCGCCACCTGATCTTTGCCGGCTACAGCGCCATGCTGCCGCATATCAGCCCGGAGTTTCCGCCGGCCCAGGCGACGGCCTTTGCCACCCAGGTCAAAGCCCCGCTGCTGTACGCCAGCATGCTGGTGCGCAGC
>JBFIHZ010000283.1:0-5653 GCA_041601535.1 Lysobacterales bacterium | reverse complement strand
TCGCCAACCGCCCAAACGCCGGGGGCGCTGGTGCGGGACTGCTCATCTACTTCGATCTGGCCACGCTCGGTCAGTTTGACGCCGGCATCTTCCGCCAGCAGCCCATCGGTATAGGGCTTGCGGCCTACCGCCACCAGCAAGCGGTCAAATATCAGTTCGCTCTCACCCTTGCTGTCCTGCAGGCTGACTTTAACCTGCTTTTTAACCACCTTGGCGCCGAGAACCCGGGTGCCGAGGCGAATATCCAGGCCCTGTTTTTTGAACTCACGCGCAGCCTGTTTGCTGACATCGGCATCGGCCATCGGCAGGAATTGCTCCAGTGCTTCAAGCAGGATCACCTCTGAACCCAGCCGGCTCCACACCGAGCCCAGTTCCAGGCCGATTACACCGGCGCCAATCACGCCCAGCTTGCCCGGCACCTGGTCGAAATCCAGCGCACCGACGTTATCGACGATGAATTCGCCGTCGAACGGCACGTTGGGAATTTCCACCGGCACCGAGCCGCTGGCCAGAATGATGTTGGCGGCACTCAACTGTTGTGCCTCACCGCCATCGGCTGGGGCAAACTGCACCTGCCGGTTGGCCTGCAGGGTGCCTTTGCCGTGCAAATAGTCCACCTTGCCGGCTTTGAACAATTGGGTCACGCCACCGGTAAGCTTCTTCACGATGCCGTCTTTGCGGTTGATCATTTTAGCGATGTCCACGGTGGCGCCTTTTACCGCGATTCCGTGGTCAGCGAACTCATGCTGTACGTGATGGAAGTGCTTGCTCGAATCCAGCAGGGCCTTGGAAGGAATGCAGCCCACGTTCAGGCAGGTGCCGCCAGGAGCGGGCTTGCCGTCTTTGCCGGTAAACAGGTCAATACAGGCCGTTTTCAGACCCAGTTGCGCCGCGCGGATGGCGGCAACATAGCCGCCCGGGCCACCACCGATAACGATCACGTCATACGATTCAGACATTACAGTTTCCTCACAAATTCAGCAGCATGCGTGCGGGATCTTCCAATGCGTCCTTAACGGCCACCAGGAACTGCACGGCATCGCGCCCATCAATGATGCGGTGGTCATAGCTCAGGGCCAGGTACATCATCGGCCGCACTTCAATTTCTCCATCCACCACCATGGGCCGATCCTTGATGCTGTGCATGCCGAGAATGGCGCTTTGCGGCGGGTTGAGCAGCGGGGTGGAAAGCAATGAGCCAAACACGCCGCCATTGGTGATGGAAAAGGTACCGCCCTGCAGGTCTTCCAGCTTGATGCTGCCGTCGCGTGCGGCATTGGCGTAATGGCCGATGGCCTGCTCGATTTCGGCCAGGCCCATGTTTTCCGCATTGCGGATGATGGGCACCATCAGTCCGCGGTCGGTGGAAACGGCGATGCCGATGTCCTGGTAATTGTGGTAAACGATTTCATCGCCGTCCAGTGAGGCGTTGACCACCGGAAATTTACGCAGTGCTTCACAGCAGGCTTTGACGAAAAATGACATGAATCCCAGCTTGATGCCGTGGCGCTTGACGAATTCTTCCTGATACCTGCGCCGCAGATCCATCACGGCTTTGAGATCCACCTCGTTAAACGAGGTAAGTATCGCAGCGGTGTTCTGTGCCTCTTTCATGCGCTCGGCCACCTTGCTGCGCAGCCGGGTCATTTTCACCCGTTCTTCCTGGCGGGAACCGCCGGATTGCATAAAGGACAGCACATCGCCCTTGGTGATACGGCCGCCGCGGCCGCTGCCGGCTACCTTGCTGGGGTCTATGCCGGCTTCCTCCACCACGCGGCGCACTGCGGGGCTGAGGGCCGGGCTTGATGACGGAGTTTGCGCTGCGGCAGGGGCAGCCATGGCTGACTCGCTTGCGGCTGGAGCGGATTTCCCGGAAGCAGCGTCCCCGGATTTGGCAGCGTCAGCCGGCGCGGGTGATGCGGTGTCAGCAGTGGACTTGGCAGGCGCCTCTTCAGCCGGTGCGGGCTCGCTGACTTCGCCTTCCTCAATCAGTGCCAGCAGGTCACCGCTCAGCACGGTGGCGCCTTCCTCCACCTTCAGTTCCTTGATGCGGCCATCGGCCGGGGCCGGCACTTCCAGCACCACCTTGTCTGTTTCCAGATCCAGCAGGTTGTCATCGCGGCGCACCGTGTCGCCGGGCTTTTTGTGCCAGGTGGCAACCACGGCATCTTCAACGGACTCGGGCAAAACCGGTACTTTTACTTCAATTGTCATGGGTGATTTCCAAAAAAGGGATTAATTCTGCATGTGTGTGCACGCCTGCCTTACCACTCTTCACCGGTCAGGGCCTGGTTGACCAGCGCACGTTGCTGTTCCAGGTGAACGGAATAGTAGCCCACGGCAGGTGAAGCGGATTGCTTGCGGCCGGCGTATTCCAGCGTGCGGTCCTTGCCGGTCAGGGCTTGCAGATGGTGACGGATCTGATACCAGGCGCCCTGGTTCTGCGGCTCTTCCTGGCACCATACCACCTCGCTGGCTGACGGAAATTCGTTGACGAAATCGGTGACTTCCTGCAACGGAAACGGGTACAGCTGTTCCAGTCGCATCACCGCCACTTCGCGGATGTTTTCGCTGTCGCGCTTTTCCGCCAGGTCGTAGTAAACCTTGCCGGAGCACAGCACCACTCTTTTGATTTCCCCGGCATCACCGGGTCCACGGTCACCAATCACCTGCTGGAAGCGGCCTTCGGTCAAAACATTCAGAGCCGAGGTGGAGGCCTTGCTGCGCAGCAGGCTTTTCGGCGTCATGACAATCAGTGGTTTGCGCGTGGGTTGCATCACCTGGCGGCGCAGCAGGTGAAACATTTGCGCCGGCGTGGAAGGCACGCACACCTGGATGTTGTAGTTGGAGCACAGCTGCATAAACCGCTCCAGGCGCGCACTGGAATGTTCCGGACCCTGGCCTTCATAGCCGTGGGGCAGGAACAGGGTGAGGCCGCACAGCCGCCCCCACTTGGCTTCGCCGGACGTCAGGAACTGGTCTATCACCACCTGGGCACCGTTGGCGAAATCGCCGAACTGGCCTTCCCAGATCACCAGCGTATCGGGTGCCGCAGTGGCGTAGCCGTACTCAAAGCCCATCACCGCTTCTTCCGACAGCAGCGAGTCAATGACCGACACATGGGTCTGCGGATTCAACTGCGCCAGTGGGGTGAGCGTTACGCCATCAACCTGGTTGTGCAGTACCGCGTGGCGGTGGAAAAAAGTGCCACGGCCGGAATCCTGGCCCACCAGGCGCAAATGCGTTCCCTGCTCAATCAGCGTGGCGTACGCCATGGTTTCGGCAAAACCCCAGTCCATCGGAATTTCACCGGCCGCCATGCGGCGGCGGTCTTCGATAATGCGCTGTACCCGCGGGTGCAGGTCGAAACCTTCCGGCAGGGTGGTGAGTTGTTCGGACAAAGCGCGGATCTTTTCCTCGGGCACCGCCGTGTCGATATCAGAATAACCTTCGATGTCTTCGAAATCGCGCCAGTTCGCCGCATACTCGTTGGTACGGGGCTCCGTGGTCACATCGGCGACCTGGTCACCCCGGTCCAGTTGCTTGCGGTATTGCTCCATCAGGGCATTCGGCTCACCGGCACCGATCAGCCCGGACTTGACCAGTTGGTCGGCGTACTTCTGCCGGGTGGTCTTCATCTTGCGGATTTTCTTGTACATCAATGGCTGGGTGGCAGCCGGCTCATCGGCTTCGTTATGCCCGTGGCGGCGGTAGCAGAACAGGTCGATGACCACGTCGCGTTTGAAGCGGGTGCGGAAGTCACAGGCAATTTTCATCACGTGGTGCACCGCTTCCGGGTCGTCGGCATTGACATGGAAAATGGGCGCGTGAACCATCTTGGCGATGGCCGTGCAATACAGGGTGGAACGCACGTCATCGGGGTTGCTGGTGGTAAAGCCCACCTGGTTATTGACCACGATGTGCAAGGTGCCGCCTACCGCGAAGCCACGTACTTCAGACATCTGGAACAGTTCCATGACCACGCCCTGGCCACAGAAGGCCGCATCGCCATGGATCAGGATGGGCATTACCTGGTCGTGGCCGACGTCGTTGCGGCGTACCTGCCTGGCGCGCGCCGAGCCCACCACTACCGGGTCGACAATTTCCAGGTGGGACGGATTGAATGCCAGCGCCATGTGCACACTGCCACCCGGGGTTTGTATGTCCGAGGCAAAACCCAGGTGGTATTTGACGTCACCGGAGCGGTAGGGGTTGGCGTCTTTCAGGCTGCCCTCAAATTCGGCGAACAGCATGGCAGGGGATTTGCCCAGGATGTTAACCAGCACGTTCAGCCGGCCGCGATGGGCCATGCCGATGACGATTTCCTGCACGCCTTTCTCGCCGGCGTACAGCATGGTTTCATGCAACAAGGGGATCAGGCTCTCGCCGCCTTCCAGTGAGAAGCGTTTCTGCCCGACATAACGGGTGTGCAGGTATTTTTCCAGACCTTCTGCCGCCGTCAGCATCTGCATGATGCGCAGGCGGTCATCGTCACTGACGTCGTGGATTCCCCCGGAACCTTCCAGCCGTTGCTGCAGCCACTGGCGCTTGGTGGAGTCGCCGATGTGCATGTATTCCACGCCGATGCTGCCGCAATAGACGCGTTCGCACAGGGCAATGATGTCCCGCAGTTTCATCCGCTTGGGCGCCACCAGGGTGCCGGTGTCGAACTCCAGGTCGAGGTCAGTGGGGCTGAGCTCGTTGTACTCCAGCGTCAGGTCTGCAATCGGTTCGTGATGCGGTTCACCCAGTGGATTGAGATGGGCGTTTTCATGGCCACGGATGCGGTAGCTTTCGATCAGCTTGAGAACGCCCGCCTCCTTGTGGTCGGCCATCCGCAGGTCCTGGCCGGACAGCGGTGTCAGGCGGCCGAGCTGGCGGAACTTCTCCTGTACGGCCAGATGTCCCCGTTCATCAGCCGCGGCGGAACCGGCCGCGCCGTTGACCCAGGTGGCGAACTCATTGGCCCATTGTTGCGGAACACTGGCCGGGTCCTGCAGCCAGTCTTCATAATAAGCTTCAATAAACGGCGCGTTGTTGCCGTAAAGGTGCGAGGTGCGTTTCAACGCTTCAAATTTGCGGTCCACTGGTCTGATGGGTTCCTGGTCTTGTAACGTGCAGTTGCTCGGGTCCGATAAATTTTTGTCTGCCATGCCATTTCCGGCACTTCAGAACGTGCATGAAACGGCTTGATGCTGCAGGTTCGCCTGCTGTTAATGCAATCGTCCATTATAACCGAGGGTTGCCCGCAATAGGGCGCTGCTGCGGTTAAATTACGGTCTTGCTGCATAACTGGCGACGGATGTTTCATTTACAAGCCTGCCTGGGCAGCTGTGTACTGCATGGTTGTGCATTGTCCTGTCAGGCCCGGTCCATTTCCTCCGGGTCGTGCACATACAGATGCCCGCCATTGATCAGCGCGCAGAGCAATTCAATGTTTGCCTGCCGCGTTCCCTTATCCATGGCCAGGCCGGGGGGCTGGCTGCACAGGGCCATGGCTGTTGCGATGCTACAGGCGTACTCGTCACCCGCGGCAAACAGGCGTGCGCCATTCCCGTCAGCCACCCAGTTCAGCCGGGTCCATGGGTTATGCCGCAACAGCCCGCCGGCAGACAATCGGTGTTCCAGTTGCGGTGGCGTAATCGGCGATTCC
>JBFIHZ010000282.1:0-5666 GCA_041601535.1 Lysobacterales bacterium | reverse complement strand
TTGCAACTGCAGCGCATGCTGGCCAGCGAGCCCTGTGTACTGGTCACACTGAACCTGATCCTGGGCTCGACACCGCGCGAACCCGGTTGCCGCATGCTGGTCACGGCAAAGCACTGTGTGGGCAGTATCGGCGGCGGCAATCTGGAGTACTCCGCCATCCGCATGGCGCGTGACATGCTGCAAGACCCGGCGGCAGCCTTGCAACAGCATCAGCCCTTTGGCCTTGGCCCGGCGCTTAACCAGTGCTGCGGCGGCGCCGTGGTGGTGCACTGGGAGAAACTTTGCCCGCCCTGTCCTGATTGGGTCAATGAACTGGCCAGCAGGGCAGCCTCCGTTTTGGACAGCCAGCAGGCTGAACAGCAAACGGACTTTCAATCCAGCGATGCAGGCGACGGTGCGCCGGTCGAGCAACACGCACCCCATGTGCTGGTCATGGAAATCAATCGGCCCGAACCGGTCCGCCGGGTCATATCCGCTGCCACGCCGGTAACGGCGGAGATTCCGGACGGGGTGCTGGCAGAAGCCCGCCGGCTGCTGGATGCTGCGCCAGCTGATCTGCCCGAACTGCATCGGCAGGGTCTTTGCCAGGTCGAGCAGGACGGGGCCACGTGGTGGTTGCATCGCCTGGATGCGATGAACGTGCCACTAAGCCTGTTTGGCGCTGGCCACGTTGGCCAGGAGGTGGCGCGCCTGCTGCAACGTCTGCCGTTTAACGTGCGCTGGGTCGATGAGCGCCCGGATACCTTGCCCACAGAGCCCGCCGGAAACGTGCTGCCCGTGCCAACAGCCCGTCCCCTGGATGAAGTCGCCCGCATGCCGCCGGGCAGCATTGGCATCGTGATGACCCACAGCCACAGCCTGGATGAAGACCTGTGTCATGCTATCTTGCAACGCAATGATTTCTGCTGGCTGGGCCTGATCGGCTCCCAAACCAAGCGCCGGCGAGTTGTGCAGCGGCTCGGCAAACGCGGCATCAGCGAACAACAGCTGCAGCGCCTGGTCTGCCCCATCGGCTTGCCAGAGATTCACGGCAAGCAGCCTGCTACCATTGCGCTAGCCCTGGTGGCGCAACTGATGATGGAGAAACCATGGACCCACGCAAAGACCTGATCGCCCGCTTGCCCAAAGCCGAACTGCATTGCCACATCGAAGGCAGCCTGGAGCCGGAACTGATGTTTGAGCTGGCCCGCCGCAACGGTGTCGATCTGCCCTATGCCGACGTGGAGGCCATTCGCGCGGCTTACCGCTTTGATTGCCTGCAGGATTTTCTCGATCTCTATTACCAGGGCATGTCGGTGTTGCTGACCGAGCAGGATTTCCATGATCTGACCTGGGCCTATTTGCTGCGTTGCCAGGCCGATAACGTGGTGCACACCGAGATTTTCTTCGACCCGCAGGGCCATACCGGCCGCGGCGTGGCGTTTGCCACCGCGTTTGAAGGAATCTCATCGGCATTGCGGCGCGCTGAGAAAGAGCTGGGCATCAGCAGCGCCATCATCATGTGTTTCCTGCGGCACCTGGATGAGGAAAGCGCGTTCGCCACGCTGGCAGAAGCGCAGCCGTTTCTCGATCGCATCGCCGGCGTGGGGCTCGATTCATCCGAGGTGGGGCACCCGCCCAGCAAATTCTACCGGGTGTTCGAACGCGCCGCAGAACTGGGCCTGAAGCGGGTCGCGCATGCCGGAGAAGAAGGGCCGCCGGAGTATGTGCACCAGGCCCTGGACGGGCTGCAGGTAGATCGCATTGACCACGGCAATCGTTCGCTGGAAGACCCGGCGCTGGTAGTGCGGCTGCGCGAGTCGCAGATGCCGCTGACTGTCTGCCCACAGTCAAATTTACGCCTGGCGGTGGTTAAGGACATGCGCGACCACCCCATCCGCGACATGCTCGGCCAGGGTCTGATAGCCACGATAAATTCGGATGACCCGGCCTATTTCGGCGGCTATATCAACGATAACTTTAATGCGCTGGTGGATGCAGTAGACTTGCAACGTGATGAAATCATCACGCTGATACGCAACAGCTTCAATGCGTCTTTTTTGCCTGCCAATGACAAGGCCCGCTGGTGCGCACAGCTGGAACAGGCACTGGCTGCCTGATGGAAGGCTGGCTGCATGAATGGCTGAGCCTGCTGCTGCGCTGGGCGCACTTTATTGTCGGCATCGCCTGGATTGGTGCCTCGTTTTATTTCAACTGGCTGGAAAATCAGCTGCAGCGCCGTCCGCCAGCGGCTGCACCGGAGGCTGGTGGTGCGGGCGGCGCAGTTGAATCCGGCGATCCCATAGCCGGTGACTTGTGGGCGGTGCACGGCGGCGGCTTTTATTACCTGCAGAAATACCGCGTGGCGCCGGACCGCCTGCCGGAACCATTGCATTGGTTCAAATACGAAGCGTATTTCACCTGGATTACCGGCTTTGCACTGCTCGGCGTGGTGTATTACTGGAATGCGTCACTGTACTTGATTGACCCGGCCGTAGCCTCGCTCACCGTGCCGCAGGCCATCGGCCTTGGCCTGGCTGCGCTGCTGCTGTCGTGGCTGGTGTATCACGGCCTGTGTTCATCGCAGCTGAAACGCCACCCGCGTGCCCTGGCCGTGCTGATACTGGCCTGGTTCACGGCCCTGGCCTGGCTGCTGGACAGCCTGCTCAGCGGCCGCGCCGCCTACCTGCACGTTGGCGCCGCCATCGGCACGGTGATGGTGGCCAATGTGTTTTTCGTGATCATACCGGCACAAAAAGAACTGGTGGCGGCGCTGGTCGATGGCCGCCAGCCGGACGCATCCAAAGGAGAAAACGCGCTGCTGCGCTCGCGGCACAACAACTACCTGACCTTGCCGGTGCTGTTCATCATGATCAGCAGCCATTACCCGTCCACATACGGTGGAAATTTCGGTGGCGTCGGGGGCTGGTTGTTTCTGCTGCTGTTCTCGCTGGCGGCTGTGGGCATACGGCACTGGTTCAATATTCGCCATATACCCGGGCATTCACGCTGGGTGCTGCCGGCGTCGCTGGTGCTGCTGGCCCTGATGATGTGGATGACGATGCCGTCATCCAGGCCGCCCGCGAGTGCGGTTTCCTCAATCAAGACGGCCACGCCCGCCGTCCCCACTTCCGCTGACATACTGAACATTGTGCAGGCACGCTGCACCGGATGCCATTCAGCCACACCCAGCCTGGCCGGGTTTACCGCGCCGCCGCTCGGTATGGCGATGGATAGCCTGGAGCAGCTGCATTTGCAGGCAGACCGCATCGTGAATGCCGCGGTGGTTACCCGCACCATGCCACTGGGCAACCTGACCGGCATGACCGAAACCGAGCGTGAACAACTGGCCCGCTGGTATAAAGCCCGGCAAACCGAGGCGAATGGCCCGGAGAATTAATACCCGCAACAGGCCTGGCTGGGCCTGCGGAGAACTGACCGGCCATTTGCGGCGCGGATAATACCAGCCGGCACCAGCGCAAACACCCGAATGAATCAACTGAAAAGCGATAGCAGAGAACACAAGCCCATGAGCAACAAGCCTTCACAAACCTGGTCAATGGCGGACGTTTCCGCCAAAGCCATCACCCGGCGCCGCGCCATTGCCGGCGGCCGCATCATCATTGGTGAGCACGCCATGCAGCTACTGCAGGAAGGACGCCTGCCCAAGGGTGATCCGCTGGCGATGGCGGAAATTGCCGGCATCCTGGCGGCCAAGCAAACTCCGGCGCTGATTCCCCTGTGTCATCCGATTGCGCTGAACCGGGTTATGATTCGCTCGTACCCGCAACCGCAAGAACACGCCATCGATGTGTACTGCATGGCGGAAATCGCCGAGCGCACCGGCGTTGAAATGGAAGCCCTGACCGGCGTGAACATGGCGCTGCTGACCATCTGGGACCTGGTTAAACCGGTGAATGCAGCGCTGGAGATCAACTCGGTTCGCCTGCTGTACAAATCCGGGGGAAAAAGCGGCACCTGGCTGCACCCCGACGGGCTGTCAGACGAACTGCAGCAATGGATCACCGCGTTGGATGGCTGAGTTATCCCCACGGTGGATGCACGGGGTTAAGAAAGTTCCCAGCCCGGAATTTATAAACCTTAAGGATCAGGAGTAATTTATGTGCCGCTGGACCGCTTACCAGGGTTCGCCGATTTACCTTGAAGAATTGTTGTTCAAGCCGGAAAACTCCCTGATACGCCAGAGTTTGCAGGCCAGGGTGTCCGAAACAGTGACCAATGGTGACGGGTTTGGTGTGGGCTGGTATGGCACACGTGATTTTCCGGGGGTCTACAAGGATGTCCGCCCGGCATGGAATGACAGCAACCTGCGCGCGTTGGCGTCGCAGATCGAGTCGTCACTGTTTCTGGCGCACGTTCGCGCCACCACCGGCACGGAAGTGCAACGAAGTAATTGCCACCCGTTTCAATATGGAAACTGGTTGTTCGTGCACAACGGCGTGCTGAAGGGGCTGAACAAGATCAAGCGGGACCTGGTGCTGGCCATTGACCCGGAATTTTTTCCGTGTATCACCGGCACCACGGATTCCGAGCTGATGTTTTACCTCGCCTTGTCATTTGGAATGGCAGAAGATGTCGCGGGTGGTCTGGCCCGAATGGCGGGTTTCATCGAACAGACCAGCCAGCGTCACGGCATTGACCATGCCGTGCAAATGACCCTGGGTATCAGCGACGGGCATTCGCTTTATGCCTGCCGCTATTCCACCGAAGGACGTTCCCGCTCGCTGTATCACAGCGCCAGCAGCGCAGCGATCGAAGAGTTGGGGCCCGAGGCCGGGCGCTTTTCGTCCGAGACCCGCGCCATCGTTTCCGAGCCGCTTAATGAACTGGCTGAATCCTGGGAGGCCGTGCCGGAATCGAGTTTTCTGACCATCACCGGGGGTGATGTCAGCTGCCAACCATTCGCCCCGGAGTATGGGCATGCATAAAGCCGGCAGGCCTGATGGCAGGTTTTGTGGTGCTAACGCCCGCAGCCCGGGCTGCTGCCGGTCCGCTCAGCCTGAGCTGGCCTGCGCATCCGTTTGCTGGCGGTGCGCATGTGCTTCCTCGCAGTGCCGGCAATTGACCCATTCGGCGCTGCCATCGGTGTAATACTCTTTTTTCCAGATCGGCAGGCGGTGCTTGATTTCGTCGATGATGTAGCGGCAGGCATCGAATGCCGCTCCGCGATGTGCGGCGGCAACACCTACCACCACGGCAACATCCGACAGGGCCAGCTCGCCGCTGCGATGAATCGCTTCCGCGTGCGTGATGTCAAAGCGTTGCAGTGCATCGTTCAGGATGACATCACCTTCCTTCACTGCCAGCGGTTCGTACACCTCGTAGGCCAGGCGTTGCACCGCGCGCCCCTCGTTGTGATTGCGGATCCAGCCCTCAAACAACACCAGGGCGCCACAGCTCCTGTCCTGCAGCTGCTTGCGGAAGGCCGGCAGGTCGATCGGGGTTGACTGAATGCGTACCTGGCTCATCCGCCGGCCACCGGTGGAAAGAACAGAACCTGGTCACCGTCTCTGACCGGGCTGTCCCAGCTCTTCATCTCGTCGTTGATGGCCACCAGGGCGCGTTTGAAATCCGCCAATGCTGCATGCCGGCCAGCCATTTCGGCAAACAGTTCGGCGGCGGAATCAGCATCGGTTACCACCGGCTCGGATTCGAGGCCGGTGGCG
>JBFIHZ010000281.1:0-5676 GCA_041601535.1 Lysobacterales bacterium | reverse complement strand
ACTGGCAATGGATCTGATGCAACAGCAGGGCATCCGCTGGCGCGCGGTGGATATCGATTATGATCTTGCACTGATCCGCAAATATGGCGTGCGCATACCGGTTTTGATGCGCACCGATAACGGCAGCGAACTGGGCTGGCCGTTTGATGCTGAGCAATTGCGCGCATTTATGCAGGCTGACTGACGCCGTGCCACGCACCGTGACCACGGCACCCGAATTGAGGACAGACTGATGGCTGCAAAAACCCGGCGTCCGGCATGATCCGGCTGGCACTGACCCTGGCTACCAGCCTGCTGTTATCATCCGGCCATGCGGTCGGCGCTGATGGCGAGCAGGGCAGTACGCCACCAGCCACCATTCAGGCCGAAACCCTGCCGTTGCTGCCCCGTGCGGTAAGCAATAATGCCGTAGCTTTGCTGGCGGGCGAAGATGGTTTTTTCCTGGTCACTGCGCTGGGTCTGGGTGCGGGCAAACAAGCTGATGATACGCTCAGTGATTCCTGGCTTTACGATTCCCGCCAGCAAAGCTGGCAGAGCCTGGCGGACGTGCCTGGCGCGGCCGGCCGATTGGCCGCCTCTGCGGTCAGCGTAGCGGGCCGGGTATACCTGTTTGGCGGTTACACCGTAGCCGCGGATGGCAGCGAACAGTCCACACCACAGGTGTTTCGTCTGAATGTGGAAACGCGGCAGTGGGATGAATTCAGCCGCATGCCGGTGGCAGTCGAGGATGCGGTGGTGCTGGCGCACCAGGATCGCTATATCTATCTGGTCAGCGGCTGGCACGATGTCGGGAACGTCAACCTGGTACAGGTGCTGGACACCGCCACCGGTAGCTGGGCGCAGGCTACGCCCTGGCCAGGCGCCCCGGTATTTGGTCATGCTGGCGGTATCAGCGCTGGCCGCATGGTTGTCTGCGATGGCGTGCGCATCCGCTACCCGGCAGATGGCACGGCACGCCAGTTTGAATCTTCCGGTGAGTGCTGGCTGGGTCGGATACATACAGATGATTTCAGACGGGTCCACTGGCAGCCCCTGCCACAACACCCTGGGCCGGCACGCTACCGCATGGCATCCGTAGCGGATGCATCCGGCCGGGTGTGGTTTGCCGGCGGAGCGGTCAACCCCTACAACTTCAACGGCATTGGCTATGACGGTAATCCGTCCGAACCCACCGGATCGTTGTTCAGTATTGACCTGGTCAGCGGACAGTGGGCCTGTCACGGCATGCTGGAGCCCGCCACCATGGACCATCGTGGTTTGTTATGGCATGACGGCTGGTTCTACCTGGTGGGCGGCATGCAGTCCGGACAGCAGGTCAGCCGGCAGACTTACCGCTTTCAACCACCCGCTGAGAGGGATTGTCAGCTCAGTAGCCGTTAGTTCCCGGACGTTCACCCGTATTGCCGAAAATCCGCCCCAGGGCGGCCAGGACTTTATCGGCGGTTTCTCGCGCCAGGATGTACAAGCCGGCGAAAAAGTCGCGGGTGCGGCTTTCGGTCTGCTTCAGCGCGAAGCCCAGAATGATATAGCCCGCCAGCACTGGCAGGGTAAAAAACAGCGCCAGCACCAGGGTGGCCAGCCGCACCAGCCAGGCTGCGCTGTCCATTTTCTCCGCCAGAACCTGGCAAACCCCCAAAACCAGCGGTTGTCCGGGCCGCCCTTCCAGCGCCTGGCGGATTTCCTGCATGATGGAATCTGCGGTCATGAAATTTTCTCCGTGTTGATGTGCACCACTGTAAAGATGCATGTTTCATGCCAGAAATTCATGGGTATTTAGTCACTTTTCAGGCGAAAACGGACTGCCCTACGGTGAAATTCACCACTGACCGCGCAAATTCGCCAGTTCGGTACCGTATGTTACACTCGCGCGGTCCTTCAAAAGGCTCCCCATGGCGAAAAGTCCCACCGCAATTGCTTACCTTGACGGACCCCGCATGTTGCGGGCGATTTCCGCTGGAATCCGTCATGTGTTTACCCGCCGTGATTACCTTAATCGCATCAACGTTTTTCCGGTGCCCGATGGCGATACCGGCACCAATATGGCCTTTACCTTCAAGACCATACTGGAATCCGGCGCCTCCGCGCAGCAGCAACGTGTTGATGCATTGATGCAGCACATTGCGGACGCGGCGCTGGACGGCGCCCGGGGCAATTCCGGCGCCATCATGGCGCAATATTTTCACGGCTTCAGTGATGCTGTCAGTGGCTGCCGGCTGCTTACCGCCGCCGATTTCTCGCGCGCCAGTGTGGCTGGCGCCGAGGCGGCCTGGAGCGCCATGTCCAAACCGGTGGCGGGAACCCTGCCCACCGTGCTGAATGACTTTTCCGCTGAACTCGCGCGCCAGGTCAGCAATGGAGTGCAGGACTTCCGGGCGTTGATGAAGGCAGGCCTGGATCGCGCCCGCCGCTCGCTGGCCAATACCCCGAATCAGCTGCCGGCGTTGCGTCAGGCCGGCGTGGTTGACGCCGGAGGTCAGGGCTTTGTTGATCTGCTGGAAGGAATCTGGGCGTTTATCGAAAGCGGTGAAATGGACGAGGTCACGCTGGAAATGGGTCTTTCGGCACCACTGGAAGCCGCCAATATGGAAGCGGCCGATCACCGCTATTGCACCGAGTGCCTGATCGAAGGCACGCAGCTCGACCGCGACGCGGTCATGCGCCGCATCGAAACCCTGGATTCCAGTTCCCTGGTAGTGGCCGGAGGCCGCGAGCGCATTCGCGTGCACGTGCATGTAAACAACCCGGGTGAGCTGTTCCTGCTGTGCGAGGAATTTGGCAGCATCACCCAGCAGAAAGCTGACGACATGCACCGCCAGCACGGCCTGATGAACCAGCCCGGCCAGGTGGCTGTGGTGGTGGATTCTGGCGCGGACATTCCGCCGGCTGAAATCGACCGCCTCGGCATCAACCTGGTGCCGGTACGGCTGAGTTTTGGTGACCGTGAATACCTGGACCGGGTGTCCATGACCTCCGCCGAGTTCTATACCATGCTGGCGGAAAGTGCGGAAACGCCCTTGACCTCACAACCGCCGACGCAGGATTTCGCCCGGGTGTATTCCCTGCTGACTTCCCACGGCTACGACGTCGTATCGGTGGGTTTGTCGGCACAGTTAAGTGGCACCATTGAGGCGGCCCGCCAGGCCGCCAGGCGTCAGCCCGAAGGCCGGGTGCAGGTTTTCGATACGCGCAGTGCTTCGGCTGGTCAGGGCCTGCTGGCCATGCTGGCGGCAGAAGCGGCAGAACGCGGTTTCAATGCAGCTGAAATCCTCGCTTTGTTGGAAGAGGCCGCGCCGCGCACCCGCGTGATGGCCATCACCGATGATCTGGCCTGGGCGGTGAAAGGCGGGCGGGTACCGGCCTGGGTTCATCGGCTGACCCGGCTGATGCAGGTCAATCCCTTGCTGACCGCCAGCCGCGAAGGAAAAATCAGCCTGGGCGGAATACATCGCGGAACCCGTGCCCGCCCGCAAGCACTGGCGCGCAGCGCGGCACGCAAAATGAAGCCTGACAGCATGTACCGCATCGTCATCGCGCATGCCAACCATCCACAGGGAGCGGTCGAGCTGCGTAAAGCGGTGCTGAAACTGCATGGCCGCATCCACTCCTGCCACGTTTCCGAGGCCGGGCCGGCGCTGGGAGTGCACCTGGGCCCTGGCGGCCTGATCATCGGTTTTGTGCCGCAACCTGAAGCACTTAACTGAACCCTGTTCAGCCTGGCCGTTGGCGAAGCAGCCGGCCCGTTGCTGGCGGGCCCGGAATTTTTTTCCATTCATTGATCTGGACCGGTTCCATTTACACCCGAATGCGGTAACCTCTGTGCCATGATCGCGTTACTGATAAAGGTGCTGCTGGCCTACGGTCTGGGTTCCCTGTCGGGCAGCCTGTTGCTGGGTGCCATCCGGCATGTGGATATCCGTCTGGCTGGCAGTGGCAATGCCGGTGGCACCAATGCCTTCCGCACCCAGGGTTTCCGCTTTGCACTGGGCGTGGTGGTGATTGACATCGGCAAGGGCGTGCTGGCGGCTGCCCTGGTGCCGCTGCTGCTCCTGCCCGGGCTGCCCGATGCATACCCGCTTGAACTGCAAGCCGTGTTATGTGGATTTGCCGCCGTGGTAGGGCATTGTTTCCCGCTATGGCATGGCTTTCGTGGCGGCAAGGGGGCGGCCACCGCGGTCGGCGCCCTGAGCGCGATCCAGCCGCTGGTGCTTATTCCATTGTTGGGGGTCTGGCTGTTTACCCTGGGGCTGACCGGCTGGGTGGGCCTGGCAACCATGCTGGCCGCTGTGAGCCTGGTGCCAGCCTTCTGGTTAATCCAGGCACCACCGGAGCAGTGGTGGCTGGGCATCGCACTGGCTGCGTTCCTGGTGTTTACCCACCGCGGTAATGTGTGCAAGCTGGTGAAAGGCACGGAGCACCGGTTTGAAAAAGCGATGTTTCGCAACTGGTTTCACTGACATCGTTCCGGCAGCACAGTGAAACCGCGCTTCAGCAAACTTGATGGCGGCCAACTGCGTGCCGCATTATCGCCCCGGGCTGCCGCCCTGCTGGGTAACATCAGCGTGTTGCCCAGCGTGGATTCAACCAACCGGCATTTACAGTCCTTGCCCCTGGCTGAACAGCACGCGCACGCCGTGATCGCGGATCAGCAAACCGCTGGCCGTGGGCGCCGCGGTCGGCATTGGCACTCGCCGGCCGGCGGTAATCTTTATTTAAGCCTGGGCTGGGCGTTTGAGCGTCCCGTGACGTTTCTGGCCACTTTGCCCCTGGCTGTCGCGGTGGCCACCGCGCGTGGCTTGCAACACTGCGGCGTAGCAGATCATGGCATCAAGTGGCCGAATGATATTCTGGCCGATGGCCGCAAACTGGCCGGCATCCTGATGGAACTGCGTTCCACGAATGCGGGTATAACCCATGCGGTAGTTGGTGTGGGTGTGAACATTTACCTGCCAGACGACCCTGAAACCGCTGGCCAGATTGATCAGGGCTGGACCGATGTGGTGTCCCGGTTAAAGGGCGCCGCCGGGGACGGGCTGCGGCTGGCGGTGGCAGCGGCAGTGGTCGAAGAATTGCTTGCTGCGCTGGATGTGTTTTCTCAGCAGGGGTTTGAACCGTTCCGTACGGACTGGCAGCGATGGGATGTACTGCGCCAGCGCCAGGTGGAAGTGTTTGCTGGCGGGCAGCGTCTCCACGGAACGGCGCTGGGGATCAGCCCCACCGGCGGTTTGCGGGTATCGTGTGAAAATGATGACGGCACAATCACCGAACGTGAATTTGTGGCCGCTGACGTCAGCGTCAGGGGTGTGCCGGGGAGAAACAGGGAAAGGTGACCCGGGGAAAATGTAGTTTCAGTAGTAATGCCGCCCGCCCTGTCGGGATGGTATGCAGAATAAAACCAACGCAGCACTGGATATTCTTGCCGCGCTGCAGGAAAATACCGTTCCCCACCGTGCCGGTATAGCTCAGTTGGTAGAGCCTGAAGATGCAGGTCTTCGCACCAGCGGGGGTGTCGTCGCTTCGCTTCCCTGCTTGCGGCTTCGCCGCAAGGCGGCTGCGCTCATCAACGACCAGCCTCCCTGCACAATAAAACCAACGCAGCACTGGATATTCTTGCCGCGCTGCAGGAAAATACCGTTCCCCACCGTGCCGGTATAGCTCAGTTGGTAGAGCAACTGATTT
>JBFIHZ010000280.1:0-5705 GCA_041601535.1 Lysobacterales bacterium | reverse complement strand
TCAATTTCAAGGGTGTTTGCAGATATCAGAACTGACTGGAACAGCAAAAAAAACAGCAGCAAAGTACGGGCAAAAAGCAGGCCTTGAGTTCCTGAAGGACTCAGGGGGTTCGAAGTGCGTAGCTTTGTTTTCATTGGTTTGCCTCGCGAAACCTCCTTTTAATGTACCCGTACTTACAGAAACATTCAAAATAGCATGCATTTTCAGGTCGCGTACCGAGGTATTCCTGCCGAAATGGCCTGTGTTGCTCTACCTGCCAGTGACTGTTACAACATCTGAAATTCTACCCACCGGAACAAAGGTAGTTATACGTTCGCTCCAGTTACTGAACATCACACGATTTGGATGTTTAGTGGAATTGTAAGATTAACAGCAACTTTCCACATTTCTATGCAGGCAGTACATCACCGAGTGGTTCTTGAGTGCGGCATGCATCAGAGAAAATACGGATTAAGAGCAGATAGTAAAGTAATTTAGTACGTATCAAAATAAAAGAATAACCTTAATCTCTAACGAACAGGGCACGGCGCACGGTGCTTGAGGGCGCTGATCGAGAAATTTGTCTCGATTGAGGCGATTCCCGGCACCGGATGAAGTTGCTGGCGCATGAATCGCTCATAATCGTCGTGATCGGATACAACTACTTCGACAAGGTAATCCTCGCCCCCGGTCATCAGGTGGCATTCAACCACTTCTTCAATGGCGGTGATTTTCCGTTCGAATGTTGTCACCGTTTTTGGTGAATGATCTGTCAATCGGATACGCACGAAGGCTGTGACGGAAAGTCCGCAGGCCTTGCGGTCTATCTCGGCGAAATAGGCACGGATCATACCCGCCTGTTCCAGAGCCCGGACTCGCTTAAGGCAGGGTGAGGGGGACAGCCCCACCTGATCGGCCAGGGCCTGATTGGTCAGGCGCCCGTCAGTCTGTAATGCCATAAGGATTTTTTTATCCAAGCGATCTGGTGATTTCATGGCAGAAGCTGCTTCAAAAGTGGCTAAATGCGAAATAATACGGCAGAAAATGCCGCAATAAAAGCATTAAACTGTCTGAAAAGGAGGGATCAGCATGGACAGTTTTAATCAGTTCCGGCGCGAGCTGGGGTTTTGCACCCGCGCGATACACGAAGGTTTTCATCCCGCAGATGCAGGAGGCGCGCTCACCCCTCCGGTTCATTTCACTTCCACCTTTACGTTTCCCGATGTGGAATCTGCCGGTGCGGCATTCGTGGGTGACAAGCCGGCCCACATTTATACACGAATTTCCAACCCGACTCTGGACTTGCTCGAACGTCGGATGGCGTCGTTGGAAGGCGCGGAGTCAGCGGTTGCCTTCGCATCCGGAATGGGCGCGATTACCGCGGTGTTCTGGACGCTCGTACAACCGGGTGACGAGCTGCTGGTCGACAAAACCCTCTACGGTTGTACCTATGCTTTCTTCAATCATGGTCTGGCGAGGTTTGGTGTGCGCGTTAGTTACGTGGACATGACCGACACTGAGGCATTGGACGAGGCGTTGTTAAGCGGTCCAAAAATTGTTTACTTCGAGTCGCCGGCCAATCCGAACATGCGCTTGATCGACATCCAGCAGACCGCGGTGAAGGCCCATGCAGTGGGTGCGCGTGTCGTGGTTGACAATACCTACGCCAGTCCGTGTATTACCCGGCCGATTGCGCTTGGCGCCGATCTGGTAGTGCATTCGGCAACGAAATATCTCGGCGGGCATGGTGATCTGATTGGCGGCCTGGCCTGTGGTACACAAGAACTTATGGATGAAGTGCGTTTCTACGGCCTGAAGGACATGACCGGAGCCGCGCTCGCGCCGTTCAATGCCATGTTGATTCTCCGTGGTCTGAAGACACTCGGTATTCGCATGCGTGAACACTCGGTTAATGCCGAAGCGGTCGCCCGGTTTCTGGACACCCGGCCGGAGGTCAGCAGTGTCGCCTGGCCCGGCCTGGAAAGTTTTCCTCAGTACGAGCTAGCCCGGCGGCAGATGCGATATCCGGGTGGCATGATGGCATTTGAGCTGAACGGGGGTAAAGACGAAGCCATCGCGTTTATGAACCGGCTGAAACTGATTCACCGGGCGGTCAGCCTGGGCGATGCCGAGAGCCTGATTCAACATCCGGCCTCCATGACTCATTCAACCTATACGCCTGAAGAACAGGCAGGACACGGTATATCCCCGGGACTGATCCGCCTGTCTGTCGGTCTTGAAGACGTTGAAGACATCCTGGCTGACCTTGCACAGGCTCTATCTGGCTGAAAGACTGGTTGGATGCCTGTCAGCAAGGCTGAAAAAATCGGGGCGGCCAGAGACCGAGCCCTGCAAATGTCTTCAAATTGTCGAAGGTTTCGCATCTTTCATGGCGGGCGGCAATTCAGAATTTTCTGCACCAGATCTGTTCTACACTGTTCCCATATAGATTGCTCCAGCTCAGACAGGCTTTATGACTGGCGTGTTAACTTCAGCAGTTGACATCATCATTGGCGTTGCAGCAGCGGTTCATACAAAGCGGCCACTGCCAACGGTAATCAATAAAGCATGTGGCTGAAACCATGACTGAAAAGATGCCTGACCCGCACCCTGGCGGGGTTGATCCGGATGACTGTGCGTCCACTGCCCACCAGTGGGAGATAGCACGCCTGGCTGAAGCGCTTCGAGTCGATCCCAGGGAAGGTCTTTCTGCTGACGAATGTCACAGGCGCCGCCTAAGCTTCGGGCCTAACCTGCTGCCGGACGCTAAAAATATTTCGCGGTTACGTATTCTTCTCAACCAGTTAAGAAGTGCTGTGGTGGCTTTGTTGGTGGTCGCCGCCGTGCTTGCCATGGTGTATCGCGAGTGGACCGAAGGTCTGGCCATAGCGGTCGTTTTGCTTATCAACACGACGATTGGCTTCGTGTCCGAATTGCGCGCCATGCGTTCCATGGAGGCTTTGCGCAAGATGGGCACCATCAGTGCCCGCGTCAGGCGGGAGGGCAGAATCCTGGAAGTTCCGGCGGAGGAACTGGTGACGGGGGACATCGTGTTGCTGGAAGGCGGTGACGTGGTGCCCGCCGACATTCGGCTGATAGAGGCATCCAACCTGGCGGTCGATCAGTCCGCGTTGACAGGTGAATCGGAAGCAGTGGACAAAACAGCTGACGGGTTGGCTGAAGAAGTGCCGCTGGCTGACCGGTCATGCATGGTGTTTATGGGTACTGCAGTCAATCGCGGTTCCGCCACCGGGCTGGTTACGGGTATCGCGAGTAATACGGAACTCGGAAGAATTGCCAGCCTGGTGGAGCAAGCGGCTCCTGAGCGTTCCCCGATGGAAAAACAGATCGCCCGGCTGGGAGGACAGCTGGTATGGGTCACGTTGCTGTGCGTGGTGCTGATTGCCGGAGTGGGTATTGCCACGGGCAAGGACTGGTTCCTGATGATTGAAGCGGCCATTTCGCTGGCGGTTGCCGCAATACCTGAAGGTTTGCCTATCGTTGCAACCCTGGCGCTGGCCAGGGGAATGTGGCGCATGGCCAAGCAAAACGCCGTGGTGGAAAAACTCTCCGCTGTTGAAACACTGGGTGCGACGACGGTGATCTGTACCGATAAAACCGGTACGTTGACTGAAAACAAGATGAACGTGAAGCGGCTGGTTTCCACTTCCGGCGCCATTGAGTTTGATCACAACCTGTCTTCCTTCAAGTCCGGCGAGGAGCAGGTGCTGGCTGACGGTAATGAACTGCTGCGTGAGATGCTGATTACCGGAGCCTTGTGCAACCGGGCGGAACTGGCTTCAGGCAGCATCAAGGGTTCTGGAGACCCAATGGAGCTGGCGTTGCTCGAGGTGGCGCAAGCGGCCGATATCAGCCGGCCGAGCCTGGATCAGGCCATGAAGAAAATCGAAGAGTACGCGTTCAGCACCGAAACCAAGATGATGGCGGTTTCGTATACCCGTAACGGCTCTGTTATCTATTTCGTGAAAGGCGCGCCTGAAGCGGTTGTGCGGCATTCCACCGCAGTCCGCGGCCCCGCGGGAACCGCCCCGATGACGGACGAATTGCGTGAGCATTGGAATGAGCTTACCCAAAAACTCGCGCAAGACGGGTTGCGCGTGCTGGGCCTGGCCCAGAAATCGACCCGTACGCAACATGAAGAACCGTACACCGATCTCGAGTTGCTTGGGTTGGTCGGACTGCATGATCCACCTCGCCAGGACGTCAAACAGGCGATCACTGCCAGCAAGCGGGCTGGAATCCGGGTGGTAATGGTGACCGGTGATCACCCGGCCACTGCCAGGAATATTGCGCTTGCCGTGGGTTTGGCCTCGGACGATACGGAAGTCGTGCAGGGCTCGGCCATTAGCCCGTGGAATCGGCTGTCGGAGCAGCAGCGTCAAACCATACTGAATGCTGAGATTTTCTCCCGCGCCACACCAGAACAGAAATACGACCTGGTGGCGGTATACCAGCAAGCCGGGGAAATCGTGGCCATGACCGGTGATGGGGTTAATGACGCACCCGCGCTTAAGCGGGCGGATATCGGTGTTGCCATGGGCTTGCGGGGCACCCAGGTGGCACGGCAGGCGGCAGCCATGGTGCTGCGGGATGACGCCTTCGCGACCATCGTATTGGCCATCCGCGAAGGACGGGTTATTTTCAGGAACATCCAGCGTTTTGTCGGATATTTATTGTCCTGCAACCTGGGTGAAATCCTGGTGATTGGCCTGGCCGTTCTGGCGGGTATGCCGTTACCGATTCTGCCGTTGCAAATACTGTTTCTCAACCTGGTAACTGATGTTTTTCCAGCGTTTGCACTGGGGACAGGCGCGGGTGATGCGGACATCCTGAAGCGGCCACCGCGAGATCCGGGAAAACCATTGGTAACCCGTTCAATATGGTTGCAGATCATCGGCAATGGCAGCGTGATCGCTCTGGTCACCCTGCTGTCGTTCTATCTGGCAAATTCTTGGCTGGGGCTTGGCGGGTACGCGGCCACCACGGTTTCCTTCCTCACCATCTCTCTGGCTCAGCTATGGAACGTGTTTAATATGCGAGACCCGCGTAGCCGCATGCTGCTCAATGACATTACCCGCAACCCGTATGTCTGGGCAGCCCTGGCTTTGTGCGTAATCTTGTTGCTGGCGGCCGTTTACGTGCCATCGATAGCCATGGTGCTGAGCCTCGAACGGCCCAGCGGCCTGGCCTGGGGTCTGGTTCTGACACTAAGCCTGGTGCCACTGCTGATCGGTCAGGCAGGAAAGTTTCTGAGCCGCCGGATGGCCGGTCATCATCCATAAAAGCAACTCGCGCCGAAAGGATATTTGGGGTCAGAGTAAAAACTCTTCCGATAACAGGCGGCTGATATTGATATTTAAGGTGAGAATGATATTTGGGGTCAGAGTAAAAATTCGTTTTGACGTGCTAATTATTTGCTATTGAATCACTGCTTTTTACTCTGACCCCAATTACTGTCCCCGGTTGGTGACCCCGGGTAGTGACTTTGGATGTCGAGTTTTTACTCTGACCCCAAATGTCGGGAATAAGGCTTCCCTGCTCGGTTGCTCCCTTTCCGATTGCGTCCCTGTGCCATACGCATCCGTGCTCGCAGTGCTTCCGTGCAGGTCTGTCTGGTGATTCGTCCCTGAAGTGTATCGGTATTGCCTGATGTGGCATTGCGAAGTCCTGCCCATAATCTGGCGCGGCCCGTCCGTTTGTGCCGG
>JBFIHZ010000279.1:0-5738 GCA_041601535.1 Lysobacterales bacterium | reverse complement strand
CGATGCGATTCAGATCACGAAATAATCCATGAAAGTGTTCACCGGCGTCGCTTCCAGCGCTGCCTGATCCTTGCACAGATCAAGGATCTGGCTGCAACGCCCGACCGGGAAGCGTGTTGCAAGGTTCGCACTGAACTTCGCTTCCAGCAGCGGGATGCCCTCTTCCCGACGTCGACGGTGCCCCAGCGGGTATTCAACCGCCACCTCTTCGGTGCGAGTGCCGTCGGTGAAGAACACCTGAATGGCATTGGCGATGGAGCGCTTGCCCGCTTCGAGGTACTCGGCCGTGTACCGCTTGTCTTCCACTATTTTCATCTTCGCGCGCAGTTCATCAATAACCGGATTAGCCGCGTGGAACGCATCCTCGTAATGCTCGGCGACCAGATGACCAAACGCCAGCGGCACTGCAATCATGTACTGCAGACAGTGATCCCGATCTGCCGGATTGGCCAGCGGGCCCACCTTGGAAATGATCCTGATCGCCGACTCATGGGTACGGACAATGATTTTTTCGATCTGGTCCAGACGATCCCTGACCTGGGGGTAAAGACGAACCGCCGCTTCAGCCGCGGTCTGAGCATGGAACTCGGCCGGGAAGGAGATTTTGAACAACACGTTTTCCATCACGTAGGTGCCGTATGGCTGTGACAGGCGGAACTGACGCTGATTCAGCGGCTTTATCTTCTGGTCGGCATTCGTCTTGCTGAAGCAGACATCATAGAAGCCCCACTGCCTGGCCGTCAGTGCACCCGGGATACCCATTTCACCGCGTACAGACAGGTCTGCCAGGCGCACGGCGCGGGACGTGGCATCACCGGCCGCCCAGGACTTGCGCGAACCGGCATTGGGCGCATGACGGTAGGTGCGCAGCGACGATCCATCGACCCAGGCCTGGGACACCGCGGCCATGATGACCTCACGGTCGCCGCCCATCAGCCGGGTCACCACCGCGGTAGAAGCCACGCGTACCAGCAGCACATGACACAAACCGACCCGATTAAACGCGTTTTCCAGTGCGATAACGCCCTGAATCTCGTGTGCCATGATCATGCCTTCGAGTACCGCTCGCATCAACAGCGGCGCCTGGCCCCGGGAGATCCGTACCTGGGACAGGTAATCGGCCACGGCCAGAATGCCGCCGAGGTTATCGGACGGATGGCCCCATTCGGCCGCCAGCCAGGTGTCGTTATAGTCCAGCCAGCGAATGATGCAACCAATGTCCCAGGCGGCTTTAACCGGGTCCATGCGAAACCGGGTGCCGGGCACGCGGGCGCCATTGGGCACCACGGTGCCTTCAACGATCGGGCCCAGGAGCTTGGTGCACTCCGGAAAGCGCAGCGCCAGCAGGCCACAACCCAGGGTATCCATCAGACAGTTACGCGCTGTATCAAGTGCTGCCTGGCTCTCGATCCTGTAATTCAGTACGTAGTCGGCGATGTCCTGTATGACCTGGTCATACTCCGGACGATCGTTCAGATCAAACGTGGCGGACACCTTTCAGCTCCTCGCATGTACAGGGGTTAAACATCACTCTCCCTGCAGCATAGCAGCCTGTCCGACAATACTTAACCTACTGCGAACCATCCGGATTTGGCTATTTTTTGCGCTGTTCCTTGTTAAATAGAACCACTATTCGCCGCGAAACAGCGCAAAAACTCGCTCAAACCAGTCGGCTCTCGTTACGGTCAGCATTCGCGGACAGGCTGCTAGCCCTAAAAAGCATCGCCAGGCACGCGCACCCAGCCTTCCATCAGCACGCGGGCGCTGCGGCTCATGATTGCAGCATTCACCGTCCACTCGCCGTCGACAAGGCTGGCTTGTGCGCCGACCCGCAATGTACCCGAGGGGTGGCCGAACCGCACTGCGTTGCGCTCACCGCCACCCGCAGCCAGGCTCACCAGTGTGCCCGGAACAGCGGCGGCGGTGCCTATAGCCACGGCTGCCGTGCCCATCATGGCGTGATGCAGCTTGCCCATGGACAACGCGCGCACCAGCAGATCCACGTCGCCGGCCGCCACCGGCTTGCCGCTGGACGCAACATAATCGGCCGGTCCCGCGACGAAGGCGACTTTGGGCGTATGCTGGCGTGTGGCCGCTTCACCGATATGCTGAATGAGCCCCATGCGTACCGCGCCATAGGCGCGAATAGTCTCGAACATGGCCAGCGCCCTGGCGTCACCGTTGATAGCCTCCTGCAGCTCGGTACCGGTGTAGCCGATGTCGGCGGCATTCACGAAAATGGTCGGGATACCCGCATTAATCAGGGTGGCCTTGAGTGTGCCCCCTGCCACCACATCAACCGGCACCTCGAGATCGTCTATGAGGTTACCTGTCGGGAACATCGCGCCGTCGCCGTCGGCCGGGTCAAGGAAATCGACCTGCACTTCGGCCGCCGGAAAGGTAACACCGTCAAGCTCGAAGTCACCGGTTTCCTGCACGGCTCCGTCGGTGACGGGCACATGTGCGATGATGGTCTTGCTGATATTGGCTTGCCAGATACGCACAATTGCGATGCCATCCCGGGGAATGCGACTGGCATCGACCAGACCACTGCTGATGGCAAACGAGCCGACCGCCGCTGTCAGGTTGCCGCAGTTGCCGCTCCAGTCAACGAAAGGCTTGTCGATAGACACCTGGCCAAACAGGTAGTCGACGTCGTGATCCGGCTGGCTGCTTTTAGTGATGATCACCGTCTTGCTGGTGCTGGAGGTGGCGCCGCCCATGCCATCGGTCTGTTTGCCGTAGGGATCGGGGCTGCCAATCACGCGCAACAGCAGGGCATCGCGTGCCGCACCCGGGATCTGCGCGGATTCGGGAAGATCCTGCAGGTTGAAGAACACGCCTTTGCTGGTGCCTCCGCGCATGTAGGTGGCGGCAATTTTTATCTGGGGTACATGAGCCATGGGCCTTCTATCCTGTAAAAAGGGTCGGTGGAAAAGACCCTGCCTTAACCCTCGACCCGGCGTTGTATCAGCACCGGGTCGAGGGTCAGGGGAGTGATGCGATAACGCGAACCAATCGCGCCTTAAGCCGTCGCTGCCGACGCAAGGAAGTCCTGAGCAAAGCGCTGCAGCACGCCGCCCGCTTCATAAATAGACACTTCCTCAGCCGTGTCGAGACGGCAGGTCACCGGTACTTCGACGGTCTCACCGTTGCGGCGGTTGATCACCAGCGTCAGCGTTGCCCGGGGTGTCGGATCCCCGACCACGTCATAGGTTTCGGTACCGTCAATGGCATAGGTATGGCGATTTTCGCCGGGCATGAACTCCAGCGGCAAAACGCCCATGCCGACCAGGTTAGTGCGATGGATCCGTTCGAAGCCTTCGGCCACGATCACTTCCACACCGGCAAGACGTACACCCTTGGCCGCCCAGTCACGGGAAGACCCCTGACCATAGTCGGCGCCGGCCACAATGATCAGCGGCTGCTTGCGCTCCATGTAGGTCTCGATCGCTTCCCACATACGGGTTACCTTGCCTTGCGGCTCGATACGGGCCAGGGAGCCCTGCCTGACCTTGCCGTTTTCCTGCACCATTTCGTTGAACAGCTTGGGGTTGGCAAACGTCGCCCGCTGCGCGGTGAGGTGATCCCCACGGTGAGTGGCATAGGAGTTGAAATCGACCTCCGGCAAACCCATCTTGTCGAGGTACGCACCGGCTGCGCTGTCCAGCATGATCGCATTGGACGGTGACAGATGATCGGTGGTGATATTGTCCCCCAGCACCGCCAGCGGACGCATGCCTTTCATGCTGCGCTCACCCGCCAGCGCGCCTTCCCAGTACGGTGGGCGACGGATATAGGTGCTCTGTGAGCGCCAGTCATACAACGGAGAAACCTGCTCGTCCTTGTCCTCCGGCACTGCAAACATCGGGATGTAAACCTGACGGAACTGTTCAGGTTTCACGCTTTGTCTGATAATCGCATCGATCTCCTCGTCGCTCGGCCAGATATCCTTCAGCGTTACCGGGTTGCCTTCGGTGTCGGTGCCCAGTACGTCTTTTTCGATATCGAACCGGATGGTACCGGCTATCGCATAAGCGACCACCAGCGGCGGCGATGCCAGAAATGCCTGCTTGGCGTACGGGTGGATACGACCATCGAAGTTTCGGTTACCCGAGAGTACAGCCGTGGCATACAGATCGCGGTCAATCACTTCCTTCTGGATCACCGGATCGAGCGCACCGCTCATGCCATTACAGGTGGTGCATGCAAAGCCCACGATACCAAAACCCAGCTGTTCCAGTTCCGGCAGCAGCCTGGCATCTTCCAGATATAGCTGAACCGTTTTTGATCCAGGCGCCAGAGACGTCTTGACCCAGGGCTTGCGTGTCAGGCCGCGGGCATTGGCGTTGCGCGCCAGCAAACCCGCCGCTATCACGTTGCGCGGATTGCTGGTGTTGGTACAGCTGGTAATGGCTGCAATGATCACAGCGCCGTCAGGCATCAGGCCTGGCTCGTTTTCCACGATTCCAGAGATACCCCGCGCCGCCAGTTCGGACGTTGGAACACGCTTGTGAGGGTTGGAAGGACCTGCAATGTTACGCCCCACGCTGGACAGATCGAATGTCAAAACACGCTCATACTCGGCGTTCTTCAGGCTGTCAGCCCACAGGCCGGTTTCCCTGGCGTAGGTTTCAACCAGCTTCACCTGCGCGTCTTCACGGCCGGTGAGCCTGAGGTAGTCGATGGTCTGCTCGTCAATGTAGAACATCGCCGCCGACGCGCCAAATTCCGGCGTCATATTGGAGATAGTCGCGCGATCGCCAAGCGTCAGGGCTGCCACGCCTTCACCGTAGAATTCAAGGTAGGACGAGACTACTTTCTGGGCACGCAGGAATTCGGTCACCGCCAGTACGATATCGGTCGCCGTAATCCCGGGCTGACGCTTGCCCGTCAGTTCCACACCAATGATGTCCGGCAGGCGCATCCATGAAGCACGACCCAGCATCACGCTTTCCGCCTCAAGACCACCCACACCGATGGCGATAACCCCCAGGGCATCCACATGTGGCGTATGGCTGTCAGTGCCCACCAGGGTATCCGGAAATGCCACACCGTCACGTGCCTGAATCACAGGCGACATCTTCTCCAGGTTGATCTGGTGCATGATGCCGTTGCCCGGTGGAATCACGTCAACGTTCTTGAAGGCCTTTCTGGTCCAGTTAATAAAGTGGAAGCGGTCTTCGTTGCGGCGATCTTCGATGGTGCGGTTTTTTTCGAAAGCGTCTTTATCGAAGCCGCCGTATTCAACCGCCAGCGAGTGGTCAACGATCAGCTGCGTTGGTACGACAGGGTTAACCTGTGACGGATCACCACCTTGTTCTGCAATAGCGTCGCGCAGACCCGCAAGGTCAACCAGAGCCGTCTGACCGAGAATGTCATGGCAGACCACACGTGCCGGGAACCAGGGGAAATCCAGCTCGCGTTTGCGCTCGATAATCTGTTTGAGTGAATCCGTCAGCGTGGCGGGATCGCAGCGGCGCACCAGGTTTTCAGCCAGCACGCGGGAGGTATACGGAAGCTTTTCATAGGCGCCTGGCTGGATGGCATCGACGGCCGCACGGGTGTCGAAATAATCCAGATGGGTGCCGGGCAACGGTTTGCGGTTTGCAGTGTTCATAGCGCCGGGAATCCTTCAGTAGTGTTCAGACAAGCGAGGCCAAGTGTGCGCCAGGGTCAAGCGTCACCGCCGGCTCCCGCCTTTCTGATCAAGGTTGAAAGCCGCGACCGCACAACGG
>JBFIHZ010000278.1:0-5795 GCA_041601535.1 Lysobacterales bacterium | reverse complement strand
GTTCTGATGCGCCACTTTGCGGTCCATCACATTGGGAATGAAATCCGGTGTCCAGCCCTGGATCTTGTGCGGCTGCCACTCCTTGCCTTCCAGCAAAGAGGCTCCGGCCGGCTCGGTGGAAATGATTTTCACTTCAGGACGTGCCAGGCGGATCATCTGGCCGGCGCCGGTTATGGTGCCGCCCGTGCCATAACCGCTGACGTAGTAATCCAGTCGCTGGTTGGCGAAATCACTGAGAATTTCCGGCCCGGTGGTGTTGCGGTGGTAAGCCGGATTGGCCTCGTTCTCGAACTGCTGGGTCTTGAACCAGCCGTGTTTGGCCGCCAGCGCTTCAGCCGCCCGCACCATGCCGGTGCCGCGTTCGGCAGCCGGGGTCAGCACCACGCGGGCGCCGAGAAAGCGCATCAGCCGGCGCCGCTCTACCGAGAACGATTCAGCCATGACGGAAACAAATGGGTAACCGCGTACTGCGCAGACCATGGCCAGCGCAATGCCGGTATTGCCAGAGGTGGCTTCGACCACCGTCTGGCCGGGTTTCAGTACGCCACGCTTTTCTGCATCCAGGATCACACCCAGGGCCAGGCGGTCTTTTACCGAACCCAGCGGGTTGAATGCTTCCAGTTTGACGTACATGGTGATGCCGGCAGGAGCCAGTTTATTGATTTTGACAACAGGGGTGTGCCCCACGGTATCGAGAATTGTGTCGTATATCATTTCAGATTCCTTAATTAGGCTGCAGAGCGCAGGTCTGCCAGAGATGAAAACCAGCCGAGGTTACTACTCATGGCCGCAACCTGTCCAATGATCAGCAGTCCAGGTGCCTTTTTACCCGCTCCGGCTGCCAACTGCGGCAAGGTTTCAACCGTACCCTGCAATATTTTTTGGTTATCCATGGTTCCGTTCAGAACCAGTGCCACGGGCAATTCACCCGGCACACCGGCTTCGAGCAATTCACGCCGGATACCGGCCGCCTTGCTTACCCCCATGTAGATCACCGCAGTCCGCCCGGCTCCGGCCAGGCGCGACCAGTCCACCGCCGCCTGTTCACCGGGCTGGCTGCCGGCCGCGCCGTCCGCCAGGTGGCCGGTAACGAACGACAGCGACTGGGCATGGTCACGGTGCGTCAGCGGTATGCCGGCATAGGCGGCGCAGCCAATGGCGGCAGTCACACCAGGCACCACCTCGTAAGCAATGTTGTGCTGGCGCAGGTATTCCAGTTCTTCGCCGCCACGGCCGAACACGAAAGGATCACCTCCCTTCAGCCGCACCACGTTCCGGCCCTTGCGCGCTTCGGCCACCATCAGGCGCTGGATCTCCTCCTGTTTGCAATGATGATTGCCGGCCTGCTTGCCCACGTAGATGCGGTCGGCATCCCGCCGCGCCAGGTCAAGCACATCCTCGCTGACCAGCCGGTCGTGCAAAATGACATCTGCCTGCCCCAGCACCTGCAAGGCGCGCAGCGTCAGCAGGTCAGCCCTGCCCGGGCCACCACCCACCAGAAACACCCGCCCGTTTCCATCACCAGCCAGGCCAGCAGGTGCTTTTGATACCGCGCCGGCTTCACGCTGCAACAGCCGGTCCAGCTGCTGTTCTATGTCGACCTGCTGTTGCAGGCTCCAGCTGCGCAGTTGCCGGTCACCCAGGGCCTTGTCCCAGAACGCGCGGCGCGCCGCAAAGGGCAGCAGATCCTTGACCCGCTGACGCATCGCGCCACTGGCCTGGGCCACCCGCCCCAGGCCAAGCGGCAGCAGGGTTTCTATCCAGGCGCGCAAGCGCCGCGCCAACACGGGTGCTGCGCCACCAGTGGAAATAGCCACCTGTACCGGTGAACGGTCGATGACTGCCGGGCTGATAAAACGGCAGTGCTGGATATCGTCAACCACGTTGACCGGGATGCCGCGGCTTTCCGCATCCTGGTATACCCGGCCATTGAGCTGGCTGTCCGCGGTGGCCGCAAACACCAGCCGCGCACCCTCCAGGCAGTCGGGCTGGTATTCGCTGGCCAGCCATGTGACCTCACCGGTGTCCATCCAGGACTGGAAGGCGGCATTGGCCTGGCGGGCCACCACCCGGACCCTGGCACCGGCTTTTAGCAACAATCGTGCTTTACGCTCGGCCACACTGCCGGCGCCAATGATCACCACGGCCTGGCCGTTGAGATTCATGAATACCGGAAAATACTGCATAACTGTGTCTCCAGGCCGCAAAGGCCGATGTTGGATGCTGATGATAGTCAGCCGAAATACTTAAAAGAAATACGGATTCTTTCTGCCGTTATACCCAGCCGTTATATCGAAATGTCCAATTTACGGGCTTGTCAGGGCCGGTGGACGTGTTTATGCTGAAAATCTGGCACGGTAACGGTATGGGTGAATGAAGCAGGTCAAACACAGGAAAATGCACTGCTGCATCTGTCGTCTCGCTGGAGGGCGGGTGGCCTGATCGTTTGTGAAATGATGAAAACACGACCTGACCACCCGCCGCGAAATGGCGGGTTTGCTGTTTTGGATGAATGAAAAACCGCTCAGCAAAGGTCTGCAGTAAGTAATACCCCCGCCCTGAAGGTGCTGCGGGGCCCATAACGCTTTAGCTGTTATGCAATACATATCGAGGCAGTCAACATGAAGTTGCAACAATTACGTTATCTGGTAGCCGTGGTGGACCACGGCATGAATATTACTGCCGCCTCGCAAGCGCTGTTTACTTCCCAACCCGGCATCAGCAAACAGGTCAAGCTGCTGGAAGATGAGTTGTCGCTGCGCCTGTTCGTGCGCAAGGGCAAAAGCCTGGAAGGCCTGACCGAAGCCGGCACCGAGGTGGTCCGGCGGGCCCGCATGATCCTCAACGAGGTGGATAATATCCGCTCGATGTCGCGCGATCTGGCCGGGCAATTGAAAGGTGAGCTGGTACTGGCCACCACCCATACCCAGGCCCGCTATGTGTTGCCCGATCTGCTGGAAGGCTTCCAGCGCACGTTTCCGGGTATCTCGGTGCGGCTGCACCAGGGCACTTCGGACCAGATTTCCCGCCAGGTGCAGGTACAGGATGCGGATTTCGCCATTGCATCCGGCCGCAGCGAATTGTTCGAAGACCTGGTTACCCTGCCCATGTACCGTTGGGAACGCACCATCCTGGTCCGGCCCGAACACCCGCTGGCGTCGGCCGGCAAGATCACGCTGGCCGACCTGGCCCATTACCCCATCATCAGCTATACCCACAGCTTTGATGAAGGCTCTGACCAGGCGGTCTCCTTCAAACAGGCTGGGGTCACTCCCAATGTGGTATTCACTGCCGAGGATCCGGACGTGATCAAGACCTATGTGCGCAAGGACATGGGCATAGGCATCGTCGCCTGCATGGCCTACAACAACGAACGGGATTCCGACCTGGTGGCGCTGGATGCGGCGAAACTGTTCCCCAGTTGCACCACCTGGATTGGCTTCCGCAAGGACCGCTTCCTGCGCGATTACATGTACGCTTTCCTGGAGTTGATGGTGCCGGGCGCAGAGCGCAACAAGATCGACGACCTGATAGCGGCTTCGGAAGATACACCCGGGGCAGTGTACGGCGAATCGCTGGGGCCGCTTAACCTGCACCCCAGCATTGGCAACCGCTTCTCAACCTGCTGCGACGGCGATTTTAATCTGTAAGCTGGCCTGAAAGCCGGCGCCGTTCAGGTGTTGGCGGCCTGGAATTTTTCCGGCTGGTGCAAGCCGCATTCGCGCAACAAGCCAAAAAACCGCGTGTCCTGTTCACTCATGCCTTCACTCAGTGGCCGGCTGGTGTGACGGTCACCAATGGACACGTAGCCCTGCTCCCACAGCGGGTGGTATGGCAGATCATGTGCTTTCAGATAGCGGTGCACATCGCGGTCGCTCCAGTCGGCGATCGGGTAGACTTTCACCGCCTGGCCCTGGCGCTGCAATATACCGAGTTGACGGCGGGTGTCGGACTGGCTGCGGCGCAAGCCACTGAACCAGGTGCCCACATCCAGATCCTGCAGCGCGCGCTCCATCGGTTCAACCTTGTTCATCTGGTTGTACTGACGGATGCCATCCGCGCCCTGTTCCCACAACCGGCCAAAGCGAATCTCCTGCCACATGGGGCTGATTTCCGGGCGGTAAACGTGCAGGTTCAGATCCAGCCGGCGGGTGAGCTGATCGATAAACTGGTAGGTCTCATCAAACAGGTAGCCGGTATCCAGTAACACCACCGGCAGCTTCGGGCGGAAGCGCGTCAGCATATGCAACATCACCGCCGATTGCGCACCAAAACTGGATGTCAGAATGGCGTTGTCCGGCAGGAAATCAAATGCCCACTCCACCCGTTCCTGCGCAGTCATTTTTTCCAGGCACGGGTTTACCGCTTCCAGCTGACCGGCGTTCCAGTTCTGGCCAGGCTGGGGAATGCAAAGTTTCAAACCACTGGCGTTCATGCAGCACCTTCTTGTTGTAAACCGGCGTCCGCCACCACGCCACTGCGCAGCAGAAAATCGCCAAATGTTTCATTCGCCTGCCGCTCGGCGGCATAGCTGGCAAACAGTGTGTCGAGCTCACTGAGAATGTCTTCTTCGTACACGCTCTCGCGATACAGCGTGTTCAGACGGGAACCGTTAAAGGCCGCGCCCAGGTGCAGGTTGTACAAACCCGGCCCTTTGCCTACCAGGCCGATCTCGGCCAGGTAAGGACGCGCACAACCATTGGGGCAGCCGGTCATGCGGATGGTGATGGCCTGCTGTTGCAAACCGTGTTTTTCCATCTGTTGTTCAATCAGCGTGACCAGGTCGGGCAGGTAACGCTCGCTTTCGGCCATAGACAGCCCGCAGGTGGGAAAACCCACGCAGGCCATGGAGTGCAGGCGCAGAGGGGTTTGCCGGTTCCAGCTGTCCAGCCCGTGGGCCTGCAACAACTGGTCTATCGCCGGACGTTGTTCCGCCGTAACGCCGGAAATCACCACGTTCTGGTTCGGGGTCAGGCGGAACTCACCCTGGTGGATGCCGGCGATTTCCCGCATCCCGGTCAGCTGGGTGGCACCCTCGCGGTCTGCCAGCCGGCCGTTCTGGATAAACAGCACGCAATGCCACATGCCATCACTGGTCTGCTGCCAGCCGACCTGGTCGCCGTTGTGGGTAAACTCGAAAGCCCGTGGTTCAGGCAGGCGGTAGCCCAGCCTGGATTCCAGCTCATCGTGCAGCCAGTCCAGGCCACGGTCGTCAATGGTGTATTTGAACCGGGCGTGCTTGCGTTCCGAGCGGTCGCCAAAATCTCGCTGGATGGTGACGATGGCCTCGGTCACCTCGATAACCTGCTGCGGCGTGCAGAAGCCAATGACACTGGCCAGCCGTGGATACGTCACGGGGTCGCCATGACTGGCCCCCATGCCGCCACCGGCGGTCACGTTATAACCCACCACCTCACCACCTTCGACAATGGCGACAAAACCCAGGTCATGCGCGTAGACATCCACGTCGTTGCGCGGTGGAATGGCGAAAGCAATCTTGAACTTGCGCGGCATATAGGTCGCGCCATAAATCGGTTCGTGATCCGGAACCACCTCGCCCTTGCTGTCCACCACACGTTTTTTGTCCAGCCAGATTTCATGATAGGCGGTTGTTTTGGGCAGCAGGTGTTCACCAACCGCCTGCGCGGTGGCCACCACTTCGGCATGCACTTCGCTGGCTTCCGGCAGCACCGTGCACATCACGTTGCGGTTCACATCACCACAGGCGGCCAGGCTGTCCATCAACACCTGGTTCATGTGGGCAATGCTGTTTTTCAGATTGCGTTTGAGAATGC
>JBFIHZ010000277.1:0-5809 GCA_041601535.1 Lysobacterales bacterium | reverse complement strand
TGCACATCCAAATCGTGTGATGTTCAGCAACTGGAGCGAACGCATAACGTCTGAGTTAACCGGCCCGCAGTACAGACGTTCCCGCGGAAACGCGCGGCTGGTGGTTACCGGGTCCGGTTGAACGCTTTGTTATTTGCGATGGAAGAATGCCTTCTCTGCCCAGTTTTCCGGCTTTGCTTTTCATTGTGAGATTCCGTGGAAGTCTTGTGCGATACGATACCGGTAAATGCCTGCTCTATTATCTTGGTGTCAAATACGAACAGATTCTCTCAGTTAGGACGTCTTTTGTAGCGTTTTCGAAGCCATTGCCCCTAATGGGCGGCGGTGACGGCTCTGGAATGAGTAGGGTGGCTTCAAGCCCGTTTCCTGCACTTCCTGACGAGTAAATACTATATTTATTCCGGCGGGTAATACTTAAGATGTTGTAACAGTCGCTGGCAGATCCAGCAACACAGGCCATTTCGGCAGGAATGTCTCGGTACTCGACCTGGAAATGCATAATATTTTGAATGTTTCTGTAAGTACGGGTACATTAAAAGGAGGTTTCGCGAGGCAAACCAATGAAAACAATGCTGCGCACTTCGAACCCCCTGAGTCCTTCAGGAACTCAAGGCCTGCTTTTTGCCCGTACTTTGCTGCTGTTTTTTTTGCTGTTCCAGTCAGTTCTGATATCTGCAAACACCCTTGAAATTGAACCCAATGACAGCACCGGCACTGCGCAGGATCTTGACGGCGGACTGGCGCTGAATCCCGACCCGGACATCGGGGACAAAACCGGCAATACCTCCACAACCATCCTGCACAAAACCGTGCTCGGTACAGGCAGTGGCCCGCAAAGCGAGGACTATTACCGGTTTACCATCACCGAAGCCGGCAAGGGCATTTTCGATATTGACTACGGAAATCTGAACTTCGAACCGTTCCGTTTCGGGACTGCCACGCAACTGGATGGCACGATATGGATGAAGTCAGACAAGGAATTTTACGTTCTCGACGCACAACATCGACCGCAATGGGCGTGTTCTGCCAGTTACGCGGGCAACCTGTACTCGGTGCTTGCGGTGCACCCCCAGACGGGACTGTTCTACAGCTATGATCTGGAATCCAGCAAGCTGGTCACCATCGATCCACTCACCTGCAGCGGCCAGGTTGTAGGGCCAACAGGAGTACCGGATATTGGCGCGCTTGCCTTTGACAACTCAAACCGCTTGTTTGCGGTCACCGGCCTTAATACAGATGCCAGCAAGCTGTATGAATTAAACCCAGCCTCCGGCGCGGTAATCACCTATGTCGGCGAAACCGGGGTTGAAGCCATTGATGGACTGGATTTCCATCCGCAAACCGGTGATTTGTACGCGTTTGCCGATACCGGCGACCTGGAGTTGGGCAAACCCCTGGCTGCTGACAGTAATGGCGACATTTACGCCGTGGGCAAAATCAGGTCAGAAGGCGTTGCCCGCATGTACCTGTACAAGCTCAATCCGCAAGCGGGTTCATTTGAGCGTATCGGCTCCACCGGGCTGCAAGATATTACATCCATCGCGTTCAGTTCCTCGGACCAGCTTTACGCAGCTGATGGTTCCGACGGCATTCCCAGCACCTTGTACCGCCTGAACCCAACAACGGGAGAAAAACTGTCCACCATTGGCGATACCGGTTTATATGGCGTCTCAGGTATGGATTTTTCTCCTGGTGATGTGTTGCATGCGTTTTCAAAAGGACCAGGTTCGGTCAGGCTGGAGGACCGCTTAACCAGCGATAGCGTTGGTACGGTCTATGCCGTGCAGCGCGCAGGCCAGACGAATTATTTGGTCACGGTGGATACCAGCAACCCTTGGCAGATTAATTACCGCGGCCCGCTGGACCTGGGAACGCCCATCGGGCTTGCCATGGACGGCACCAACCGCCTGTTCGCAACGTCACGCAGACTGGGCGACTCAAACAATGAATCATACCTGTACGAACTCAACCCGGCAGATGCTTCCATTTTGTCCGTCATCGGTTCCACCGGCTATGAAGACGTTCAGGGCATCGCGTTTGACCCCGTAAGTGGCATACTGTTTGGCACCGCGAACAACCGGTCTTTTGATTCATATGAAGACGCTTTGGCCAGCGACCTGAACGGCAATTACTTTTCCTTTGGCAGAGATAACACCACGGACGGGCCGGCAATTTTCATGTTCGACCCGGTTACCTGGCTGGGAACCCCGTTGGGACCAAGTGAAATCGATGGTCTGACCGCGCTGGCATTTGATGGCAGCGACCGACTGTTCGGGCTTTCCGGCGACAACAATATACCCAGCATACTTTATGAGTTCGATCCACTTGACGGTTCGCTACTCAGTACCATCGGCGACACCGGTTACAGCGGCCTGGTCGGCCTGGATTTCCACCCGGGCACTGGCGATCTTTATGCCTACGACAACGGACCCAATACGTTTCTTGGCACCACGCTGGCGTTTGACAGTAGCGAAACGGGATATTCCATCAGTGAGTCATCCGGGGTCTTGACGCTGGTTTCATTTGACCCTTCGGTGGGTTTGATCACCGCGCTTGGTCTGCCGCCCAGCGACATCACTGCCCTGGCCTTCGATAATACAGACCGGCTGTTCGCTGCCACCGGGTCCGACGGCAAGCCCAGCAGATTGTTGGAAATTGACCCCGCGAACGGCCAGTTAATCTCGGATATAGGTGCGATTGGTTTCAACGGCGTCACCGGTCTGGCCTTTGAACCCACCTCCCAGGTTCTGATTGGCCATGCGCAATCGCCCAACCAGCTCATTACCATTGATCCCGTGACCGGGGTGGGTACCTTCTTCGGATTTACCGGCCTGGGCGGTAATTTGAATGACATGGGTTTCGGACCGGGTGATGGCGTGCTGTATGGCGTCATAACCCAGGGAAATAAAATTGTAACTTTCGACCTGAACACGGGCACCGGCACCGAACAGGGTAATTACCCGGGGGCGCAAAATACGGCTGCCATTGGCTCGGATGGCACTGCCTTGTACTACAAAAGCGAGGATGAGCTGTATAGCATCAACACATCGAATTTCAGCACAACGCTGGAAGAAACCCTGCGTTCGCCCGGGCAAATACTCAAGCTGGACAAGACCGATGGCTCGGTGATTTCCTCGGTAGCCACCAACGCGGCGCACAGCCTTTCAGACATCAGTTTCGATCCAGCCACCAATGATTTGTACGGCTGGGACCGGCAGGTCTATGACCTGGTCACCATTGATATACTGACCGGTAGCGTGGTCATCGTGGGCGATTCCACGTCAAATCGCCCGGCCGGCCTGGCTTTTTCGCGCAAGGCGGGCAATTCAGACCTGATTGCGCTGGATGGACCGGATGTATACGAAATAAATGTAGGAACCGGCCTGGGCACCTACATTGCCAGTGGCCGCTCGCAGGTTTCCACCCTGCTGGAAATCAATACGACAACCGGCGCAGCCACTCCAATCGGTACTCCGTTCACCACCCAGATGCAGAGCGGGTTTTGGAGCCGTTTTTCCGATCTCGCGTTTGATACCGACTCCGGCGGCAGTCCCAATTACGGCGTGCTGTACGGGCACCATGATTTTGATGGTGACATCTATACCTTTGACACGGCCACGGGCGCGGCGACCCGCCTGGGTGAGTCGGGCTCGTCGACCGGCGCTTCGGGCCTGGTGTATGCCGGCACACAGCTCTGGCTGAAACCGGGCTTCACCGATTTCCGCACGGTTAACCAAACCACCGGCGCTTCGGTATTCAGCTTTAATGCGGCGCACGGCACAGGCAACTCGGATGACCTGTCTACCTTGAGCCTGATCAACGGGCAGGCCATCCCGGTGGGGCAAACCGGTGTGGACCGTATCGAAGACCTGGCCTTTGACAGCAGCGGCAACCTGTTTGGCTGGGACGACAATGATCATGACCTGCTCAGCATTAACACCACGACCGGCGCGGCCACCATCGTGGGCGATTCCGGCCTGAGTGAGTACTGGTATGGTCTGACCTTCGATGACACCGATGCCTTGTTTATGAAAGCGGGTAATCAGCAATACAGTGTCAACCCGCTGGATGGCAGCGTGCAGTTGCTGTCAGAGTATGAGCGCCTGCCACCCCGCTTGCTCACTGTGAACCCGGCGACCGCAGCCGCGACCCTGATCGGCCACAGCACCACCCGTTCGACCGACGTGCCCGATATGACCTTTACCCAGGATGGCCGCCTGCTGGGCTTTGAAACCGACGATCACGAATCGGTGGTTGAGTTCAACCTTGGCACAGGTGCCGTCAGCACCTTGCTGCGGTCGGGGGCCGACCGCGTGGGGCTGGCGGTTACTGCCGATGGTACCTTGTGGCTGAAAGACACCTACTACGCGCTGTACCACGCGAACACCAGTACTGGTTTGCTGACATTTATCGGCAATACCGAAGACCAGAGTCAGGATGGCAACCTGGCTGTAAACAGCAGTGATCAGTTCTATACCCACAACAATTCGTCACCAGGACCGCTTTACACGCTGGACCCATTGACCGGTGCACTGACGTTTGTCGGCAACACCAACCTGAATATCAGTGCATTGGCATTTGACGACAGCGACCGGCTGTACGCCATAACCGGAAATTTCGGCAACCCGAGTACGCTGTATGAACTGAATCCGGCTGATGGCTCCACACTGGCCACCATTGGCTATACCGGCCTGGACGGTATAGAGGCGATGGATTTCGATCCGGTGTCCGGCAACCTGTATGCACACAATTCAACCGACGGGATGCTGGTAACCATCGATCCGGTAACCGCGGCAGTCACGCCGGTGGGCCAGACCGGTGCGCTGGAAATTGAAGACATGGCGTTTGCCCCGGACGGTACGCTGTACGGCTGGTTCAGGGAAGATGATGACTTTCCATACGATCGCCGCCAGACGCTGGTACGCATTGACCCCACCGATGGCACAACGCAGCCGCTGAACCGTTTCGGTGATTTCGACAGCAAATTGACCCTGCTGGATACCGATGGCACCACGGAACTGGCCAGCAGTGAAAGCGCACCCTTTGTATGGGGTGAGTGGGGCTCTAACCCGGATGACCCGAGTGTAGCGGCCAGCGAGGACGCCTATATCGAGTACGACTTTACCGTGCCAGGTACCTATTACCTGCGGGTAGGATCACGGCAGTTTGGTTATGTCCCGTTCGGCGGAACCTATTCATTGAACGTTTCCATTCCGGGTGAATTGGAAGAACTGATTCATAAGGACGGCTTTGAAGAACCCGACCCGTAGGCCGTCTTGCGGTTGAGCTTCAGGTCCTCTGGCACCCTGAATCTAATGCCAACACTTTCGGGCTTGTCACACAGCAGCGGGACTTTACTCACTCACTGCCAGAGACTGATATTGAATTTAAAAAGTAGATAAGCACGCGCACATGGTTCCGCTTTAAGTGTAAAAAACCCCGCCGTAGCGGGGTTTTGTCTGGCACCAAAGGCTGATTGCTAAAATCAGCAATATGTCTGGTTTAATCCACAGGCTGGATATCGTAGATGTTCAGCTTGGTAATCCAGTATGGGGTCTCTGGCGCGGGAAAGTCACAATAGCGCGCGTTATTTACATACAAGGAGTCTCCATGAAGGGCACCACTCGCCACCCCATCCATGGCGGGATCGGTAATGATGCCCACCTGGGTCCCGGTAAGCATGTCCTCATCCAGAACTACAACCTGAACCCGGTCCAGTGAGGGGCAATTGAATGTTCCATCAGGAGTCACGATGTACAAGACACCGTCACGCATTACGATGCCATCCAGGAATCCGACCAGAGGTGGG
>JBFIHZ010000276.1:0-5874 GCA_041601535.1 Lysobacterales bacterium | reverse complement strand
GGTGATATCCGCCATGGCCAGGCCGGCATGCTTGTTGCTGAATATGCCATTGTCCAGGCTGACACTGGGGCTGCCGATTTCATGCTTGCTCCATTGCCAGCTGAAAACGGTGGGCGGGACGCACACGCTGCGGTTCGGGTTATTGCACTCCTCGACAAATTCCAGTGCTTTACGGCCATGTCCATCAATGCCATAGCCAAGGTGATAGGACCTGAGATACTCAAGGCCGCCCGATGCGGTGGCGCGGGAACGTGAATCCACCCGGGTCAACAAGCGGCTGCTGGACACCAGCGCACCGCCTGTCGCGGTTACCGCCAGGTCGTCCCGGTCAGCGGAGTAAACGAAATCAAGTTGCGCATAGGGCGATGTTCCTGCCGCGGTGTTGCCGGTGTAATGAATGCTGTCAATCCAGAATTCATTGGGTTCCTCACTACTGCCCGCCAGCTGTTGATAGCGGTAATCAATGTAATTGCCGGCAATGTCACTGACCCGGTTTTGCGCCCAGCTCATGATGGTTTGCGTATCACCCGGCCGACGGGCGGCCAGACGCGAATCGTCGGTATTGCCGTACTCGGTTACCGTTCCGTCCTTGCGCCACACGGTGAAGGATTGCGGCCCATTACCGGCCGCTCCGGATGAAACCACCCGTGCCAGGCCGTCGATTTCCGTGCGGTATTCAGCCCCGGAGGTCCCATAGGGCGCGGAACCCGGCACGGTGAACAATCGTTGCCCGTCCAGGCAGAATCTGTCGCTGCTGGCAAAGGAAATACCAGCTGCCCGGGCAGCACCGTCCTGTTCCAGGGTCTGGCTGCAGCGGGTAATGACCGACACGCCTGCCAGTGACCAACCCACTCCCAGGGGTCCATTCCCGGCCTGGCTGTTGTAGTCCAATGAGATCTGTGGGGCCAGCCCACCGGAGCCGGGCGCTGCCAGCAGGGGAATGGTGTAACTGGCGCTGCCGGACTCGTTAACCGCGAAGCTGCCCGTGGTGGCGCCAACCTGTGAAGATGCGGCATCCGCACCCAGGTCAGGCGGTTGAACCGGTGCCGGCGGCTGTTCCGGATTGGCGCCGGTGGATGGTGCGGTGATGTTCCAGGTAAATTCCACCCGCTCGGATTGCAATTGACCATCACTGGCGAATACCTCGACAGTGTAGGCGCCCACCGGAGCGCTAACGGTGCCGGTGATCTGGCACTCGGAGGTTTCCGCCAGGCCCTGCGGCAAGCCGCTGACCGTGCAGCTGACATCGTCTCCTTCCGCATCGGTGACTGCAATGATCAACGGCGCGATGGCCGCACCCTGCACCGTGTTCTGATCGGCAGGCGGTGACACCACGGGCGCGGTATTGCTGGCACCCTGCACGGTCCAGCTGAACTGGGTGCTGACCTCGTGACCGGGCTGGCCGTCGTTGATGCTGATCACTACTTCATAAGGGCTGCCGGCGGCGCTACCGGCTGCCAGCGTGCCGCTGATCAGTCCACCTTCCTGGCCGCTGGGGGCGATGGAAAGCCCGCCGGGCAGGCTGCCCTGGTCGTCAAAGGTGATGACATCACCGTCATCATCCACCGCGGTCAGTTGCAGCTGCACCGTGTCGCCTTCGCGGCCCGACTGCGCGCCCGGCGGGTTGATAAAACGGGGCGGTTGATTGTCAGGCGGGGGTTCACCGCCTGCAACAAATCCGATGTCGACCTGGCCATACATGGTGGTGGTGAGGGTATTGGTCGGGCGGGCATCCGGGTCCGCGCTGGTGCTGGCATAGGTGGTGCCCAGCAGCGTGATGCCATCGTGCGTCACCGGCAAACCCGGCTGGCGGCGATAAGCGGCGCCGCTGCCGGCGAGGTAAACCGCCACCGTGTAGTCGGTTCCCGCCTGCACCGCGACCGGCGTGATCGGCACAAATTCCCAGTTGTTGTTTGAGGAAATAGTGGTCTCCGCCAACAAGGCGCCGGAATCCCGTACAAACAGCCGGAGGGTTTTCACCCCGTTGAAATACCCGCCCAGCTCGGTTACCAGGCCGTCAAGCTCGGGCCGGAAATGGTAGCCCATGGCGTAGTTCCAGTTGACGTTGACCACCAGTTCGCCCTGCTCATGATCACTCCAGGGATGAACCGTTTCTTGCGGCGGCTGCAACCACCATGAAACAGCAGCGGTCCAGCCGCTGCAGTTATCGTCACCGCCCGGGGTTACGCAGGCGCGCACCCGGTAGCTGTAATTACCATATGGCCCCGCGGGATAACTGAAATCCCGGTATTGCTGACTGCCCGGGCTGACGGTGTGAATATGCGCGGAGCCAGTACCCGGAACGGATTCTTCCAGCTCGTACCAGCCCACCGTCTGTTCACTGTCGTGCGTCCACTGCAGTCGATAGGACAAAGTGGATTCATTCAGCCAAACAGCGTTCAGCCCATGGGGCGCGGCAAGCCCGGTGCGGCTTACCGTGAAAACGGCCGAAGTGGCCATTAAAGACGTGCTGGCACCGCCACCCATGCGCAGCTCAAAGCGGTACTGGCCCGGCTGCTGCAGGGCCACGGGAAAGTTCTCGGTGGCAGGGTCTGCCGAACTGGCCAGCCAGCTTCGCTGGCCAGTCGCTTCATTCAGCATGAATATGCTGGCCTCGGGGTAATCCCCATCGGTGAACCAGGTTAACTGCAGTTCACAGCCAGTTGGCGCGGCGGCCAGGTCGCAGGCGTTACCCTGGGCAGAAGTCCAGGACACACGGTGAAACCCGGCGAGTTTGGTGACACTTGCCGGGATGAATGAGCTGCCCAATACCACGCTAGGGGTGCTGTCGCCCGGCAGCGCAAAGCTGACCCAGAACCGCCCCTGTTCGTAATCGGTGTAATAGCGTCTGCCATTGCGGTTGGCGGAATCAGCCGGCTGCGAGGGATCGCAGCCGGATTGGTGCAGGTAGATGCTACCGTCGCTATCCGGGGCATAGCCACTGTAAATGTAGAAAAAACACAAGGACGTGTTATTACGGGTGGGCGTATTGGCATGATCGGCCTGGATCCAGCCGCGTTCACCATTGGCATCCAAAAACGTCAGGTCGACGATTTCGCTGGTTGAACCCAGGCCATTGGCGATTTGCATGCCGGCGGTGCCGGTGGGCTGCCACAGTCCCGAATAGTGACTGTCATCATCAAACACCGAAGGGTCGGAGCCGACCAGCAGGGAAATATTATCGGTGGCATTGAGGTTCTGCCATTTGAACGTGGCGTTCCAGTTCAGGCTGGCGCGGGTGTTGTTGCTGTCAAACGTTATGGTGGCCGTGCCATGCTGCCATTCCACACCATCACGGTATATCCAGATGCCCCCCTCATAGCTGGTGGCCGATACCCTGACCAGGCGGAGCTCGGCCGCCAGCGGCAGAAAGGTGTCAAACACCCAGTAGCAGCCCTTGCCGCCCTGGCCTTCACCACAAGGTGGTGGCCCATCGCGGTAGCGGTTTTTCGCTTCGTAGGTATACCAGGTGCCCATCAGGTCATACTCGTAGCCGTGCAGCGCGTGGGTTTCAGGCAACGCCAGCCGGTTGGCCCAGTAGAAACTCCAGCCATGCCCGCTGCGTGCCGGGTTATGCCAGTGGCCAGGACTGAGTTGATCGGGACCGCCCACCACACCTGAACCGGCACCCACTGCCGGCGCCGGAGGATGGGCCGAACTGTCCGCGGAAGGCAGCTGCTCTACCTGTTCGGTCACGGTCAACACCAGGCGTTTGGATTCCTTGCCACACATCGGAAAACCATCCGCCTGGCGGTTACAGGCCTGCACGCGGAACACGTAATCACCCGGAACGATGCGGTAAACCTTTAATTGCGGTTGATCAGTAAAACTGATCTGGCGCTCACCGGAAAACTCTTCGGCGACACGGAACAAAGGCACGGTCTGCTCGCCCTGCGTTGACCAGCGCAGCGTGGCGAAACCATCATCGGTGGATAAATGCTGGGAGGAAACCCACTCGGGTTTGGGCTGGGCTGCGGCGGTGAGCGGCAGGAAAAGTACACCCAAAATGGCGTAGCGATAAAGACTTATCCTGTTTTTCCCGGCTTGGCGACGAAAACACCGTTTCCACAATCCCTTAATCGCAGGCATAGCTCCCCCTTACCCCGGCATTGGCTGGCCGGGTGAAATCTGGCTTGGATCAGAAATGAACTGTTAACCGCTGACGGTTACATCCGGGCTGTGGGTGAACCGGCATTCTGGTTCAGTGCCCGGTCAGTTCGCTGTGGCTTTCATCAATACAGAAACTCTCAGGGGCCTGTCTATGGGGTTTCCGGCCAGGCCGGCGACCGACCGGAATGTCTTACACAGACCGGCGGGGGAGGACTACACAGGGCGGGCAAGGTATGCCCTTTAAGCGGAAATTCAAACGCTGTCGGCCCGGCTCAAGGGCCACAGTCTTTCAATCAAACAGCGAGTCGCCTTCCGATTGCAAGCGGGCCAGCAGTTGCCAGGCTCCGGCTTCGCTGACAAACCAGTTGGGGTGATCCGGATCAATGCGCCGCCGCTGCGTGGCCACGCTCAGGGTGACCGCCAGGCGGGCGCACACCAGCGGAAAGAGCAACTGGCGCTCGGCATCAGGCAGACGCCGAACCGATTCATAACCGGCAATGACCTGGCCGGCGACTGCAGCTGGGTGTTGCTGGCCCATCATCTGGTAGGCCAGGCAAATGGCCAGATCGCAGACCGCAGGATTATGGCCACAATCGCCGAAATCCACGATACCCGTGACCGTATCATCGGCTACCAGTATATTTTCCGGATTCAGGTCTCCATGTATAAACTGCCATGTTACTGAATCTTTAATACGTGTATTGTATTTCGCGAATTGCCTAAAAGCCCAGGCCAGCAGATCACGCCGGTCGTCCGCCTCAAGCCACTCAACCGCAGCCTGGTGCTGTAGCGCTTCGGTCAGCTTCCAGCGATGATTCCGGTGCGCTTCGGGATGGTCAAATGTACGCATGGCCAGGCCGAATTCAGCTACTGCCTTACCGGTCTCAAAGCGCATTTTATCTGATATATCAGAAATGTCCTGCAGACATTTCCCAGGCAGATATTCTATGATTCTCAAACGCTTATGCGCACCTTTGCAGAATCTGATATCACTTTCCAGCGCCCCAGCCAGATTGGCTACTATTTGCGGTAGCCGGAATCGCAAGCCAGCCACATTACCGTGTTTTGAAATCGCGAATTCAAGTTCTATAAATTGCGGCGATTGATCATCACCCGCCAGCTTGGCCACGTACTTGGGGCCACGTGAGGTGGTGACCAGGTAGTTCAGGTTCTCACCCGGCAAGCGGCTGAGAGATGCCTCGATTGCGTAGTGCTGAAGCAAGCCCTCCCGCAGGCATTGTTCAATGATGTCAGGCGGAATGGTCAGGGACATAAAAAGGGTCAGCTACGTGTCTGTACAAGTCGGGTGGTGCGTACGCAGGCGGATGCAGCGGAACGGCAGCTCACGGCCAGAAGATACATGATAGGCACGAGTGAGCGTAAAGAAAAACCCCGCGAGGTGTGTACCGTCGCGGGGTTTTGTTTTTCAGGAGAAGAGCAAGCTGCCCTTCTCCGCCAGTTCAATGGTTCTTTCTGAGGCTAAAGTCTGTTGCCTCAGGCCAGGCGGCGGAAGCCCACCAGGCCAACACCCAGCATCAACAGCGCCATAATGGCCATGCCGTACTGGCTGAGGGTCGGGATGCCTTCAAAGAACACCGTATTGACGATGGTGCAGCTGTCACCGGAACCTGCGCTGACCACCAGATTGTCGCAGTCGCTGGAATCAGATTCGATGGCGTCGTCGTACACGATTTCCCTGGCGTAGCAGCCTGAGCTGGGATACTCCGGAATGACTTCAAATGTTTCATCACCGTTGCCTGACCC
>JBFIHZ010000275.1:0-5881 GCA_041601535.1 Lysobacterales bacterium | reverse complement strand
ATGCCGAACAGGCCCACCGGTGGCCGGCCATCCGGCGAGATCAGGGTCATGCGGGCTTCCAGCGCCTGGCCCAACTCCAGCGCCACGTCGGCACCGGCATCGTGACCGGCAAGCTCCAGAGACTCAATGCGGTACAGGCCATTCTGGCCCTTTTGTGCTTCGCGGCCGCTTTTATCCCGGGCGCTGCGCGCCTCGTGCCAGGCCAGGTAAGACTGGGTAACGTCAAACACGTCACCCTGCTGGTGGGAGCGGCCCTCGTGCAGCCATAATGCCCGCTGGCACAGCTTCTGCACCTGGTACATGCTGTGTGAAACCATCAACAGCGTATTACCGCGCGCCAGATAGGCTTCAATCCAGCGTATGCACTTTTTCTGGAATGATTCATCCCCTACCGCCAGTACTTCATCGGTGATCAGGATTTCGGGTTCGGATGCGGCCACCACCGCAAAGCCAAGGCGCACCACCATGCCGGATGAATAATGTTTGACCGGTTCGTGGATATACTCGCCGATGTCGGCGAATTCCAGGATGCCTTCCAGGCGGGAATCCAGTTCCTTTTTACTCATGCCCAGCAGGGATGCTTTCATGCGGACATTATCCAGGCCGGAGAAATCCGGCTGAAACCCGGCACCCAGTTCCAGCAGGGCCGCCACCCGCCCACTGACACGCACGCTGCCCTTGCTCGGACTGATCACGCCGGTCAATACCTTAAGCAAGGTGGATTTGCCGGCGCCATTTTCACCGATGATGCCGAATGACTCGCCGCGCCTGACTTCCAGGCTGACATCATGCAACACCTCAGCACCATTTTGCGGTTCGCGCCCGGCCAGCAGGGCGGCGAAAGCGCGCAGCCGTTCTCCCGGTTTGTGCACCCGCGGGTAGAATTTGGAAACACCCTGCACTTCCACCAGCGGCCTGTTCACAGGAAGTCCTCGAAATGACCGGAAAATTTTCTGAAAAACTTAAGACCCAGCCACAGTAATCCGATGGACACCAACGGCAGCGCCAGATCAGACCAACTGGCCGTCCAGTTGCCAAACAACAGCAACTCACGCAAATGCGTGACATACCAGCTCATCGGATTCCATTGCATCAGCGGAGCCAGTGATTCGGGCAGCAGCGATGGTGAATACAGGATGGGCGTGGTGAAAAACCAGAAGGTCATCAGTGGTGGAAGAATCTGCGCCACATCCCTTACAAATACCTGCAATGCACTGACCACCAGGCTGATGGCACAGGCGAACAGGAACAACAGCAATAACACCGGCAAAGCCACCAGCAGGCCCAGCCAGTGAACCGGTGTGCCACTGAGCTGCAAGACCAGCAAAACGGCCAGATAGCCCGCCATATGCATCATAAACGTGGCTGCCACGACAGACAGCGGCAGCAGCTCACTGGGAAAGGCCACCTTGCCAATCAGCGCGGCATTGGCAGTTACGGTTCCGGCAGCCTTGAGTATTGATTCGGAAAATGCCGTCCATGGCCAGAATGCGATGGCCAGGTAAGGCACGAACCCGACACCGGCGGCATCGGGAATGCGTGCCTTGAAAATGGACGTGAACACAAACGCATACACAGCCAGCATCAGCAAGGGCTGCAATACCACCCAGGCAAAACCGGTGAGGTTTTCCAGGTACTCGGTGCGAATGGTCCGCGAAACCAGCTGCCAGAAAATATTATTGGAAAGTGCTTTCATTGCATGCACATTCTACGCGCGAACGCAGCGCCAGCGGCAGTGGAGTGACAGAAGCCGGTTCAGTCTATCTTGTCACCGTCAAATACCGGAGCTTTTTCCAGGTTTTCACCAAAATGGCGCTTGGCCATGATTTCCACCGCGCCCTCCGGTATCACCAGTTTTTCGCTGAACAGCTTCTGCAGGTAATTGCCACGATAGATCTCCTCGTAGCGCTGTTTGGCCTTGGCCACAGCTTCTGCTTCAACCTCCTCCCACGGAGGAACATCACCGCCCTTGCGCGCATCCAGCCGGATGATGTGGTATCCATACTCCGTTTTGACTGGCCGGCTGATGTCACCCGGCCGCACCAGGGCAAATGCCGCATTTTCAAACGGCTTGACCATCTGGCCACGGCGCATGTTCGCATAATGTCCGTCATTGGACTTCTTCGCCGGGTCATCTGAATGCAATTTGACCATTTCTTCAAACCGGCTGGGGTCCTCCATCAGTTCAGCACGCAGATTGGTTGCCAGTTCCAGCGCTTCCTCATCACCTCGTCCTTCCGAGCTGATCAGGATATGGGTAACGTCCAGCGCCAGCGAGTTCTGATAATTTTCCGGATGCGCCAGGTAATCTTCACGAGCCATGGCCTCGTAGTCCGCAACCGGAGCCTGGTCAACCAGCGCCTCCAGCCAGGCTTCCGCCAGTTCTTTTTCGATAGCCAATTGCAAACGTTTTTGCACCATCGGATCCTGATCGAAACCCACCCGCCTGGCGTCGGCGGACACCAGCTTGGCTTTCAGCAGATTGCGTAACATCTGGTCCACCTTGGCCCCATCGCGGATAAACAGCGTGCGGTTGGCTTCGGGAATACGTGAGAAAGCCGCATCTATGCCTTCCTGGGTCAGGATTGCGTCGCCCTGGTAGGCGAAGACTTCTTCAGGGTCATTGCGGTCCACAGGCGTGGCTTCTGCATTCTCTTGCGCCAACAGACCGGTGGATATGGAGGCGCACAGCAGCGCACTCAGCAAACTCAATTTGATCATTCGCATAACGTTCTCAACAGTTTTACTAGTGGTAAACAGGATGGACATCAGGTTTCTGTGTGAAACCATTTTCTGTCTGACCCGGGAATGGTGCAGTGGTTCACGGGCAAATTGAATCACCCCCAGACAAACGAAGGGGCTGCAAAAGCAGCCCCTCGTTTTCTTGCCGGGATCTTGCGACCCCTTATTACTTAACGGATCGTTTCGATCACTGATCCCGTAACGACTTGCGACGTACGTTGGATTTGTGGTCGAACATGCCACCGTAGTTGGCCAGAACGCTGGCTTCCGGTGTACCCAGGAATCCGTTCTCATACTGAACAGCCCAGAAACCGGTTACCGGCAGACCTACGAGGCCGTTAGAGTCCTGATGCTCAGGATCGGCACCCATGTCGATACGCGCCCAACCTGCCTGAGCAGCGTTACCGATGGTGTAAGCCAGACCACCGTCTTCAACCAGATCGGATCCGAAGACAGGGTTGTCACCGAAGCGCAGGATGTTGACTTCGTAGCACAGCTCAAACGGAGCGCCCGGAGGGGTAGAACCGCCCGGAGGTGCCGGAGATACGATCGGCGGACGATCGTTACCCGGGGTGTCCGGACCTGCATTTTCTTCACGATCCCAGATTTCCAGATCGAAGAATTCGCAAGCTTCGCCGTCAAATACGGAGGTAAACGGATTGCGACCGAAATCACCACCGATATCTACGTAGGTGCACAGTTCCCAACCGGTTTCATCACCGAACGGTCCGTAACGGGTCGGGTATGGCTCGCCAGAACCCTGGGTCCAACCGCCGCAACCTGGATCGGTTTCATCCGGAATCCAGATTTCTTCTTCCAGCGTACCGCCAGTCAGAGGATCAACGTAGTAGTTCTTGGTGGGGAAAGTAACTACCCACTCAGAAGCCGCGTTGAGGCCAGACTCGATGTTGTATTCATTCATGATGTACTCATGCATGAATACCGCTGAAATGGCGTCGATGCTGCGGTAGTAGTGCAGAGAAACCGCGCGATCCTGAGGAACGCCGAAGAATACAACTGCGGTGTTCTCGGTGCCGTCGTTCAGGCTTGGGTTGCTGTTACCCGGACGGAAGTGGTTACCGTTCGGACGCTTGGAGTAGCCCTGGATAGCTTTGGCGTCGTAAGCATGCATGGTGCCTTTGCCTACGTTAACGATGGCAGCGCCACCGAACAAACCACCGCTGTTGCGGGTGATATCCAGATCTTCGTCCACAATCCACATGCCGTCTGGGCCTGAAGCGAACTCAGTCCAGTTGTCTACCAGCTGGTAGCAATCGGCCGGTACCTGCTTGCCATCGTCATAGATGTGGGTAGCTGCGTCAGCAGAACCCAGACGTTTGGCGGTTTCGGTATCGTTGGTCAGGGTACCCATTTCGATGATTTCGAAATGACCTTCCGCTGCACGACCGATATCGGTCGGGCCACCGTCTTCAAAGTCACCGGTGTAATCGTAAGGCAGGAACTCCTGAACGCCCATGCCAAGACCAGCTTCTACGCCATCGCCGTACAGGTACGGAACGGTGCAAGTGGTATCAGGGATGAACAGAGTCGGCGTACCCGCGTCATCAGCGATGGCTGCAACCCACACGTCATAAGCAGACAAGTACATGTTGAAGTCGAGGACTTCACGTGAGTTGTAACCTTCTTTGAAGCGAACTTTAACAGCCTTGGCGCTGTCGGTGGTGTTAACCACTGAAAGCAGGGTGTCATTGCCGTCTCTGGTGGTGTAGTACGGATAAACCAGGACCTGGCCCAATCCATCCGGATTCAGGTTGACTGCTTGTGCGGTGCCTGCGATACCGGCAGCACCTGCCAGTCCCGCCAGCACAGCAGCTGTCAGATTTTTTCTATTCATTACAACACTCCTAAAGTTGTGTACACAGGGCTTCGCGAACAAAGCCGGAACAGTGCGATTCACCCAACTGCATAGGTGAGACCCGACCTAAGTCCGGTTATTCGCGGCCCAATGTTACGATAATTGAAATATCAAAGCAAGAATGAGGGGTGGTGCTGAGAGCCTTGCAGCCGGTTGCTTTGAGGTGGGAAAAAGCCTTGAAACAACAGGCTTTCCAGTACATTGGACCAGCCCGTCGAGCCAGCCGTTCGCAGGCCTGTAAAAGGGCTAATGTAAAGTTATGAAAACAGGCGGTGAAACAGCCATCCCGGATTCCTGGCGGCAGCACCGTGCCGGGACCGGCCGCCGGTAAGCCGATTTCAATCCGGCACGTACCACCATTCGCCCTGGGTACGCACCCAGCGTTCCTTGACTATGCTCTTGCTTTCCCACTTGGGCACGCCCGGAACCGGCTGTGCCACGCGGTAGCCAACATTGACCGAAACCGTGCAGGCATCGGCCTCACAGCTTGATTCCAGCACTTCTGCCGAAGTCCAGGCCACCCTGCGCATGCGCAGGGCTACCTCGTAATCCACCCGTGAATGCGCGGATCGGTAACCCGGTGAAAAGTACTGGTAAGCGGAATCCAGGTCCCGGTTCAATACCGCATCCCAGCGTGCCTGTGCCCGTTGTTCGATACCTGGAGTCTTCTTTCCGGTGCCGGCGCAGGCAGTTAAAAGCACCATCAGCAGCAGGGCCAAAAGCGGCAAACCTGCGCGTTTGAGCAATCCGCTGGTGTCCGAAATGCTTGGATAATTTGCAATGCTCATGGTTTCGAATTTCCTGTTGTATGCTGTTGCATTAATTAATCTTTACTGGTTTTTACGCTGGCGCCAGCCCCTTTTCCAGGCCAGGCCGGGTTTTCCTGAACTGACTTCCAGACCACAGGCCGAACCACCACTACCCTGGCCGCGCGGATTCAGCTCATTCCTTGCTGTTATCTTCCGGCGTTTTGACCATTGTGGTGATCTTCAGCGGCGGCACGCGGGTGAATTCCTTCTCCATTTCCTCGCTGACCCGCTGCAGATCCACCGAGTTCTCCACTACCGTTGGGGTGATCATAACCAGCGTCTCGCTGCGTGAATTTGCCTTGGAGCGCGAACCAAACAGCGGCCCAATCAACGGTACCCGGCTGAGGTAAGGAACACCACTGCGGCCCAGCGAAGTCTGCTCGGAAATCAGCCCTCCCAGGAAGATGGTCTGGCCGGACTGCACCGCCACCTGGCTGGTGACTGATTTATTATT
>JBFIHZ010000274.1:0-5884 GCA_041601535.1 Lysobacterales bacterium | reverse complement strand
TCTTCCAGGGCGCGCGCTGCCTTCAGGCCGTATTCTTCCGCTGAAAGCCCCTTGCCCAACTGATACCAGTAGCAACCCTCGATGTGGGAGGACATTCCTGCCAGCGGCAGGTCGGACTGTGGATGCATGTCTGTCAAACCTGAAAGGCTGGCCGATGCCATGGTTACGCCATGATAGGAGTAGTCCCGGGCAATGATCAGTTTTTTGTCCGGTTTGCCCTGCAGGTTGGAAACAAACCGCACCAGCTTGATCACGGTATCAACCGCTTCGGATCCGGAGTTGGTAAAAAATACGTGATTCAGTGGTCCCGGAGTCAGTTCGCTGATTCTCTCGGCCAGTTCAACGGCGGGTGGCGTTGTGGTGCGGAAGAACGTGTTGTAGTACGGCAGTTCTGACATCTGTGCACTGGCAGCATCAACCATGGAAGCGCGACCGTAGCCAACGTTTACGCACCACAATCCGGCCATACCATCCAGAATCTGGTTGCCATCGGCATCCCAAAGATAAACTCCGTCTGCCCGGGTAATAACGCGTACCCCGGTTTGCTTCAGCTCGCGGCCGTCAGTAAATGGGTGCATATGATGTTTCAGATCGGCGGCTTGCCAAATTTCCGATTTAGTTTTTGGCATGTGGTTGTTTTCCGTGTGCTGTTCAGTATGAGAGGTCTGGTTTTTTATAATTATATAATACCAATTTGTTCAAAGTCTAGAGAATACGCAAATTTACCTGACTACTCATTATCACGGTGGTCAGTTTAAGCGATTATTACTCCTACAGACTCTGGTGGCGGTTGCACTGGTCGTTCGGGCGGGAGTATTCTTCACGCCATTCCGGAAATGGCGGTATCCAATTGATGATGGCATTATAGAATGTATAAATACCATATTTTTCATTATCTGGCATATCCAGAGGGGCAGACAGCATGACAAAACACACCGCTATCGAGGGCCAGCAGGCGCTGGAGTATCTGCAAGAGAATCCCCAAACCCGCGTAAGGATTGGCGTCACGGATATAGACGGCGTGGTGCGGGGAAAGTACCTGTCTGCCGGCAAGTTCTGGTCCGGGCTTGAGGGCGGGCTGTCAATTTGTGATTGCGTTCTGGGTTGGGATGTTAATGACACCCTGTACGATGACCAGGGTGCCGGCGCGATGTCCGGCTGGCAACGCGGCTTCCCCGATGTACCGCTGCGCATTGTCACGGAATCCGCCGCGGTGCATGTTGATGACAATGGACTGGCGGTTCTGAGTGCGCAGTGTGAATTTGATGGGGAAGCCCGCAAGTTCTGCCCCCGCTCGCGTCTCGCCGATATCGTTGCACGGGCCGACCAGGCAGGGTTCCGGGTGAAATGTGGCTTCGAGTATGAATTCACACTGTTTCGCGAAACCAGTGAGTCATTACATGCGAAGCATTTCAGTAACCCGGACACGCTGACCCGCGGGAATTTTGGATATTCCGGGTTAAAAGCCAGTGTGCTCTCGGAGTTGTTCCAGGGTTTGCTGTCGCGGTGTGAGCAACACGGCATTCCGCTGGAAGCGCTGCACACCGAAAATGGCCCGGGCATGTGGGAAGCTGCGCTGGCACCGGCAGATGCGCTGACCACCGCGGACCGTGCCGTGAAGTTCAAACTGCTGGCAAAGCAATATGCTTCGGAACATGACCTCACGGCCTGCTTTATGGCCAAGTGGAGCACCTTGCACCAGGGCCAGGGCGGACATCTGCATTTGTCATTACTTGACCGGAACGGTCAGCCGGCTTTCTCCAGCCAAGGACAGGACATAACGGACAACCCGGTTTTGCAGTCATTTATTGCGGGTCAGCAGGCCTTGATGCCGGACTGGATGGCGCTGCTGGCACCCACGATTAATTCATACAAGCGCCTGGTGCCCGGCACCTGGGCGCCGACCCACGCAACCTGGGGCAGGGATAACCGCACCTGCGCACTGCGCATCGTGGGTAACAGCCCATCCAGCTTGAGGGTTGAGTACCGGGTGCCCGGTGCGGATGCGAACCCGTACCTGGTTCTCGCCGCTGCGGTGGCCTCCGGAATGCACGGTATTGAGAACCGCATGAAACCCGAGCGGGAGATTTGCGGCGATGCGTATGCACAGGAGTTGCCCGGTCACCTGAAATTGCCGCTCACCCTGGGGTTCAGCAGCCAGCGTTTTCGCCAGTCCGAAAGCGCGAGGGAATATTTCGGCGATGAATTTGTAGAGCATTTCAGCCGCAGCCGCGACTGGGAGTGCTTGCAGTTCGAGCGCCAGATAACGGAATGGGAAATGGCCAGGTATGCCGAGATTATCTGATGGTCTGGAGATGGTTACCGGCTGTGCAGCGCAATCAGTGGATGCTTGCTGCTGAAAAAGGTTTGGTGCGGGGACATGCTCTGTCCCCGCACCGTAACCATTTACCTCTGCCCGTCATGTCCGGGCTGGTGCGTGCTGGCTGTCAGTAGGAAATCGAGTATTTGACTGAAGCCATGATGCCGGTTGCCTTGGAGTAGCGGTTATTGGTGTTGGAAATTTCCGACGTATGGGTGAAGTAGTCTTCATTCAGCAAATTGGCGACGGCAATGGACATGTCACCCGCGCCCAGGCGGAATTTTGTATAGGCATCCACTATCACATGCGAATTCACCTCGCCCTGGCCGAATGACGTGGAACCGGGAAACTTGTTCCGTCCGCCTGTGTAGGTGGCTTGCAGGCGAATGGTCCAGTCATCGCGAACTTCGCTCTCAACGAAAGCGGTCAGCTTGCTGGGAGGAATTCTCTGTCCGGTCAGGTGCGAATCGAATGTTCCATCATTATCGGAGTCGGTCTTTCCCTTGAGCTTTGAGAACGAACCGCCCAGGCGCCAGTTTTCCTGTGGGTTGTAATCCAGGGTCAGCTCGTAGCCCTCAACTTCTTCCGGCTGCAATGAGACGATGAATTGTTCGGTGCCCGGAACCTGCGAAACATTGGTGCCCAGGTCCGATTCATTTTTGAAGGCCACGATGGAGTAGGAGAAATCATCCAGGCTGCCACGAAAACCGATTTCGTAACTGTCGGTAACCGAGGCTTTCAGGTCAATGGTGTCGATATCCAAATCAACCGTGGTCTGGCGCAGGATGCGTCCCAGTTCCGCCACGGAAACACCCTGGGAGATACTGGCGAACAGGTCGATGGCTTCGGTCAGGTTGGCAACAAAGCCCACGTTGTAAGTGGTTTCGCTATAGGTGATTTTCCCGCCGGTTACCGTGGCGCCGCTGAACAGCGCGGTGTAGTTGGGAACATCAACGTCGATATCTTCGTAACGCAAGCCGCCCATAACCGTCAGGCGATCCATCAGTGGCAGTTCAGCCTGGACAAAGGGAGCAAAAGTTGTTTGCGTCAGTTCCGGGACAAAGGTGCGGCCATCCTGCAAGGGTTGGGCGGTTTTGTCTTTCCAGAAGTCTATGCCCCAGCTGATGTTGCCGCCGCCCAGCGCGGTGCTGTTCAGGGCTGTGGTCATATCCACGCGAGCGCCCCATTTTTCCGCTTCAACAAACGGCTGCCCGTTACCAGGAAATACCGGATTGGGGAACCATTCAAACATGCTCTCGTAATTCTGATAAAAAGCCTGTACCCGCGCCGTTCCGCCCAGCACATCCGCGTGGCTGTAGACTGCATTCAGGATGATGTTCTCATTGCCCGGGTCGACTCTGTCGGGATGAAAATTGGCGGGTTTGGTCGAGGTAGGGATGCCTTGTGAGACATTGCCATTGACCAGTTCATAATCCGTATCCTGGCGTTGCTCGTAGAACAGCCCGCTGAACTCAAAGCGATGGTTACCCTCTTCAAAGCCCAGTTTGCCAAACAGGTTGTAAATGACAGAGTCTGCCATGCCGATCTGCACATTCGGGTTTGGAGGGATGCGCTCGCCGTCGGCGTCAAAAGCACTTTGGGTGACATTGATGCTGCCATTCAACAGAAAATCAAACACCCCGGTATCACCGCTAATCAGCTGGTTCAGGCCAAATGGCATACTGTCACCCGCGTGTGTCAGGGAAACTCCGGTACTGACTTCGGTCAGATAGGTTATTTCTCCCTCGGTGGGGGTTCGGGTGATGTAATTGATCACACCGCCTGCACCGCCATTTCCGTACAGTGTGGTGGAGCCGCGAATCACCTGAATACTTTCTATTACGGCAGGGTGCAGTGAGCGGATATCCTGGGCGCCATCTCTTAATGGCGTAGTGACGGGGACACCGTCGATAAACACTGCTGGCTTGCGGCCGCGCAGGGTCTGGTCGAAGTTGGAAGCGGAAGTTTGACTGCCCGACGGGCTAAAGCCGGGAATCTGATTACCCAGGATAACGCCCAGGTCGTCAACCATGGCCCGCTGTACCTGTAATTCCTCGAAACCAACCACGGTTACCGAACCCGGGAAAGCGGACAGGTCAGCTGGCAGGCGTTGAAATCTGCCCAGCACAACGATTTCTTCGATTTGCTCCGTTTCGTCCTGCGGGGAGCTTGCATCTTCCGCGGATGGTTCAACCGGAGCAGGCTTGTCTTGCTGCGCCCAGGCTGGAATGGCCGTTAGCGCCATAGCAAGTGCAAATAACAAATAATAATTTGTCGAGTTTTTCATTCTCTTCCCTCAAGGCCAATGTATTGTCGCCGATGCGGTGTCCCGGCAACCAGTCAAAACAGATTTCAATCAATCTGTGTTCCGACTGATTGCCATGCCAATGAAAATGTCACTTGTCGTCTCACCATTTCCACGTCGTCGTTCCCGGGTGCTTCTAATCAGAGGCCTGTTGAGCACCTTGCCGGAACTGATGATCCTAATCTTTATTTGTGGTCTTTTAATCGACTATAATACCTAGTAAATTGGATATCAAGCGCTATTTACGCGGATATTCAAAATTTATTTGGTGCGTTTGATTGATATAAGACCTAAATTCGCTGACGTGGCGGTTGCCGGTAAAAGCGCCTGCCAGGCCGTGGTTTGCGCAACGGACGGCAGGCTGCAATCGGCCTGAAGCCAACGGGGAGTCGCTGTAATGCCTCTGACCATCGGAATACTTCAAACCGGATCATGTCCGGTTGCCCTGATGCCGCAAAATGATGATTACCCGGCCCAGATCATCAGGCTGCTGAAGCTCAAATCGCGGGAGTATCGTTTCAGAACCTACCGGTGCCTGGATGGCGAGTTGCCCGGCCACTCCAGGGAATGTGCCGCCTGGATCATTACCGGATCACGCCACAGCGTGCTGAGTCCTTCGCCGTGGGTGGCTGCGTTGACGGCGTTCGTCCGAGCTGCCATTGAAGACGGCAGTGCGGTCCTGGGCATTTGTTTTGGCCACCAATTGATGGCTGTGGCGATGGGCGGTGAGGTGTCCCGGCACCCAACGGGATGGTGTATTGGGCGGCAGCAGTATCGCTTTTCCGACAGTCATCAGCAGCCGCAGACCCTCGAGCTCAATGCCTTCCACCAGGATCAGGTCAGTGCATGCCCGCCAGCAGCAAAACTACTGGCCGGTTCCGGGACGTGCCGTTTTGCGGTTCTGGGTTACGGTGACAGGGCGCTGTCCTTCCAGGCCCATCCGGAATTTTCCAACCGGTTTACGCGGCAGTTGATCCTTCATCGGCTTGCCGGAAAAATCCCTGACGATGATATATGCCGGGCGATAGACAGCCTTGAGCGGTCACCTGATAGCGGGCGGGCGGCACAAATGATAGCCGACAGAATATTCAGATGCCGGTGAGCGCACCATCAAGCTGGGGTCTGGGCACGGGCAGGCTTTGTCGGCTACTTCAACACCTGCTGGCCGCGGCCGATGGCCATGGCGCCGCTGCGTACCACCGAAATGATGTCGGCGCAGCTGCCGACTTTCTCGATGAACTCATCCATGCGGTTGTTGG
>JBFIHZ010000273.1:0-5934 GCA_041601535.1 Lysobacterales bacterium | reverse complement strand
GTGGATCAGGCCGGCGCGGTAGGCATCGCCGCAGCCGGTGGGGTCTTTCACGCTGGTGGCGGTTACCGGTGCCACCAGGGTGGTGTCGTCGCGGGTGATGATTTCCGAGCCTTCACCGCCGCGGGTGACGATCAGGGCGTCTACCTGCTTGGCGATCTGGTCGCCGCTCAGGCCGGTGCGTTCCTGCAGCAACTGGTATTCGTAATCGTTCACCACCACCCAGGTGGCCTCGTCGAGAAAGGTTTTCAGTTCGTCGCCGTTGAACAGGGGCATGCCCTGGCCGGGGTCGAAAATGTGCGGGATGTCGCAGGCCTTGAAATCATGGCTGTGCTGCATCATGGCCTGGCGGCCGTCCGGGCCGACGATGCCGATTTTGATGCCTTCGGTTTCGCTGACCTTGTTCAGATAGCTTTTCGACATCGCGCCGGGATGGAAGGCGGTGATCTGGTTGTCGTCGATATCGGTGGTGATAAAGGCCTGCGGGGTGAACTCGCCAGGCAGGTGGCGCACGTAGCGGGTGGAGATGCCCAGTTTTTCGAAATGCTCGCGGTAGGGCCCGAAATCATCGCCCACGGTGCCCATCGGGTAGGGTTCGCCGCCCAGCAGTTTCAGGTTATAGGCAATGTTGCCGGCGCAGCCGCCGAATTCGCGGCGCATTTGCGGCACCAGGAAGGACACATTCAGTATATGCACCTTGTCGGGCAGGATGTGATCCTTGAACGGCTCGGGGAACACCATGATGGTGTCATAAGCCAGTGAACCGCAGATAAGTGCCGACATAAATCCCTCATTCAGTGATATACAAAGCTCGCGCAGTTTAGCGGATTTCAACATTCACGGGGTATTTGCCTGGTCAATGGGCCCTGTAAACCGTGTTTTTGTGATATATCAGTTCATGCCATTTTCATGTTTCGGAGGGTGGCCTGTGTTAGGCTGTCCGCCGGAATGCCGCATAAATACTGGGTTTTTCAGGATTTTTTCCTTGCGGGTTTCGGGATCAACTGATACATTACGCAACCCAGCCAGCCGGTTTTCCAGCGGAACTTAAATAATGGTGTTTAAAAGTCTTCGAGGCCTGTTTTCCAACGATCTGTCGATCGATCTGGGCACGGCCAACACTTTAATATTTGTGCGCGGCCAGGGCATCGTGCTGAACGAGCCTTCGGTAGTGGCCCTGCGCATGGATCGCGGCCCCGGTGGGCCCCAGCACGTGGCGGCCGTGGGCATGGAGGCCAAGCGCATGCTGGGCCGCACGCCGGGCAATATCCGCACGGTGCGTCCGCTGAAAGATGGCGTGATCGCCGACTTCAATATGACCGAGGCCATGCTGCAGCATTTTATCCGCAAGGTGCATACCTCACGTTTCCTGCGGCCCAGTCCGCGGGTGCTGATTTGCGTGCCGTGCAGTTCCACCCAGGTGGAGCGCAAGGCCATCAAGGAATCGGCCGAAGGGGCCGGTGCGCGCGAGGTGTTCCTGGTGGAAGAACCGATGGCGGCTGCCATTGGCGCCGGCATCCCGGTGCATGAGGCGCGCGGCGCGATGGTGCTGGATATTGGCGGTGGCACTTCCGAGGTCGCGGTCATTTCACTCAACGGCCTGGTGTATTCCTATTCGGTGCGCGTCGGCGGTGACCAGTTTGACGAGGCCATCATCAACTACGTGCGGCGCAATTACGGCACGCTGATCGGCGAGACCACGGCGGAGCGCATAAAGATGGAAATCGGCTGCGCCTGGCCGGATGAGAAACCTGAAACCATGGACGTGTCCGGCCGTAACCTGGCCGAGGGCGTGCCGCGCAATGTCACCATCAGCAGCAATGAAGTGCTGGAAGCGCTGAACGAAAGCCTGTCCAGCATTCTGGATGCGGTCAAGACCGCGCTGGAGCAGACCCCGCCGGAACTGTGCGCCGATGTGGCCGAAACCGGCATCGTGCTGACCGGTGGCGGCGCCTTGCTGCGCGGCATCGACCGGTTGATCAGCGAAGAGACGGGTCTGCCGGTGTTTGCTGCCGATGATCCGCTCACCTGCGTGGCCAGGGGCGGCGGCCGGGCGCTGGAAATGATGGATCAGAACAACGGTGATTTCTTCTCCACAAATTGATTGCGGCCGACAGCGCCCCGGCGTGTACGTGCCCAAGCCCCGTCGCGGATGTCAGCGGCGGGTGGTGGAGAATTTGAGCGGGCCCGCGCGGCCCGGGTTGGGCCGGCCGGCTGGCAGGCCCTGGCGTTGTCATCCCCTGATACCTGTCACCATGCGTTGCATGCATTTGAGACCACTTACCCTTCTGGCGGGCAACCACCGCGCGCCTGCCCACGCCCTGCCGCGCTCGGGTTAGGCCGTGGTTTCTCCCCACAGCACCGTTGGCGGCAAGTTTTCCGAACAGACTTCGCTGACCGCTCGCCTGATGCTGTACGGCTTGCTGGCCGTGGTGCTGATGGCCATGGACCACCGTGGCCAGTACGTGCCGCGCATGCGTCACCTGGCCGGCTACCTGGTTGAGCCGGTGTATCACGTGGTGGACTGGCCAGTTGGCGCGCTGCGCGATGTGTTTGGTTTTTTCCGCAGCGGCACCACGCTGCGGCGTGAGAATGAACGGCTGCGCCACCAGTTGCTCAGCCAGCAGGGCAAGCTGCAGCGCCTGCAGGCATTGACCGGTGAGAACCAGCGCCTGCGCGCCCTGCTTGATGGCGTGGCCGGGCAACCGTTCGAGTTTCATTATGCCGAGCTGATCGAGGTGGACCTGGACCCCTTTTCGCACAAGGTCATCATCAACCAGGGTTCGGCCGATGGTGTGGTGGCCGGCCAGGCCGCCATTGATGGCGCTGGCGTGATGGGGCAGGTGGAGGATGTGCACCTGCACTACTCCAGCGTGCGGCTGATTTCTGATCCCAGCCATGCCCTGCCGGTGCAGCTCAATCGCACCGGTTTGCGCACGGTGGCCTTTGGCATGGGCGATACCCACTACCTCAACCTGCCCACGGTGCCGCGCGAAGCGGATGTGCGCGAAGGCGACCTGCTGGTGACCTCCGGCCTGGGCGACCGGTTTCCCAGCGGCTACCCGGTGGCGGTGGTGGCTTCCATCAATCGCCAGGAAGGGCAGACCTTTGCCGAGGTGCGGGCCCGGCCGCTGGCCGCGCTGGACCGTGGCCGCGAGGTGCTGCTGATTACCCCGGTGGTGGTGATGGGGCCGCCCGCCGAGCTGGCGGTTGAACCGCCCGCCGAGATCAGCGATGACGCAGCTGAGGCAACCGAATCCGGTGTGGCCGAACCGGCCGCGGCTCAACCTGCCATCCTGGCTCCGGCCAGCACGGCAACAGACGATTCCGCCGCAGGTGACGCCGCACCAGCTGAACTAAACGCCCCGGCCGAAGGCAACACCGCAGCAGCAGAAAATACACCAGCCGAAGAAATCGCACCGTCCGACGAAATCGCCCCGGCCGAAGGGAGCGCCGCAGCAGCAGATACCGCCCCAGCCGAAGATAACGCCCCGGCCGCTTCGACAGAGCCAGCCGCCAGTGACGATTCCGGAGACGGCGCATGAAGACGCAGGGTGAGCGCTGGACTCCATTACTGGTCACCCTGGTGGTGGCCATCGGGCTGACCCTGATGCCCCTGCCGCAACTGCTGGAGCCATTCCGGCCGTACTGGGTGGCGCTGGTCATGATTTTCTGGTGCCTGGAAGCGCAGGATCTGGTCAACCTGGGGAATGCCTTCGCCATCGGCCTGCTGCTGGATGTGCTCACCGGCAGCCTGCTGGGCATGCACGCCCTGGGCCTGGTCATCCTGATCTACCTGGTGAAGCGTTTCCGTGCGCGGCTGCGCTTTTTCCCGCCGTGGCAGCAGGCCTTGTCGGTGCTGGCCCTGCTGCTGAACGACCGCATCATCGTGCTGTGGATTGTCAGCCTGAAGGGCGATACCCTGCCATCGCCGACGTTCTGGCTTGCGCCGTTTATCAGCACGCTGCTGTGGCCGTGGATCTTCCTGCTGCTGGACCGCTACCGCGGCCGCGCCAGGCATCGTGGTGGCTCGTGAACGCGTCACGTTTTCTTGGCATCCAGACCAACCGTCCGATCAAGGACGGTGTGCAGGAATCACGCCTGTTTATGCGCCGCGCGACCACCGGGTTCATCCTGTTGCTGGTGATCGTGCTGGGTTTACTGGCGCGCTATGCCTGGTTGCAGGTGGTGAATGTCGAAGAGTTTGCCGCGCGCTCGCTCAACAATCGCGTGCGGGTGGTGCCGGTGGCGCCCAACCGCGGCCTGATCTATGACCGCCGCGGCCGGCCGATAGCCGAGAACCTGCCGGCCTACCGGCTGGAGCTGGTGCCGGAAAAAGTACCCGACCTGGAACAGACGCTGCAGCGCCTGTCGGATCAGATCACGCTGTCCGACGACCACCTGGAGAAGTTCGAGCGTGACCGCAAACGCTACCGCAGCTTTGATGCGGTGCCGCTGAAATTCAATCTCAGCGAGGACGAGGTGGCGCGTTTCGCGGTCAACCGCCACCTGTTCGACGGGGTGGAAATTGTACCTTACCTGTCGCGCTACTATCCCTACCGCGAATTGCTCACCCACGTGCTGGGCTATGTCGGCCGGGTAGACGAGGATGATCTGGCTGCGGTGGATGCCAGCGATTATCGCGCCACCACGCATATGGGCAAAAGCGGCATCGAGCGGCAGTACGAGCACCTGCTGCATGGCCACAGCGGGCTGGACAAGGTGGAAACCAATGCCCAGGGCCGCGCCATCCGCACGCTGGAGCGCGAGAACCCGGTGCACGGCAGTGACCTGGTGTTGTCGCTGGATTTGCTGGTGCAGCAGGCCGCCTGGGATGCGCTGGGTGATCGCCCGGGGGCGGTGGTGGCGATGGATCCGCGCGATGGCTCGGTGCTGGCGCTGGTCAGCAAGCCGGCGTTTGACGCCAATGATTTCGTCCACGGCATCAGTTCCGCCGGTTACCGGGCCTTGCTGCAGTCGCCGGGCCGGGCGCTGTTCAACCGCGCCATCCAGGGGGGCTATGAACCCGGCTCCACCCTGAAACCGTTCGTGGGCCTGGCCGGGCTGGAACTGGGCGTGATCAGTGCCGACAAGCGGGTGTTCTCCAGCGGCAATTTCTATCTTTCCGGCCAACAGCGCCCGTACCGCGACTGGAAGAAAGGCGGCCACGGCTGGGTGGATATCCGCAGCGCGCTGGAACAATCGGTGAATACCTATTTCTATGACCTGGCGGTCACCATGGGCATCGACCGCATGCACGACTACCTGGCGCAGTTCGGTTTTGGCGAGCCGTCAGGCATCGACATGCCGGGTGAAATTTCCGGTGTGCTGCCGTCGCGGCAATGGAAACGCGGTCGCTACAACCTGCCGTGGTATCCGGGTGAAACCGTGATTGCCGGCATTGGCCAGGGTTTCAACGTGGTCACGCCGGTGCAACTGGCCTCGGCGCTGACCGCGCTGGTTAATGGCGGCACCCGCTACCAGCCCCGGCTGTTGTATGCCGCCAAGCAGGCGGGCAACCAGCAGGCCCGGCTGGAGCAGGCACCGGTGGCACTGCAGGTGCCGGTGGCGAAGGAGCAGAACTGGCAGGCGGTGCGTGAAGGCATGCAACGGGTGATTCATGGGCCGCAAGGCACTGCGCGGGCGCTGCTGCCGCTGAACGGCTACCGCATGGGCGGCAAAAGCGGTACGGCGCAGGTGGTGGGGCTGGCGCAAAACGAAACCTATGACGAGGCCACGGTGGCCCAGCATCTGCGTCACCACGCATTGTTCGTGGCCTTCGCGCCGGCCGAGAATCCCAGCATCGTGGTGGCGGCGGTGGTGGAGCATGGCGGCGGCGGCTCCAGGCAAGCGGCGCCGGTGGCCCGGGCCACCATTGATGCCTGGCTCAGCCAGGAACTGCAACCGTGAAAAAGCTGCTGCCAGGTTGGGTGGGCT
>JBFIHZ010000272.1:0-5937 GCA_041601535.1 Lysobacterales bacterium | reverse complement strand
GGTAACCGATGGCGCCACTGATGATGGCGCGTTCAGTGCCTGCGGCCTGTTTGGCCAGTACATTTACATCAATCCCAAGGAACGTGTTGTAATCGTGGTCTGGAGTGCACGCGAGATGCCGTTGGATTCAGAAGTGATCAAGGACAACGACTTTTTCAACGCCACCGTCGAGGCGCTGCGCTGATGGGCCGCCATTGCTGGCCGGCCGCAGTGCGCTGATGGCTGACCCCGCGGCCATCAATCCATCGGGCAAGACCTTCCTGGGTCATCCGTCTGGCCTGGGCTATATCGTATTCACCGAGGCCTGGGAGCGGTTTTCGTTCTATGGCATGCAGGCGCTGCTGGTGCTGTATATGGCCACCTACCTGCTGCACCCCGGCACCATTGAAGGGGTGGCGGGTTTTGCCACGTTGCACCGCGGCATTACGGCCGTGTTTGGCGAACTGTCCGTGCAGGCACTGGCCACGCAGCTGTTTGGTATCTACGTTGGCCTGATCTACCTGATGCCGGTGTTCGGCGGCTTGCTGGGCGACCGTGTGCTGGGCCGCACACGCGCGGTATTGCTGGGTGCGGTGCTGATGGCCATCGGCCATTTCCTGATGGCATTTGAAGCGGCTTTTCTCGGTGCCTTGCTGGCGCTGATCCTGGGTTCGGGACTGCTCAAGGGCAATCTCGCCGCGCAGGTGGGCGACCTGTACAGCAAGCAGGACCAACGCCGCGATTCGGCGTTTTCCATCTACAACATCGCGATCAACCTGGGCGCCACGGTGGCGCCGCTGGTGTGCGGCACACTGGGTGAGCTGTACGGCTGGCATTATGGATTTGGTGTGGCCGGCATCGGCATGATGGTGGGCATCGTAATTTACTGGAAAGGGCGCAGCCATCTGCCGCCGGACCGCGTGCTGACCGACAGCGGCGAACGGCCAAAACTGCAAGCCGGGGACGGGGCGATTATCGGCGCCATCCTGGTGTTATTCCTGATCGCCGCACTGTTCTGGGCCACCCAGGCGCAGGTGTGGAATACCTATCCCTTGTGGATCAAGGGACGGGTGGCACGTGACCTGTTTGACCTGCTGATCCCGGTTACCTGGTTCCAGTCGATCGATTCACTGGCGGTACTGGTGCTGGCGCCGCTGGTGCTGGTGTTGTGGAACCGCCAGTCAAAGAAAGGCACCGAGCCCGGTGATTTCAACAAGATCATAATCGGCTGCGCGATCTACTCGCTGGCCTTTGTCTGGCTGGCCGCCGGCGAGTTGCTGGCCGGCAGTGGCCAGGTGCAGCTGGTCTTCCCGGTGTTGTTTCACTTCATCCTCGGCGCCGGATTCATGTACGTGGGTCCGATCATGATGTCGCTGGTTTCGCGTGCGGCACCGCTGGCAGTGAATGCGATGATGGTTGGATCGTATTACCTGTCGATTTTTGTCGGCGGGTTTGTCAGCGGCTGGCTGGGACGCTTTTACGAGGCCTTGTCGCCGGCCGAGTTCTGGTTTATGCACGCGGCCCTGGTTGGCAGTGGTGCAGTGCTGGTAGCGGTGATCCGCAAGCCCTTTTCACGTCTGCTGCAGTCATCCAGTTCCGGCTGAGGCCGGTTTGGCAAACTTCCCGACCACCCCGGTCGGTAGTGCCCGGCCGGCCAGGCCGGATGGTTTGAGTAATTCGCGGGGCTTGCTGCTTCGGCTTGATTCTTCGTACTGCTGTTTCGGCTAACTGCCACGGAAAATGCTTGGGCTCCGGCTCAGGTTTATTGCCCTGGGCCGCAATTCCAACCGCACCTTTGGGTGGGTAAACCGTGCGTTTACCCACCCGGTGTCTGCTCGTGGCACCGGCGGCCGCAACCGGGGCCCTGCATGCTGCGGTGCCGGTTGCCTTACTGCCCCGACCAGGCTTCGTTCCAGTCAATGCCGTGGTAATCCGGCAGTTCCCAGTAGAACTTGCTGCGTGGCCGATCGTAGTTGCCAATCTCATTCATCGACAGGCTGTCGTACAGCCGGCCGTTGATCATGGTGTAGCTCACGCTGTTGGAGTTTTCGATATCGTCCAGCGGGTTTTTCTCCAGCACGATCACATCCGCCAGTTTGCCCGGCTCCAGCGAGCCTATCTGATCCTGAAGGCCCAGCGTGGTGGCGCCATTCATGGTGGCGGTGCGCAGTATGCGGTGATTGCTCATGCCGCCTTGTGCCATTGACATCATTTCCCAGTGCATGGCCAGGCCGAACACCTGCCCGTGCGATCCGGAATTGACCAGCACGCCGGCATCGTCAAGGCGTTTCATCGACCGGCTGACCGAGCGGAAACCAATATCCCAGATCTCCTCGGCGGCGTGCAGCGTGGTCATGCTGCGCACGTGCAGCGGTGCCGCGTAGGGAGTGTTGGTCGGGCTGTACCCCGAGGTGGTTTCCTGTACATAGGCCTTGATCTTGGGGTCATCCCAGGCACGGGTGGTCTGGTACAGGTAGTTCTCACCCATGATTTCGCCAAACGTAACGTTCAGTGTGGGGGTATTGGCAGCTTCGGAGTGGGCCATCAGCTGGATGATGTCATCGTAATAGGTGGCCACCGGCAGGCAGTGTTCCAGCGCCATATGACCATCGAGGAAGGCACTGAGACCGAGGTAGAACTGGCTCTCGCCCTCGGCATCAACCATCACGCCGGCCGAACGTCCGGCTTTGACCAACTGCTGCCGCGCGCGGCGCGAGGGCTGCTTGTAACTCTTGATGACACGGCCGCCCAGCGCGCGTTTTCTTTCCATGGTGTGCTCAGAGTCGGCATACTCGCGCAACGGCACATAGGCATGGTCACCCTTGCCGGCGCGGCCGTAAATCACCCGCCCGGTGCTGATAAAGCGCGGCGCGACCAGGGAGCCGGCTTGCTGCATTTCCGTGGTGGTGTAGGCGGAAAGTTCGGACGTGTACGGATCGTAGTTGGTGGTGACGCCATACGCTGCTGCGGCATACTGGCTGGCGTGTTTCTGCGGCATCAGGCCCTCGTAATAGCAGCAGTCGATATGACCGTGCATATCCACCAGGCCTGGCATTACGGTTTTGCCGCGCGTGTCCACCACGTAAGCATCAGCCGGAACTGTGACTTCATCGACCGGCCCGACCGCGACGATGCGGTTGTCTTCCACCAGCACCGTGCCCTCGTCAATCACCTCGTCACCGCGCATGGTGATGACCCGCCCGCCCGTGAACGCTACCAGACCCTCAGGTGGATTCGCTTTCACGGTCAGCCCCAACCGGGCATAAGCAGCAGGCGGCTGATTGGCCAGCAGGAATTCGGTGCTGACTTCAGCGCGGTACAGTTCGCTGCCAAGGTTCCAGTAAACCGCACTGGAATCGGGTGACCACACCAGGTTGTAGCCAGTGACCTCGGTTAGTTTGGCCAGCGGAACGGCGCTGCTGTCGGCATCCACGGTGGTCAGGTTGCCGGTTTCGGTATAGGGCACGAGGTAGTACTGGGTTTCCTGCTTGAAGGTCAGCCACTGGCCGTCCGGGCTGAGGCGGAGTTCGGTGCGGTCAGCAGTGCGTCCCACCGCGTGGTCACGCGCATCGAAGCCGTTGATATCGATGCTGGACAAGGTGGTATCGCCAGTCGCTTCGCGGGTGAAATAAATGCGTGAACCATCAGCGGAAAAACGCGGCGCGATGGCGGGTTCACCCAGGCGGCGCGGCTCATCCGTGGTATTGCCATCTGTGTTTATCAGGTACAGGCCGGGGCGGGCGCGGTAGCCGCCCATGCCCTTATTCGGTTCATCGATGGAGTAGACGATCAGCTTGCCGTCCGGTGAAAACGCCGGCTGCCGCAGCACGCCGCGGCTGCGCAGCAGGGTTTTGCTTTTTCCGCCGCGGCTGCTGATGACATTCAGGCTGCTGCCTTGCTCGTCATTCCACCCCACATAAACCAGCTGTTTGCCGTCGGCCGAGAAGGCTGCCTCGAACTCCCAGTCACTGGCGCTGCTCAGGCGTTGGGGTTCGCCGTCAGGCAGGGGTTTGCGCCACAGGTGGCCATGGGCGTGAAAAACCAGTTGCCGGCCATCCGGGGAAACCGCCAGTTGCCTGGCGGTGCGTACCTCGATTTCCTGCGGTGCCAGTGGATCGGCAAAGCGGGGCGTGGAGATGATGCGGTGCCGGCTTTCGGCGGTAAACGGTATTTCAGCCGCCTCGCCAGTGGCCACTGCAACCCGGTACAGCTTGCCCTTGCCCCAAATGGCGATATGGGCGCCATCGGGGAACCAGTCGAAGCCGGGGTAGTAGACACCCTGCTGATAAAAATCGGCCTGCTGGTCGCGTGCCAGTTCGGCATACACCGGGCGCTGCTGTCCCGTTTCCAGGTCCTGTACGAACAGCACCGTCTGGTCTTTTACCCGGCGCACAAAAGCCAGTTGCCGGCTGTCGGGTGATATCTGCGGCGCCAGCGCACTGCCAAAGCCGCCGGCCACCTGTTCGGTTTCCCCGCTGTGCAGGTTGCGCCGCATCACCGCATAGTTGGTGTGGTTGGCATCGACGTAAATGCCATGATCCAGCAGACGTTGGGTGTAATACACATACTCGCCATCCGGTGAGAAAACCGCTTCCTGTATGTCTCGCCGATTTTCCGGCGGCGGTACCAGCGTGCGGCCATTGCCGCCATTGAGGTGATAAATTTTCAGCTCCGACATGGCCTGATTGGCAAAGGTGGCTTCCACCGCCGCTAATGCAATGTACTGGCCATCCGCGCTCCAGGCCGGATTGGCCACCATGTAGCTGGACTCCTGGGTGATCTGGCGCGCGCCGCTGCCGTCCACGTTGATCACCCAGGCGTTGTCATCGCCGCTGCGGTCACTGAGATAGAGGATTTTGGTGCCATCCGGGCTGAAGCTGGGCGTGCGGTCGATGGCTGCACCCCGGGTCAGCGGAGTTGCCTGTCCGCCCGCGGCTGGCAGGATATACAGATCACCCAACAGGTCGAATACCAGCGACTGACCGTCGGGGCTGACGTCCACGCTCATCCAGGTGCCTTCACTGAGCGTGAATTCCACCTCGGTATAGGGCTGGCCGGTATCTTCAATGTCCCAGTCATCGGCGCTGACGGCTGTCGCCGCCAGCAACAGTGGCAGCATCAGAGCCAGGTGCAGTGAGCCGGCGCGAAGCCAGCGGCGAACCGGCAGGGTACGTGCCAGGAAATCCACAGGGGTAAACGTGAAGCACTTCATGCATCTGTCCTTGACCGTTCAGGTCGGTTCTATCTTGATAGTGTCCTTGCCCGCATACAGGCGGATCCGGCAGGCCGGAAACCGGCACTTGGCGCGGTATTATCCAGCCTGTCTGAAATAACTAACCTACCTGTTCTGAACGGTGATGGCGAGATGCCTATTGCGCCAGAGGCGGTGACTGCATGGCACCAGAGACGACATCAATAGCGCCTGCCCGCCCGGCGCGTAATGTCACTATAGTCAAAGCGGCACTGAGCCGGACCGCGCAAGCGGTCAGGGTTGGCAAATTTCAGCCGTCAATGACACAGCGGGGCTGCCAGGCGGCACGCCCGCATGACGAGGAATGCATTATGAAAATCCTGTTCAACCGATTACGCGCCCTTGCAGCCATTGCCGCGGCACTGCTGCTTGGTATGGCCGGCCTGAGCGGCAGCATCCTGGCCTTTTATGATGAGGTGGATGCCTGGCTGAACCCGCAAGCCTACGCGGTCACTCCGTCCGGCGACATGCTGGCCCCGCCGCAACTGATCGAGCGGCTGGAGCAGGCACGGCCCGAGGTACAGGTGTGGTACCTGCAATACCCATCGCGTCCGGGCCGCACCGCGATGATGACAACCGAGGCCAGGTCCGGCTCATCGGGTGATTTGCCGGCTGTTGAAAGCAACGTGTTTTTCGTCAACCCGTACACCGGTGAGGTTGTCAGTGAGCGTTATTGGGGCCGCTGTTGTTTCGAGCCGGAGAACTTT
>JBFIHZ010000271.1:0-5967 GCA_041601535.1 Lysobacterales bacterium | reverse complement strand
GCTGGCGCCCTTGCGCAGCCACAGCCGCCGTTTCTGGTATTTTCATCGCCAGCAAATCAAGTTGTCCGACGCCATTACCGTGCACGCGCAGATGGCCCGGCTGGTGGCGCGGCGCGATTATACCGGCGCTCAAAAAGCCACCGACCAGATCATCGGCGTGCTGGAACGCCTGGTAACCGGCATTGACCGCATCAGCTGAACAGCACGCGGCGCAACCCAGCTGCATCGTGGTCGGTGCCGGCATCGTCGGTGCCTCCTGCGCGTGGCACCTGCGCCGGCGTGGCGCGCGGGTGACCGTGATCGACCCGCAGTTACCGGGGCAATCCACCAGCTTCGGCAACGCCGGTTGCATTTCGGTATCGTCCATCGCGCCGTTTTCCTATCCCGGCGCCATCCGCAAGGTGCCCGGCTGGTTGCGTGATCCGCTGGGACCGATGCGTATCCGCTGGCAGCACGGCCTTGAAATGCTGCCCTGGTTCTACCGCTTCTGGCGTGCCGGAAATGCCCGCCGGGTGACTGAAATCGCCACGGCGCAGCAGCAGCTGATGTCGACGGTAATTGACGATTACGATGAAATCCTGGCCGCCACCGGCAGTGAAAAACTGCGCCGCGCCAACGGCATGATTCTGCTGTACGGCAATGAGCAGGAATTTGCCGATGATGCCTGGCATTACGATATCCGCGAGCAGTTTGGCCTGCCCTGGCAGCGCCTTACCGCCGCTGAACTGCGTTCCATGGAGCCCGCCGTGCAGCTCGGCAAGGGCGGCATCGCGGTGCTGGATCCGCTGTGGCAACACCTCAGATCACCGGCCGATGTTACCCGCCACATTGCCGAGGCGGCATTTGACCAGGGTGCAAGCTGGCTGCAGGACCGGGTAAGCGCTGTCACTGCCAGTGAACAGGGCGTCAGCGTGGACACTTTGTCTGGCCAGCGATTAGCCGCGGATTATCTGGTGGTGGCTGCCGGTGTGTGGTCAAACGACTTGCTGCGCCAGCTGGGTCACCACGTGCCACTGATGGCCAAACGGGGCTACCACAGCATGCTGTCGCAGCCCAATGTGGAGCTGTCCCGGCCGCTGATGCAGATTGGCGAGTACATCGTCATCACGCCGATGCGTGACGGCTTGCGGGTGGCCGGAACCGCCGAGTTCGCCCGCGTGGATGCGCCGGCTGATTACCGGCGGGCCAAGGCCCTGTTGCAGCATGCGCGGCGTTTTCTGCCGGAAATTAACGGTGCGGAGGTGACCGAGTGGATGGGTCAACGCCCGATGATGCCCGATTCCATGCCGGTGATCGGGCCGTTGCCGGGACATGCGCGTGTGCTGTGCGCGCTCGGACATGGGCACTATGGCATCACGCAGGGGCCGACCAGCGGGCGGATTATCGCTAAGCTGGTATTCAATGAGCCGCCCCACATTGACCTTTCGCCGTTCGCCGCCGACCGCTTCTGACCACAGGGCCTGTGATGACTGAGACCAGCTCGAAACCCAACGCGGCTGCACTGCCGGCCAGGCAGGAATTTCATTGCATTGATGCGCATACCTGTGGCAACCCGGTACGCCTGGTGGCGCAGGGCGGTCCGGCGCTTGAAGGCGACACCATGGCGGCCAGGCGCCAGCATTTTATCCGCGACTTTGACTGGGTGCGTACCGCGCTGATGTATGAGCCCCGCGGGCACGCCATGATGTCCGGCAGCATCCTGTACCCCTCCAGCCGCGATGACTGTGATATCGGTGTGTTGTATATCGAAACCTCGGGCTGCCTGCCGATGTGCGGTCACGGCACCATTGGTACCGTGACCATCGCCATCGAATGCGGCCTGGTCAGGCCGCGCACACCCGGACGCCTGGCACTGGAAACCCCGGCCGGCCGCGTGGTGGCGGATTATGTCGAGGAACAGGGCAAGGTACGTTCGGTGCGCATCACCAATATTCCGTCCTGGCTGCATACCCGGGACCTTGCCGTGGATTGCCCGGAACTGGGTGGTGAATTGAAGGTAGACGTGGCTTACGGGGGTAATTTCTACGCCATCATCGATCCACAGCCCAATTACCGCGACCTGGCGGACCTGAGTGCGGCCGAAATCATTCAGCTCAGCCCTCTGCTGCGGCAGCGCCTTAACGAACGCTATTCCTTTGTCCACCCGCAAGATGAGCGCATCAGCGGCTTGAGTCATCTGTTGTGGGCCGGTAAACCCCTGCACGCCAGTTCCGATGCCCGCAACGCGGTGTTTTACGGCGATGCAGCAATCGATCGTTCACCCTGCGGCACCGGTACTTCGGCGCGCATGGCGCAGTGGGTGGCCAGGGGGCGTCTGGCCGAGGGTGACCGCTTTGTCCACGAAAGTTATATTGGCAGCCAGTTTACCGGCCGGGTGGAAGCGCTGAGCAGCGTCGGGCCTTACCCGGCCATCATTCCCAGCATCGAAGGTTGGGCCCGCATTTACGGCCGCAACGTCATCACGGTGGATCCGGCTGATGATCCCTACTGGCAGGGTTTCGTGGTGAAGTGAACCGTTAACGGCCAGGTCATGGCCCGATGCGCCCGGCCGCCGCCGTTGAATCAGGAGAGCACAGAATATGCACAGCAAGGCACTCATCCGCAGCATACAGCGGGCTGGTCACCGCATGACAAACACGGCCCGCCCGGCCCCGGCCGTGCCAACCCTGCTGGCCCGGACACCGGCCGTCCGTCCAATTCTCATCGTGGTGCTGGCGCTGCTGCTTGCGGGCCTGGCGCCTGCCCTTCTGGCGGCTGAAGACAGCGCCGCCTTCAAGGCGCTGTATGAAGCAGAATGGCAGTTCCGGCTGAAGGAATTTCCTACCCTGGCATCGGCCACGGGCGATGACCGCTATGCGGGTGAACTGGGGCATGTCACGCCCGAAGACCAGCAGCGGCGCCACCGCTACTGGCAGGGCGTTCGTGAGCAACTGGATGCGCTCTCCTGCGAACGGCTGAGCCGTGAGGAGTGCCTGAATTACCGCCTGTTCAGCAAGCAGATAGATGACCTGCTGGCGGATTACACCACCCGGGCTTACCTGACCCCCTTCAACAGCGACTGGGGTTTTTACATGGGCTGGGGCCGGTTGCCGGCGGACACCGATTTCACCCGGCTGCAGGACTACCGGGATTACCTGTCGCGCCTGCAAAGCATCGGCACGGTGATGGATGAATACATCGCCCTGATGCGCAGCGGCCTGGAGCTGGGCTTTACCCAGCCGCAGGTGATCCTGGCGGGCCGTGATGAGCCGATCAAGGCCCAGCTGGTCAAGCGGGTTGATCAAAGCCCGTTTTTCGCGCCGTTCGTGAACATGCCTGAGACCCTGGCCAATGGCGATCGCGCCGAGCTGCTGTCAGCAGCCCAGGAAGTGATCAGCGGCTCGGTGATACCAGCCTATCAGCGCCTGTACGATTTTTTCCACCAGGAGTACTTCCCCGGCGCCCGAACCACGCTGGGCGCCAGCGAGTTGCCCGGGGGAGAGGAGTTTTATAAGGCGCAAATCCGCCTGTACGCCACGGTGGACATGAGTCCGCAGCAGATTCACCAGATAGGCCTGGACGAGGTCAGCCGCATCCGCGCGGAAATGGAGGCCATCATCCGCGAACTGGAGTTCGACGGTGATTTTGCCGCGTTTATCGAATTTCTCCGCACCGACCCGCAGTTTTACGCCAAAACACCGCGTGAATTACTGGCCGCCGCGTCGTATTACGCCAAGAAGGTTGATGGCCGTCTGCCCATGTTATTCGGCCATCTGCCCCGCCAGCCTTATGGCGTGGCGCCGGTGCCGGATGAAATCGCGCCATTTTTCACCGCCGGGCGCTATGTTGGCGCTGCGCTGGATGCGCACCGCGGCGGTTATTACTGGGTCAACACCCACGCGCTGGACAGCCGGTCGCTGTACAACCTGCCGGCGCTGACGTTGCATGAGGGCGCGCCCGGCCATCACCTGCAAAACGCACTGGCACTGGAGCAGCAGGATCAGCCGGATTTCCGCCGTAATGATTACATCTCGGCTTACGGCGAGGGCTGGGGGCTGTACGCGGAAAAGTTGGGCGTGGAAATGGATATTTATGAAACTCCTTACGAGCATTTTGGTCGGTTAAGTTATGAGATGTGGCGCGCCTGCCGGCTGGTGATTGATACCGGGGTGCATGCCATGGGCTGGTCGCGGCAGCAGGCACTGGACTATCTGGCCGGCAATACCGCCTTGTCGCTGCACGAAGTGACCACCGAAGTGGACCGGTATATTTCCTGGCCAGGCCAGGCGTTGAGCTACAAGCTGGGGGAATACACCTTGTGGCAACTGCGGCGCGAAGCCGAACAGGCGCTGGGCGATGCGTTTGACGTACGCGCCTTCCACGATTTTGTGCTGGGTATGGGGTCCGTGACCCTGGAGATTCTGCAGGATGAAGTGCGGCGCTGGGTGGGTACGCAGCAATGATGCGGTTTTTGCACTGACCTGCGTCCTGGTCAGTATGGGGCAGCAGGCATTGGTTTTTACGTGGTGATTTTTTCGACAGGAGTTGTAAAGCAAATGATAAAAGGATGGGTAAGCCCCTTGCGGGCCGGGTTATTGGGAACGGTATTGCTGCTGGCGATGATTGGTGGCGTTCAGGCGGGCGATAAGGCGGCAAACGCTGAGGCGGCAGATTACCGGCGGGCCTCTGCCGCGGGTGCCACCGTGGGGTTTGCCAACCTGGCCGACGGTGACGTGGTGCCCCCCACGTTCACGGTGCGCTTCGCCATCAGCGGCATGGAGGTGGCTCCGGCCGGCACCGACACCGCGGGCACCGGCCATCACCACCTGTTGATTGACGTGGATGAGCTGCCGGACCTGAACCTGCCTTTACCCGCCAATGAGCAGTTTATCCACTTCGGCGGCGGGCAAACCGAAACCACCCTGACGCTGCCTGAAGGCGAGCACAGCCTGAAGCTCGTGCTGGGCGATCATGCCCACATTCCGCACAACCCGGTGGTGGCTTCCGAGACCATTCACATCACGGTGTCGGCCGATGCCGCGCCGCAGGCTGAAGACTAAGTCAGTCTGATTGGCCGCCAGGCCCGGTTCAGGGCAGCCGGGCCTGGCCCAGATTGTTGGTGTCGGTGCCAAACCACAGGCTGTTGCGCGCTTCGTCATACACCATGTGACGCACGCTGCCACCGCCAGAGGGCACCGGAACGGTGATGAAGAACGATTCACTGGCCGGGTCGAAGCCCACCAGGCGGTTGGGCTGCTGGCGGGTTTCGAAAAACCAGATGCGCCCCTGGGCATCAGACGCCATGGCATACGGTCCCGAAGGCTCGCCCGGGTTTTTCCATTCCTTGATCTCACCGGTCGCCGGGTTCAGCCTGCCCAGGTAACCCTGTGCATAATCCACGTACCACACCATGTCGTCCGCGGTGACGGTGAGACGCCGTGGCCGCGCATTTTCCCGCGGCAGGCGGTGTTCGGTAATTTCCAGGCTTTGCGGGTCCACGCTGGCCAGCGCGTTGGTGCCCAGCAGGGCTATCCAGGGGGTTCCGGTTGAATCCAGTTTGATGCCGTACGGCCGGGCCTTGGCAGTCGGCACCGCCACCAGGCTGACTTCACCGCTGGCTTTTTCCAGCCGGCCCACGTAGTTGCCCCATTGCACCGTGAACCAGATTTGCCCCTGGTCGTTGAACACCAGGGTATGCGGATCGCGGGCGTCTTCCGCCGGCATGACATAGGTCAGGATGCTGCCGGTCTCCGGGTCCATCTGGCCAATCCAGCCTTTCAGGTTACCCGCCACCCACAAGGTGTCATCCTCATCCACTATGACATTGTGCGGGCCGGTTCCGGCCGGCAGGTCCAGTTTGCGGAATTCGCCCGTGTCCGGGTCAAAGTGCGCCGCGTAATGGCCGGCCTGACCCACCAGCCAGATACTGCCATCGGGTGCGCCATCGGGGTCGCGCGGCCGCGTATCCGGCCAGGGTACGGTCCATTC
>JBFIHZ010000270.1:0-5968 GCA_041601535.1 Lysobacterales bacterium | reverse complement strand
CATGTCAGAACAACAGACTCTCAACGGATCCTGCCTGTGCGGCGCTCTCAGCTACAGCGTGACCGGCAACCCTTCACGTTTTTTTCATTGCCATTGCTCCCGCTGCCGCAAAGCCAGCGGCGCCGCCCACTCCAGCAATCTGTTCGTGAAGGGCGGTCCGGTTGCATGGGAAGGTGACGAAAGCCTGATCAGCCACTTCAAGCTGCCCGAGGCGGAACGCTTCAGCCGGTCATTCTGTTCCCGTTGCGGCAGTCCTTTGCCGATGAATATCCCGGCCATGAATATGGTTTTCATTCCCGCCGGCTCGCTGAAAGACGAACCAAACCTGGCGCCGCAGGCGCGGATTTTTCATGGCTCGCGAGCCGCCTGGTCCTGCAGCGCGGAGCCACTGCCTGTGTTCGAGGATTATCCTTCCTGAACTGCTCTCTTTTTTGAATAACGTCATACCATCCGCCGGCCGTGCCACAACAGCGGCCTCAGGCAGCACACCGGCGCAGCAACTGGCAGGCCTGTCCGTAATAGGCCGAGCCAAACAGGTTGAAATGGTTGAGGACGTGGTAGAGCTGATAAACCGGCAGGCGCTGTTCATGCCCCGCAGCCAGCGGCAGCCGTTCTGCATATGCCTGGTAAAACGTCGGGTCAAAGCCGCCGAACAGGCGCGTCATCGCCAGATCTGATTCGCGGTGGCCATAATAAACCGCCGGGTCGATCAGGCAGGCACGGCCCTGTTCATCCACCATGAAATTGCCACTCCACAAGTCTCCATGCAGCAGGCTGGGGGGCTCTTGCGCGGCCTGCAAGCGTTGCCGGATAGCTTGCTCCGCCCGGTCCAGCAAAACCAACAACTCATCGCCCGCGCCACGAGCACAGGCCAATGCCACCTGGTAGCGCAGCCGGCGTTGCATGAAAAACTCCGGCCAGTCGCTGCCGTCACCGCCGGGCGTATCCTGCCATGGGCCACGCACCGGCTGATTGGGCTGCGGGCTGGCACCAAGGTAGTTGTCGTGGACAAACCCGCAGGCCCCGCCACGGTGTTCGTGCAGTTCAGCCAGTGCCCGCCCGAATGCTGAAAAGAATTCCGGCCCGGGGGTGCCCGCTTCAATCAGTTCCAGCACCAGTGCATGGCTGCCGCAGGCCAGTACGGCGGGAATCCGCAGGCTGCCGGCGGCGGCCAATGCCTGCAAGCCCTCAGCCTCGCGCTCGAACACATCAGGACCCACCGCGGTGTTGTTTCCGGGCTCAAGACTCTTGACGAATACGCGGCTGCCATCGGCAAACTGGGCGATGGCCGCACTGGCGATGCAGCCACCACCGCAGGCCCGCAAACTGAGCGGCGCGCCGCGCCCCAACTGTTCCAGTTCAACGGGAAATTTCGCCGCCACCCGGCGGCCTTCAGAGACGGTCCAGCAGGTTGGCGCAGGCATCCTCGAGGATATCTATCACGGTATAAAAGCCTTGCTCCCCGCCGTAGTACGGATCCGGCACTTCACGTACCGTGCTTTGCTGGCAGTAATCGCACATGCGCACCACACGGGCCTTGCCGCCCGGGTCCAGTGCGCGCACTTCGCTATAGTTAACCTCGTCCATCGTGACAATGTAATCAAAGCGGTGAAAGTCTTCCGTCCGGATCTGCCGTGCAATGCTATCCAGCGCGTAACCCCGCTCAGCCGCAGCAGCCCGCATGCGCCCATCCGCCCGGTCGCCCTCGTGGTAGCGCAAGGTGCCGGCGGAATCAATTTCAAATTCCGCGCTACGCCCGGCAGTCGCCACCAGATGGCGGAAGATGCCTTCGGCGGTGGGCGAACGGCAGATGTTGCCCATGCATACAAACAATATGGATTTCATGCGCGACAGGCTATCAAAAATCGACCGCTCGCTGAACACTTTAAGTGTCCACCGCGCCTTGCTCCAAAGACGGGCTGCGTGGCAACCTGAAAAAGTGAATTTTAATGTCGTTCAAGTTACTGAAAACACGTAGTAATTAAATTTATTGTCTCTAAAGTGAGAGAATCATCCAACTACTTGCACTAATAGAGTGAGAGATGGAACTCTTTGTAGCCCTGCGATACGGAACAGTCGCAACTCTTCGTAACCCGGTGCGAGGCTTTTGCTTCGCACCGGGTTATGAAGTTTCTGAACATGCCCCACGCCTGAAACTGGCCGCCATTTCGCCGGCCACAACCGGCAGACCCCCTGACATTTTATTGCAGTTTTCTATGGTCCACTGCACGTGACTTTGCAAAAAGCCCGGCAGCCCCGTGCCACGCACCCTGACGAAGCACAGGCTGCACCGGTTTGGACCAGCCACACGCCATCATCTCCCCCGAAAACCTCTATCTGTCTGTTTTATATACCTTTTGCAAGATGGCACATAATCTGCATTAACCCTCCTGAATTCTTTTCATTTGAACCGGGCCACGGCACAGGCCCAACAGGAGAGCAGCATGATCAAGCAGTCAACTTCCCTAGTATGCCTGGCACTTTTGGCATTGTTTTCAACGTCCGTCAGCGCCGCGCCGGTGTCGGCCAATATCGGCTGGAACAGCGAGTATATTTTCCGTGGCATACCGCAGGAAAAATCATCGGCGTTTGGCGGCCTCGACTTTGAAGCCGGCGGATTCTACCTGGGCACCTGGGGTGCCGATGTCGGTGATGGCCTGGAGATCGACTATTACGGCGGCTACGGCTTCGAAGCCGGCGACTTCAGCCTGTCGGTGGGCGGCACCATCTACACCTACACCGGCGATTTTGATGACACCTACCGTGAGTTCAACTTTTCCGTAGGCTACAGCTGGCTGACGTTTGACATGGCGGTAGGCGAGTATGAAAACTTTGACGGCCCGACGCTGGATTACCAGTTCTACTCACTGACGGCGGCCTACAACGGGTTCTACGGCATAGTGGGCATGTTCGAAGATGACTTCGACGGCAACTATTACGAAGTGGGTTACGGCAACACGCTGACCGTGTCGGAGAAAGATCTGTTCGATTACAACTTTGCCGTGTTGTACAGCGATTCCACCCTGCTGGGCGGCGACTCGGACGTCAACCTGGTGTTGTCACTGAGCAAGGCGTTTGATTTCTGATTGACCTGTTCACACCCGGCTTCCAGTTTTGATTTTGGGGGCTGCTGTGCGAAGTGTGGAAGCTCAGCCTGAGCCTGTGCCCGACCCCGCGGGTACGGGTTCCACTGATCCTCCACCGCAGCGCCACATCAGCCAGGCAAGTGCCTGGCTGATGTCTTTCTGGCCACACTGGCCAGTCATATACATCCACCCGGCAAAGTTATGCAGGCGCCACCAGCCGACGGAAATCCCCACCGGTAGGGTGTTGGAATACGCGCAGATCGAACTCCGCCACCACCGCCAGGATATGATCGAATATATCCGCCTGGATGGCTTCGTAATTAGCCCACTCCTTGTCCTTGCAGAACACGTAGATTTCAATGGGCAGGCCATTGTCACCCGGCGGCAGCTGCCGCACCAGCAAGGTCATATCGGGGTTTATCATTGGATGGTTGCGCAGCCAGGCCAGCACATAGGCGCGAAACGTCCCGATATTGGTCATGCGGCGGCCGTTGGCCAGGCTGGAATGGTCGGCTTTTGATTCGGTGTTGAATGCGTCCAGCTCGCGCTTTTTGCTTTGAATGTACTCCGCGATGTACTGGATACGCACAAACCGGTCGAGCATGTCCTCGTCGCAGAAGCGGATGCTGCTGACATCAATGTATACCGCGCGCTTGATGCGCCGCCCACCCGATTCCTGCATGCCCCGCCAGTTCTTGAACGATTCGCTGATCAGGGCATAGGTGGGAATGGTGGTAATGGTCTTGTCGAAGTTGCGGATTTTCACCGTGGTCAGTGTGACTTCCATGACGTCGCCGTCGGCACCGTACTTGGGCATTTCAATCCAGTCACCGTGCGCCACCATCTTGTTGGCGGTCAGCTGGATGCCGGCCACAAACCCCAGTATCGCATCACGAAAAACCAGCATCAGCACCGCGGTCAGCGCACCCAGGCCGCTGAGCAGGTACAGCGGTGTCTTATTAAGCAAGACCGCGATAATCAGGATTACCGCCACGAAATACAGCACCAGCTTGATCACCTGCACAAACCCCTTGATCGGAATTTCGCGGGAAATCTCGGTGGTGCGGTAAATATCCTCGACCGCGTTGAGTACCGCATCCAGCACCAACGCCAGGATGACGATCATGTAAATCTGGGTGGCGTTGCGGATAAACGATACTGCGGAATCCAGCCCATCCAGCGCCAGCGGGGTGGCCACATAGACTACCAGCGCGGGCGCCAGGTGGCCCAGCCGTTTGAGCACACCGCGGCGCAGGATCGCATCATCCCACTGGGTGGTGGTTCGGCGAATCAGGTAGGCCACGGCGGCCAGCAGGTAGCGTTTCAATACCAAACTGACAAATATACCCAGCAACAGCACGCCGGCCAGACTGCAGATACTGGCCAGGTAAAACGCCAGTTCGGCACCCATGCCATATTCCTGCAATAAATTCTGTAGTAGGTCCAGCATAATCCGTGCCTTTATTTTGAAGCCGGGCGGAAGGATAGAAGGCCTGCAGGCCAGAGTCCACCCCATCACGCGGCGGCATGCCGGCAATTCCATCATTCAGGGTGATTGGCGTAGAATGTGCCCAGCCTGCCAGGGCCCGAAATAATGTACCGCTGAGGACCAAGCATGACCGATCCGTTGTTTGACGAATGGCGCGCCTACCAGAAACTGTTGGACAATGACTACATGGGGCATGCCGGGTTTTTCCAGCGCCTGCAGGAACTTGTCCGGCAAACATTTACCCAGCCCATTACCATTCTCGACCTCGGCTGTGGTGACGCCACACCGATGCTGCCGTTGCTGCAAGCCGTGCCGGTGCGGCACTACACCGGCATCGATATCACCGCCAGCGCACTTGAGCGGGCGCAGCGCAACCTGGCCCAGGCCGGGATCCCGGCGACCACCTGCGAAGGCGACCTGCTGGACCTGCCGGCAAGCGTCAGCGGGCCATTTGACCTGATCGTGGCCAGCTTTTCCCTGCACCATCTTGAGCGCGCTTCACACAAAGGCAAGGTACTGGCGGCCTGCCACCGGATGCTGCAGCCTGGCGGCTTGCTGGTGGTTATTGATGCATTTCGGGAAACTGACGAAAGCAGGGATGACTACCTTGAGCGCTGGCTGGCATTTGCGCGCGAGCACTACGCCACGTTAACCGGGCCGGAGCGGGAGCTGCTGTTCGGACACGTGGTGGCCTGTGACTACCCGGACGCCGTTTCCACCTACCAGGCGCTGGGTGACAGTGCCGGGTTTGACAGCATGCAGGTGCTGGCCAGTGACCTGTCCGGCATTAACCACCTGCTGGCCTTTCGCAGCGCGGCCTGACGTTTCAGACCGGCCTGGCTGGCGCGGCATCGGCCATGGCCTCAGCAATTTCCGCCTGCAGATCGGCCGCATCAAACGGCTTCTTGAGCAGACGGTGTTTGCCGCCCAGCGCCTGTTCCCGGATGGTTTCATCAATATAGCCAGACATGAACACAACCCGTAAATGCGGGCACAGGCCAAGCGCTTTTTCCGCTACCTCGGTGCCTGCCATTCCCGGCAGCCCAATGTCTGTCAACAACAGGTCCAGCTGACTGTTGCCTTGCAGCAACTCAAGCGCCTGATGACCATCGGAGGCTTCGACTACGCGGTGTCCGGCATGCTCCAGCATCGCCCGTGTCAGGGCGCGCACCAGGTCTTCGTCCTCAACCAGCAGCACGTTCAGTGAACCGGCATAGGCCGCCCGCTGCTCCATCGGCTGCGGCGCTGGCTCGCTGTCGCTGGTACTGGGAAAGTACACCCGGAACTCGGTGCCTTCACCCGGCGAAGAGTCCAGTTCAACAAACCCGCCACTTTGCTCTACGATGCCGTACACCGTCGACAGACCCAGTCCCGTGCCTTTACCGATGGGCTT
>JBFIHZ010000269.1:0-5990 GCA_041601535.1 Lysobacterales bacterium | reverse complement strand
GTTCCGGGGTCAGCGGGGCAGGACGCCCCGCTGAGGCCGCCCAGGGCAGGATGCCCTGTAAGGCCGACCCCGCAACAGCGTGGTCGCGAGGGCAGCCGCAGGCCGGCGCAGAAGTGGCAGAAACAACCAGCCACTGGTCGTGGGCGCCCTGACCGAAACTGCCCTGCTGGCAATTTACGGGTACCGAAATCCAGCCAAACTTCAGAACGGCTTCAGCACCACCAACAACACAATGCTGATCAACAGCAGCGTTGGAAACTCATTGAACCAGCGAAACCACACATGCGAATGCCGCACATCGTCCCGTGCCAACTGCAGCACGAACCGCCGGCACCAGAAATGATAGCCGGTCAGAAGCAGCACCAGGGCCAGCTTGATCTGCATCCACGGCTGGGCCAGAAAACCCGGTGCCGCCACCACCATCAGCACCCCGAACAACCAGGCCAGAGCGCCCCCCAGATGGGTCATGATCATCAGCTTGCGCTCCATCACCTTGAAGGTGGAAATCACCGCCGCATCGGTGGCCATGGCGTGATACACAAATACTCGTGGCAGGTAAAACAGGCCGGCAAACCAGGTAACCACAAACACGATATGAAAAGCCTTTAACCAAAGCATTGAAACCGGTCTCCAGGAATTCGGACATGCCGCCAGGGTGACGAACGCTTGACGAAGTCTGGTGCAACGTTGTATAAACTGCAACCTATTGCGGGGTCTAGCCTGGCATCACAACAATAAATACTAACAAGCTAGTGCAAGGTATAAGCGGCTTCGGCCGCTTTTTTGTCATCTGAGCATCGCCCAATCCGACAGCGCACTCACGCGCACCAGCCGAACCAATCAAAAGGCCAGGCGTCCAAGCAGTTTTACACCCGCCGGGTAAATGCGCACAATCACGTATGACCGAAACACCTGCCAGCCGCAAAATCCGCCCCAACATAAAAGTCCTGACCGGCGTGCTGCTGGTTCTGCTGGGGCTTGGCTATGGAGTGTACCGCATCACTCTGCTGCAGGCCGTACCTGAACTGGCCCGCGCGGAAAAAATTCTGAAGTCGCAGAAAGCGGAAATCAAGACCCTCAGCAAACGTCTCGAATCCAGTATTGCCCGGCAAAAAGTGGCGGAACAGGAAGCCCGTGTCATGCGGCAGGCCAACAGCTTGTTGCGCGAAGAGGAGCGCAATCACCAGGCAGAATTACAGCGCCTGGCGGGCGAACTGGATTTTTACCGCCGGCTGGCCGGCACCAGTGGCGCGCAGAGCGGCCTGGCGGTGTACCACCTGGAGCTCAGCCCCACAGGCTCCGGCCGCGTCTACCGGTTTGTGCTCACCCTGACGCAGAACCTGCGGCGCTCGGCCATCACCAGCGGCAAGGTGCAATTCGACCTGGAGGGCACGCTGGGCGACCGGCCGCTGACGCTGCCGTGGGCGCGTATCACCGACGGCAACCAGCCCGAACCCCAGTTCCGGTTCAAATACTTCCAGCAACTGGATGGCTACCTGACCCTGCCGGACGGCTTTCAGCCCACCCGCCTGCTGGTCAGCCTGAACGCCAAGGGACAGAACAAGCCGGTGACCCGCGGTTTCGACTGGCAGGACCTGACCTCGAACGAACCGGCAGCGGCCCTGCCTGTAAACCCGACGGAACTGGAAAAAGAGCTGCAAGAGGCGCAGGATACGCCATGAGCAAGTCCGCCACGGACATTGATATTACGCTGGCGGCCACCATATTGTTAATCAGCCCCGGCGGCCATCTGGTTTGCGGGCATTACTTATTATTGGCAAGTTGAACCCTATGGAAACATCCACTCACAGCATAGCTCCCGGCATTGTGTTTACCGATGCGGCAGCACGCAAAGTACAGCAACTGATACTGGAGGAACAGAATCCGGATCTGAAGTTGCGTGTTTACATCAACGGTGGTGGTTGTTCCGGTTTCCAGTACGGCTTTTCCTTTGATGAAGAGCAGGCTGAAGACGATATCGCGGTAAAAAACGATGGCGTCACCTTGCTGGTAGACCCGCTCAGCTTTCAGTACCTGATGGGTGCCGAGGTGGATTACTCGGAAAGCCTGCAGGGAGCGCAGTTTGTTATCCGTAACCCCAATGCGGCCACCACCTGCGGGTGCGGTTCGTCATTCTCCGTCTGAACCGTGGCAGGCGCCGATCTCCAGGTCAGCATCGACCAGGTATCGAAGTCGCGCCGCAACCGTTTTACCTCTGTTCGTCTCGACCGGCTGGCCGAATACCGCGATAACCCGGAGTGGGTTGCCCAGGCACAACAGTCCGCCGCCGCGCGGTTTGTCCCTTTGTGGCGCAGCCGCAGCCTGATCGCGGTAACCGAGCAAGGCCAGATCGCGGTCTACCTGAAAAACGGCGAACTGGACAACCTCGACAGCATCCAACCCCCCACCCTGCTCGGCAGCGATGGCAAGCGCTATTTTTTCGCAGTCTCCATCAGCGACCAGCAACGGGAAGAAATACTGCAGCAACACCCCGAGGCGCGCTTTCTTGACCTGCGCCGTTCCTCGGTCGACATGGACACCAAACATGCCGGCGTGCTGGCCTACGCCAAGGCCCTGCATTACTGGCAGCACCGTCATGTGTTCTGCGGCGTATGCGGCCACCCCAACCGGCTGACCTCGGCCGGCCACAGGTTGGTGTGCAGCAACGAGGAATGCGCACGGCAATCTTTTCCGCGCATCGATCCGGCAATTATCGTGCTGGTCACCCAGGGCGACGCCTGTCTGCTGGGGCGCAATGCCAACTGGCCGGCACGGCGCTTCTCCACCCTGGCCGGCTTTGTAGAGCCCGGTGAAAGCCTGGAAGACGCAGTGGTGCGGGAAGTTTTTGAGGAATCCTGCGTGCGCCTGACCGACATCCGCTACGTATCGTCCCAGCCCTGGCCGTTTCCCGCCTCGTCCATGTGCGGTTTCTATGCCGAAGCGGAAAACCGCTATTTCAAAACCTCGGATGAACTGGAAGAACTGTGCTGGTATACCGCGCAGGAACTGACAGCAGCGGTGCAGGACCAGTCGGTTTTACTGCCCGCCCCGGTATCCATAGCCTTCCGCCTGATTGCCGATTGGTACCGGCAACAATGCGACGGTGACCTCGAAGCCATTACCCGCTCCGCCCGCGGCAAGGAATAAACCCCGCATAAGACTTCATCCCGCGCCGGGCTCTGATAGAATCTCCTCATCTTGGCAATGCCCAAGCAATGACAGGGATCCGGCACCACTATGACCATCATTGCAATTCTTATCGCCTTCGCGCTGTGCCACTTCATCCGTGAGCTGGGGCAAGTGCGCAAACACCAGTGGCTGAATAACTGGAGTCGATTCGCCGACGACACATTCTCCCGGCTACCAGGCTGGGAGGATATCAGCGGCTTTTTCATCATTCTGTTTCTGCCTTTGCTGGCACTGGGTCTGCTCAATCACCTGGTGGTAACGGCCTTCGGTTCGCTGGGTATCTTCCTGCTGGCGCTGGCCGTACTGGTGTACACCTTTGGCAGCCGCGACATCGACACACAGGTCGCCGAAATCATCGACAGCGAAGATGAAAGCAGCCAGGAAGCCGCCTTGTGCAAGCTGCTGCGCGCGGATGTACCGGTCGACCCGGAAAGTTGCCGCGGAGCCACGGTAGACGCGGTATTCAGCGAATCGCTGCACCGCTGGTTCGGTATCATTTTCTGGTTCGCGGTGCTGGGCATTATTGGCGCCTTCCTGTACCGCATGGTGGACTGGCTGGCCTGCGAAGAGTGCGGCCTGGCTCCCGGACAAAAACGCCTGTTCAGGCGCACCCGGCAAATTCTCGATTGGCCGGCAGCCCAGCTGATGACACTGTCACTGGCCATTGCCACCGATTTTGATTCGGTATTCGTTGCCTGGCGTACCTACCATAATGAACAGGGTCACGGCCTGTTTGAAGGCGATAATGGCTTCCTGCTGGCCAGCGCGCGGCAAATCGTATTGAGCGGCCACGCCGCCCAGGATGGTTACGCTGACCAGCTGACCGGACCCCTGTCCACATTGAAACAGTCGATGGACCTGATCTGGCGCGTGCTGGGCGTGTGGATGACGGTACTGGCATTGCTGCTGCTGATCGACGTCATCACCTGAGCAAAGTGCTCATCCAAGCGCGTCACCCGGCCCGCCAGCACGCCGGGACACACAACATCCGGCCAGCCACTCTGCCCAGCCGCGGCACATGGTTCTGGCGTCGCTTCGCTTTAACGCTCAGGCGCTGCCTGCCGACACTGTTATGCTGCGGCGCCCTGTCCAGCCAGTGCCTTGCGGCTATAGAGCTGCCGCAAGCCGACGGCAGTACCTTGCTGCTGGAACAGCCTGCCACCACCCTCATCACGCTTTCGCCCCACCTGGCCGAACTGGTCTATGCCGCCGGCCTGGGCGAACGATTGCTGGCCACGGTGGAGTACAGTGAATACCCCGAGGCGGCCAGAAACCTGCCGCGCATTGGCGACGCCTTCCGCCTGGACCTGGAACGCATCATCACACTGGCGCCAGACCTGGTGGTGGCCTGGCACAGCGGCAATCCGGCGGCCGGCATCGAACGGCTGCGGTCTCTGGGTCTGAACGTCTGGAGCGTGGAGATCACCCGGCCACAGCAGATTGCCGATACGCTAAAGCAACTGGGCCTTGCCACGGGCCAGACGGAACCTGCGGCCAGCGCGGCACGGCAGGTAGAACAACAGTTCGAAGCGCTGCGGCAGCGCTACACCGGGCTCGAGCCGGTCAGCTATTTTTACCAGGTGGCCGGCAAGCCCTTGTTCACCATCAATGGCCAGCACCTGATATCCGCCGGCTTTGAACTGTGCGGCGGCGTGAATGTATTCGCGGATCAGCCGGCCCTGGCACCACAAATCAGCCGCGAGTCGGTGATTGTCGCCAACCCGCAGGCCATGCTGGCACCGGTTTTGCCCGGGCAGGAAAATCCGCTCACGCACTGGCTGCAGTGGCATGATTTGCAGGCGGTGCAAAACGACGCCCTGTTCCTGCTCAATGCCGATAAAATCAGCCGCGCCACCCCGCGAATTCTTGAAGCACTGCAGACGGGGTGTAAACTGCTGGACGGGATCAGAACAACAACGCAATAAAGGGAAGCGTCATGAATGAAGCTTTGATCACCACCCCGGCGGGTGTCCTCACCGTTCTGCTGGCCGTGGCCAGCTTCTGGTTCTGGCTGGAAAGAACCACGCAGTGGCGCATCTTCAACTATCTGCCACCACTGATATTCATATATGCGACCCCGGTGCTGCTGTCCAACACCGGCCTGATTCCGTTCAAAAGCGAAACGTACGACTTTCTGCGGCACTACGCCCTGCCCGTGTTCATTGTACTGATGCTGCTGCGCGTGGATGTACTGGGTGCCATTCGCATCATGGGCAAGGGCGTGTTTGTGATGCTGCTGGGCAGCATGGGTGTGGTTATCGGCGGCGTGGTGGCCTACCAGTTGGGCCAAACCCTGAGCAGTCCCGCGTGGCTGCCACTGAATTTCCCGTTGCCGGAAGACAGCTGGAAATCGTTTGGCACATTGGCCGGCAGCTGGATAGGCGGTACCGGCAACATGACGGCGGCCCACGCGGCGCTGGGAGCCGATGCGGGCCACATGACCATGGCGGCCGCCGCCGACCAACTGGTCTACGTGATCTGGCTGCCCATCCTGCTGGGCTCCAAGGCGTTCGCCGACCGCTTCAATCGCTGGATGAAAGTACCCAGTGGACGGCTGGCCCTGATGGACAAAGCGGCTACCGAAATGGACCACACCGAGCAGCCCCCCAGCATGACCCAGATACTGGCCCTGGCACTGGTCGCGATGGGCATTACCTGGGTGGCAATGGACCTGTCCGGCATCCTGCCGGAAGTATCCATTGGCGGAGCCACGGTGATCAGCGCCGGCACCTGGCTGATCCTGCTGGTGACCACCATGGCACTGCTGGCTTCGGCCACGCCGGCACGCAAACTGCCGGCCG
>JBFIHZ010000268.1:0-6019 GCA_041601535.1 Lysobacterales bacterium | reverse complement strand
TACATCCAGTGCGCGGCTGGACTGCTGGCGCGCCTCTTCGGTGTCTTCTTCGACGTAGGTATTGATGCCCTTGACCAGGGCGTGCATCAGCCGTTCGCGTACCGGCTGGCTGCGCCAGGTTTCAGCTTCGGCAGCGTCGCGTTCGGTGTTGCCCTGGAATTTTTGTGCCACCTCCAGCAGGCGGTCACCGGCGTCAGCCCGGCGGTTGAGAATCACGTCCTCAACCGCGTCGCGCAGTTCCGGATCAATCTCGTCGTACACTTCCAGTTGCCCGGCATTGACGATGCCCATGTCCATGCCGGCACGGATGGCGTGATACAGGAACACCGAGTGAATGGCTTCGCGTACACGGTTCTGGCCACGGAAGGAAAACGAAACATTGCTGACGCCGCCGGATATCAGCGCGCCGGGACAGGCCTGCTTGATGGCGCGGGTGGCTTCGATAAAGTCGATGCCATAGGTTGCATGCTCGGCGATACCGGTGGCCACGGCGAAAATATTCGGATCGAAAATGATGTCCTGGGGCGGGAAGCCGACTTCTTCGGTGAGTAATTTCCAGGCCCGTTTGCAGATGCTGATACGCCGTTCCAGCGTGTCGGCCTGGCCCTGTTCATCGAAGGCCATGACGATCACCGCCGCACCATAGCGCTGCACCAGGCGCGCCTGCTGGATGAACTGTTCCTCGCCTTCTTTCATGCTGATTGAGTTGACGATGCCTTTACCCTGCAGGCAGCGCAAGCCCGCTTCAATCACATCCCAGCGGGATGAATCGATCATTACCGGCACGCGCGCGATGTCGGGTTCGGAGGCAATCAGGTTTATGAAACGGGTCATCGCTTTGGGACCGTCCAGCAGGCCCTCGTCCATGTTTACATCGATGATCTGGGCACCGTTTTCCACCTGCTGGCGTGCCACCTCCAGCGCTTCGGCGTACTGATCGTTTTCAATCAGTTTGCGGAACACGGCTGAACCCGTCACGTTGGTGCGCTCTCCCACGTTGATGAAGTTCATTTCCGGGGTAATCACCAGCGGCTCCAGCCCGGCCAGGCGGCAATGCACCGGCAGCTCAGGAATCTGCCGGGGCGGGGCTTCGCCTACCGCCCGTGCGATTGCCCGGATATGTTCTGGCGTGGTGCCGCAGCAGCCACCAACAATATTTACCAAACCATCTTGGGCAAACGTGCCAATCACCGCCGACATGTGTTCCGGGCTGTCATCGTATTCGCCCAGTTCATTGGGCAGTCCGGCATTGGGGTACAGGATGACGGGACATTCGGCCACCCGGGCCAGCGCTTGAATCCACGGCCGGATTTCCTCCGCACCCAGTGCGCAGTTCAACCCCACGGCAAAGGGACGGGCGTGGGCAATGGAATACCAGAATGCCTCGACGGTCTGACCGGACAGGGTGCGTCCACTGGCGTCGACTATGGTTCCCGATATCATCACCGGCAACCGGTGGCCCAATTGCTCAAACGCATCGCCAATGCCGAACAGCGCGGCCTTGCAGTTGAGCGTATCGAATACGGTTTCCACCACCAGCAGGTCGCAGCCGCCTTCGCACAGGCCCAGCGCCGCCTCGGCGTAAGCCAGCCGCATTTCCTCAAAGCTGGTGTTGCGGAATTCCGGCCGGTTTACGTCCGGTGATAACGAAGCAGTGCGGTTGGTGGGTCCCAAAGCGCCCATGACGAATCGTGGCCGGTCAGGCGTTTCCTGTTGCACCTGCGCTGCCGCTGCGGCGGCCAGTTCGGCCCCTTTGCGGTTGATTTCCCGCACCCACTGGCTGGTGCCGTAGTCGGCCTGGGATATTGATGTGGCATTGAACGTGTTGGTTTCCACCAGATCGGCCCCGGCACGCAGGAAATCTAGATGGATCTGCCGGATCATCTCCGGGCGGGTCAGACTGAGCAAGTCGTTATTGCCTTTCAGCAGGTGCTCATGTTCGGAAAATTCCTCGCCGCGGAAGTCGGATTCTTCCAGTTGCAGCGCCTGGATCATGGTGCCCATGGCACCATCGGTGACCAGCACGCGCTGTTGCATCAGTTGTTCCAGCAGGGCGACGCGCTGCGGCTTGGCGTAAGGTAACACGGTCATGGGTCAGGCCTTGGTGGCATACAGAGTGAGAATGGAAAAATTGGGCGTGCGTTTTTCTACCGCGGACACCGCACAGGATTCCACCTGCAGGCCGGCGCTGACCGCGATGTCGTTGAGTTTGTCCGGGGTGAAACCGAGATTGGCGTGGTTATAGGGCTCCACTGCTTTCTTGTGACGGTGCCGCGCCAGCGTAACGGCCAGCAGACGGCCGCCGCTGTCCAGCACCCGGGCCGCTTCGTTCATGACCTGCTGAGGCTGCAGGGTGTAGGTCAGCGCATGCATCAGCAAAACGGTATCAAAACGCCCGTCGGCAAAAGGCAGGTCATGCATGTCGCCGGTTTCAAAACGCACATTGGCGGTGTTGGCCAGCCGCTTCTTACCGGCGGCAATCACTTTTTTGCTCAGGTCCAGGCAGACGATTTCACTCGCCACCGGCGCCAGTAATTCGGCCAGTACCCCATCGCCGGAAGCGATATCCAGCATTCTTCCTGGCCGGATCAGGTGGGCCAGCCCACGAGCGGTGGCTTCCCAGGTCCGGCCGGGCGAGTAATGCCGCTCCATGTCTCCGGCAACGCTGTCGGCCCAGCTGCTGCCGCTGCGCTTGGTCAACACCTGTGGCACGCGGGCCAGGTCCTGCTGCACCAGGGGGTCGCTGCTGCTGTTGCGCAATACATCCCACAGGGCCTGCAGGCCACTGTCCTGCAGGTTGGTGGACAGCCGGTAATAGACAAATACACCCTCACGGCGGTCGGCCACCAGGTTGGCGTCTTTCAGTTTCGCCAGATGGGTGGACACGCGCGGTTGCGCCAGTTGGGTAATGGCGGCCAGTTCGGCCACGCTGAATTCTTCATTTTCCAGCAACAGCAGGAGGCGCAGGCGGGTAGGATCAGCCAGCAGCCGGCAGTGATGGGATGCTTGTTCGAGATCGAGCGGTACGGACTTCATGGCCGTTATATCTCTGTATCTTGATCTAAAGATATATAAGCCTATCCACTGCGGTCGGGCAGGTCAATAGCGCCCGACCATGCAATGCCCGGAAATGCCGTCATTTGCACGCCTGCCGTCCGGCTGCCGGCGGCACCATACGTCAGGTCAGTAAACCCCCGGCAAATGTCCCGTATGCGGTGGCTGAGGAGGTATTTGAGGGTTACAAGGCTTATAATTGCCGCTTTTATCATTGCCAGAAGTGAGATCAAGCGCCATGCAGTTCCAATTAAGTGAAGAACAGTTGATGATCCAGGCCGCCGCTCATGATTTTGCGCGGGAAGAAATCGCCCCTGTTGCCGCGGAATACGATGCCAGCGGTAAATTTCCGGTAGAAACGGTGCGCAAGATGGGCGAGCTGGGGCTGATGGGTATCGAAGTGCCGGCCGAGTACGGTGGCGCTGGCATGGACGCCATCAGTTATGTGCTGGCTTTGATTGAAATCAGTGCCGCTGATGCATCGCACGGCACCATCATGTCGGTGAACAATTCGCTTTACTCACACGGCATCCTCAAGAATGCCACCGAGGCACAGAAGCAGACTTTTCTTACGCCGGTGGCCAGCGGTGAAAAAGTGGGTGCTTATGCCCTGACAGAGCCACAGTCGGGTTCCGACGCCGCCAATATGCGCACCCGTGCACGGCGCAGTGACGACGGCAGTCACTATGTTATTAACGGCAAAAAGTCCTGGATCACTTCCGGTCCGGTCGCCGATTTTGTGGTGCTGTTTGCCGTCACCGATCCGCAGGCCGGCTCCAAAGGTATTTCCGCCTTTTTGATCGACACCAAGGTCAAGGGTTTCAGCTGTGGCAAGACCGAACCCAAGCTGGGCATTCGTGCCTCGGCCACTTGTGAAATCGAATTTGAGGACTATGTCTGCCCGGCGGAAAATCTTCTGGGTGAAGAAGGCAAGGGTTTTTCCATTGCCATGGGTGTGCTGGATGCAGGCCGTATTGGCATCGCCGCGCAATCGGTGGGCATTGCCCGTGCTGCTTATGAAGCCAGTCTGGACTACGTGCGCAACCGCAAGGCGTTCGGCCGGGAAATCGGTTCGTTCCAGATGTTGCAAGCCAAGATCGCGGACATGAAATGCCGTCTTGATGCCTCTTTGTTGCTGACCTTGCGCGCCGCCTGGGCAAAACAGCAAGCGCTGAGCAGTGGTGCCCGCTACACGCTGGAAGGCAGTATGGCCAAGCTGTTCGCCTCCGAAACGGCCATGTGGGTGGCGCACCAGGCGGTACAGATTCACGGTGGTATGGGCTTTAGCAAGGAAATGCCCATTGAGCGCTATTTCCGTGATGCCAAGATCACCGAGATTTACGAGGGCACCAGCGAGATTCAACGCATGGTGATTGGACGTCTGGAAACCGGTCTACGCTAACAGCGGGGGCAAACCACATGAGCGCATTACCAGAACAACAAAAGCTGGATTTGCTGGAACAGATCGGACAGGCACTGGAAAGTCGTCCGGGATTTCGCCAGACCAAGCTGGCCCGGGGTTACCTGGCTGCTTATTTCCGCCGCGTTCCACTGGAAGAAATGAGCCGTGAAAATCCCGAGGTGCTGGCGAGCATTATCGCCTCTCAATTAAAGTTCATTGCCCGCCGCGCCATTGGTGAGACCCTGATACGGGTGTATAACCCGAACCGGCGCAAACACGGTTGGGAAAGTGAACACACCATCATCGAAATGGTAAACGACGACAAACCGTTTCTGGTGGACAGTGCCACACTGGCACTGGCGGAAATGAATTTCGATGTTCATCTGATCGTGCATCCGGTCATTCGCGTGCGGCGCAACAAGAACGGCCGGCTGACCGCTATCACCAACAGGGACGATGACAAGGCCATCGCCGAATCGGTCGTGCAGATCCAGATCAACCGGCAGACCCAGCCGGACGTTCTGGAAGAAATCGAGCAGCGCCTGCGGGAAGCGCTGGAAGACGTCAATGTTGCCGTCGCTGATTGGCGTGCGATGGTCAAGGTCGCAACCGAAACGCGTGAACTGATGCCGCAATGGGCACCCAAGGCCGACGCGGACATGATGCAGGAATGTCAGCAGTTCATGTCCTGGCTGACCGATGATCACTTTATTTTCCTGGGTGTGCGCGATTACAAGGTGGTAAAGGGCGACAAGGGCCATGACCTGGCGGTGGTACCCGGGTCTGGTCTCGGAATCCTGCGCGAATCGGAAGGGGATGTAACGCGCCGGCCCTTGACCAGTGTGGCCGAAGAGGCGCGCAAGCACAGCAAGGATATTCCGCTGATTATCACCAAGACCAATGCCCGCTCTACCGTCCACCGCGTGGGTTATCTGGATTACATCGGCGTGCTGACCTTTGACAGTCGTGGCCGCACCATTGGTGAACGGCGTTTTCTCGGTCTGTTCACATCCAGCGCATACAGTCTCAGCGTACTGGATACACCGTTGATACGCGGCAAGGCGCAGCAGGTACTGGACCAGGTCGGGCTGCATCCGGGCAGTCATGCGTGGAAGTCCATGATGCACATTTTCGAAACACTGCCGCGCGATGACATGTTCCAGGCCAGCACCGATGAACTGGCCGAGCTGGCGGTGGGTGTGCTCAATCTGCAGGAGCGCCGCCGCGTGCGCCTGTTCATCCGCCGCGAACGCTACGGGCGGTTTTACTCCTGCCTGGTCTACATCCCCAGGGAACGGTTCAACACCGAAAACCGTGAAAAAATCCAGTCCATCCTCAAGCGCGCGCTGAAAGGCCGCCGGCTGGATTACGTGGTAAACATTTCCGAGTCCATGCTGGCCCGCCTGCAGGTAATTATCCGGCCCAAGCCGGGTTCCGATGTTCAGTTTGATGTGGCCTTGCTGGAGCAAAAAATCGTTGACGCGGTGCGCTCCTGGGGTGATGAGCTGACCAGTATCCTGGTACAGAAACACGGCGAGGAAGCGGGCCTGAACCTGGCCAAGC
>JBFIHZ010000267.1:0-6116 GCA_041601535.1 Lysobacterales bacterium | reverse complement strand
TCGTGCAAGCCCCCAGATACATCGGCCCACCGACACATCGTCCTTCCCGCGAACGCAGTGCTTACACAACGTTTTTAATACTGATTTCTATCAGCAGTGAACCGGATTATCCTGCCGCCAGATGGCTCTCGCGACGGCCAGCATTCTCAGACAGCCTCCTAGGGCGGATGCCCAAACAGGCGCTGACGCACCCGTTTTAACTGTCGTGCCTCATAGGCCGCATGGGTCGCAGCGCCGCTAAACGCGGATTCCCAGGCATTGCAGTCAAGCACCTGGATCTCGTACGGGACAATACAACGCCGGTCATCCGACAATCGCACAATCAGACGCTCGACGAATTTGAACATGCGAAAGGCGCGGTCGCTGAATGGGTTATCACGCGACAACTCCGGCGGGGTAAACATGGCACCCGCCAGTGGCTCGACAATGAACGGCGGTGCTCCCACACCGTAGAGCCGGTGAATCTCATCAAGCTCGGCCAGAGAATTGCGGCTCCGCTCCGGCAACTGATTGGCAAACATGATGATATTGCGACTGCGCAAAAACTTGATCAACAGCACCGCCGAGAAGATATCGTGCGTTACCAGCCGCACGCCGAGCCGGTCAAACACCTCCAGCGCAAGGTTGCCGGGCTTGTGCAGCAATTTGGTCATGATCCGCTCAAAGGGCTTTTCATCCTTGATACGGAATTCCACCAGCGGAATCTTGCAGTTTTCATCACCAATCCACTGCTGGCCCTGCTGCTCGAACAAAAAGGGCAAAAACCGCGCACGTACACTTTCAAGCGCCGCACTGTGGGCTGACGGATCCTGACTGAACAGCGCATGGGTTGCACAATGCAGAACCTTCAACAGAACACAGGGCCAATTGGGCCATTCGCCACTGGGGGCCCGTGATGCCTCCAAAAGCAGTTCCTCGACGGACATGCTGCGATAAGGTTGCGGCACAGCGTCCAGCCACTGCCAGGGCAACACCACTTCATCCAGGTAGCGTATCGCCCGGGTATGAATCTGTTCCATTGCCTGCCGATCCTTCTGATCGGCCGGATCAAATCCATAGGCCTGCAAAAAGCGCACGATCGACTTCTCATCGACCAGCGGCAGCTGCTGCAAATCAACCACCGAATGGCCGCCTATGAGCGTTTCGAGCGTGGCCCAGGGAATATCGAGCTCCGCCGTACTGCTAAGTCTGGGTACCCATGCAGGCCGTACATCGCGTTTTGCCATCAAAGCTGTCCATCTGCCCCAAAAAAGTACTCTATTCGCAACCATGGTGCCGATAGCGAAGGCTGTCAAGCCTGATGACTCGCCAGCGCGTTTCTCACAGGGCGGCAGGAACCCCTCCGGATAACGTATTCATGACAACGGGCAGCAACTCACTTTACGTCAGAGCAAGGATCTGCGGTAAATACAGGAATACCCTGTTATATCGGTACCGCCATGGATACGTTGCTGACCGAAGAACGAACACTGATTCAGGACGGCACGTCGCTTTGCCGAGACTGAACGGGCGCCGGTTGCCCCGGCACTGGATCACGCCACCAACCATGAAATCCTGCAACAGCGTTGCACGAAGCTCGCGAACTTCGGGTTTATGGAAAACAAATCAGATGCCCGCATCACGACCCTTTACAGGGGCACCAGCGAAGTTCAACGCAGCGTCATCGCCCGTGATGTGCTGCAACCGTATTGCTATGCCGGACGCCGTATCCGGATGCGCGGTGACGTGGCATTAAAGGGTTCTGGTCCCACTGCCGGCCTGCACATCCCGGGGCAGCTCGCCAAAAAATCGCTTGAACTCACGACTGAACTGGGACGGGCTGCTATAGCCTACCCGGTACGACGTTTCGCTGGCCTGATTTCCACTTAACAGCATCGACCGGGCGCGATGCAGTCGCAGATTTTTGACGAACTGCATCGGCGACATCGAAGTAATCTGTTTGAAATAATCATGCAAGGAGGACGCGCTCATGCCGGCAAAGCGGGAAATCGTGCCTATATCCAGCGGCTGGTGAAAGTTCTCCTCGATAAAATGCACCACCGGCGCAATTCTGTTGGCACCCGCGTGGTGGGCAACACAGTTACCCAGCAGGTGCCCGTGGGGCCCTTTCAATACTTCATAAAATATTTGCCGCAGGAATACCGGGCCCAGAATCTCCCGATCCATCTGGCTGTCCAGTGTCTCCAGTAACTGTACAAACGCCTGCTGCAGTCGATCGGTCAGCACACTGGCGCTGATAATCTTCGAAGCCTCTCTGTCCGCGGGCAGACTCCCCAACGCCTCCATTTCCTGCATCAGCTGAGCAACAATGTCCCGATCCACCGCCAGACTCAGGCCCAGATAAGGTGCATCTTCAACAGCATCGAGCACCTGCACATCCACCGGCAGCGTGAGTGAACTGATCAGATAATTGTCCGGATCATAGCTGCAGGTATGCTCGCCGTAGAAAATCCGTTTGCGCCCCTGGGCGATCACGCAGATTGCGGGCTCATAGACCACCGGTGTACGCGGAGCGTCGACGCCGCTGCGGTACAGCACAAGCCCGTCCAGCGGTGTCGAGTGTGCCCCGTCGCTCTCACAACGGCCTGCGATCACCTGCGCCAACTTGGATCCCAATCCCATCGAGGCCCCCTGTAAACATGATTCTGAGTCTGCACGAAGTATGCCCCCTGCGCCCCGACCCGCGCCATGCCCAAATTTTAATTCTGGAGTTTTAGGCAAGTAGTTTGGATGATTTCGCTATGCGTTGCAGGCTGATCACGACTAAATTGAATGCTTCGCGGTGCGCTGTCCGCCAGCCGCTAAAGTCCCGACTGATCAGGAGAGCCTCAATGTCCATCACGCTCCAGGTGAACGGTGTCAGCCATGAACTGGACACCACACCCGACACCCCTCTGCTTTGGGCCATCCGCGACCATGTCCGGTTGACCGGCACTAAATTTGGCTGTGGCATGTCCATGTGCGGCGCCTGCACCGTGCATGTCGATGGCAAGCCCACACGTTCCTGCGTGACACCGGTGTCTGCGGCAGCGGGCAAGGCCATCACTACCATCGAAGGCATAACATCACCGGCGGCCAAGGCGGTGCAGCAGGCCTGGACCGCACTTGAAGTCCCGCAATGCGGCTACTGCCAGTCAGGCCAGATCATGTCCGCCGCCGCCCTGCTGGAACAGAACAGTCAGCCCAGCGACGCAGAGATAGACGCCGCCATGTCGGGCAATATCTGCCGCTGCGCCACCTACGCGCGCATCCGCAGCGCCATCAAACAAGCCGCCGACCAGCTGGCATAAGAGGAGGATCAAGATGCGCCGCAACCTATCCAATGGACATCAGGGCCTGGTTTCCAGCCGCCGGGATTTCCTCAAGCTGGTCACCACCGTCGGAGCCGGACTGACCCTGGCGATGAATTTGCCCGTAGCGCTGGCTGCAGACGCCGCCGTTACAGTGACCGCTGGCGATTTCGAACCCAATGCCTTTGTCCGCATCGGTACCGACAACAGCGTCACGGTGATCATGAAACACCTGGAAATGGGCCAGGGCACCTTCACTGGCCTGGCCACCCTGCTCGCCGAAGAGCTCGATGCTGACTGGTCTCAGGTCGTCGCAGAAGGCGCGCCTGCCGATGCGGCTCGCTACAACAACCTGAACTGGGGCACGATGCAGGGCACCGGCGGCAGTTCCGCAATGGCTAATTCATTCCTGCAGATGCGTACCGCTGGCGCGACGGCACGGGCCATGCTGATCGAAGCCGCCGCACAGCGCTGGAAGGTCCCCGCCACCGAGATTCAGGTCAGCCAGGGCATCCTTAGCCATGCAGCCTCCGGTAACAGCGCAGCCTTTGGCGAGCTGGTGGAGCTCGCCGCGCAGCAACCCATTCCGGATGCACAGTCGCTGCGCCTGAAGGATCCGGCGGACTTTGCCTACATTGGCCAGTCACTGCCACGCCTGGACCGGGGCAAAACCGATGGCAGCGCCCTGTTCACCCAGGACCTGCAACTGGAGGGCATGCTTACAGCTCTCGTTGCCCACCCGCCGCGTTTCGGGGGCAAGGTCAAACAGTTTGATGCCGCCAAAGCGCTGGTTTCGCCTGGTGTGGTGGACGTGGTACAAATTCCCAGCGGCATTGCCGTGCTGGCAACGGATTTCTGGAGTGCCAAGAAGGGCCGCGACCTGCTCAGCATTGACTGGGACGAAAGCGCCGCCTTCGCTGGCAGCACCGATGACATACTGCGCGAGTACCGCGCGCTGGCCGAACAGCCCGGCGCCGTCGCCCGTACCGATGGCGACGCCACCGAAGCCCTGGCCAACGCCACGACAGTGGTGGAAGCCGTGTTCGACATGCCCTACCTGGCCCACGCAGCTATGGAGCCCATGAATGCCGTAGCACTGGTAAACGATGCCGGCTGTGAAATCTGGAACGGCGAGCAGTTCCACACCGTGGACCAGGCCACCGTGGCCGCTGCCCTGGGCCTTAAGCCCGAGCAGGTAAAGATCAACATGCTGCTAGCCGGTGGTAGCTTCGGCCGTCGTGCCAACCCGCATTCCGACTATGTGCTCGAAGCCGCCCAGATCGCAAAGGCAAGGCGCGGCACGCCGGTGAAACTGGTCTGGACCCGCGAGGATGACACCCGCGCCGGCTATTACCGCCCGCTCTACGTGCACAAGGTCCGTGCCGGTCTGGACGCCAGCGGCAACCCCGTTGCCTGGGAACAGCGCATCGTCGGCCAGTCCATCGGCAAGGGCACGGCCTTCGAAGCCTTCATCGTCAAGGATGGCATAGACGCCACTTCGGTTGAGGGCGCCTCGACCCTGCCGTATCAGATACCAAATATGCAGGTAGAACTGCATACCGTTGACCAGGGCGTGCCGGTGCAGTGGTGGCGCTCTGTCGGCCATACCCACACCGCCTTTTCCACCGAAGTCATCATCGATGAACTGGCGCGGGCCGCAAAGCAGGACCCCGTCGACTTCCGGCTCAAGTTGCTGGCACAGCATCCCCGCCACCTCGGCGTCCTGAAACTGGCGGCAGAAAAAGCCGACTGGGGATCGGAACTGCCCAAGGGCTGGGGCCGCGGTGTCGCGGTGCACGAGTCCTTTAACAGCTTCGTCGCCCAGGTCGCCGAGGTGTCGGTGCAGGATAACGGCAGCTTCAAGGTCGAGCGTGTCGTCTGTGCGGTAGATTGCGGCCTGGCGATTAACCCGGACATCATTCGTGCCCAGATGGAGGGCGGCATCGGCTTCGGTCTGTCCGCTGCGCTGTTGAGTGAAATCACGCTTAAGGACGGCCAGGTAGTGCAGTCCAACTTCCACGACTACCAGGTACTGCGCATCAACCAGATGCCGACAATCGAAGTGCATATCGTGCCCTCGGCAGAGCCGCCCACCGGCGTTGGCGAACCCGGCACACCGCCGATCGCACCGGCCGTCGCCAATGCGCTCAGCGCGGTTACGGGCCAGCGTTTCCAGCACCTGCCGCTGAAACTCAACAGCTAAAACAAGTACCGGGGCGCCCTCAGGCGTGCCCGGTCACCTATTCCGTTATATGAACAATGTTTGATGAATAATGTTTGATGAATAATGAGCGCTGATCATGGCAAATGACCTCTCCCACCTGCTGCAGCAATGGTACCCCCAGCGGGACAGTGCCGACTGGGTGCTGGGAACCGTTTATCGGACCGAGGGCCCTTGCTACCGCAAGCCCGGCGCCACCATGCTGTTCAACAGCCTGGGGCAACAGTTCGGCCTGCTCAGCGGCGGCTGCCTGGAATCCGATATCCATCGCCACGCCCGCCAGGTGATGCACAGTGGCAAGGCGCTGACCCTTTGTTACGATGGCAGTGACGAGGATGATCTGTCGTACCAGCTCGGCATAGGCTGCGGTGGTACCGTACATATCCTGCTGCAGCCGATTCTGGCTCAACATCAGTTTCTGCATCTGGACTCGGTTTATCAGACACTGCAAAGCCGAAAAGCCGGCTATTTTTATCAGCGCATCCCTGACGCCAGCGGTGAAGTACACAGCCGTTTCATACCCGCCGAGCGGTCACCGGATAACGATAGCGGCACCGCATCAAGACTTGTCACCGAGGGCGGGGAGGAATGGCTCGTTACCACCC
>JBFIHZ010000266.1:0-6122 GCA_041601535.1 Lysobacterales bacterium | reverse complement strand
GCCGTTACCGGATACCAGGTAAACACGCCCGTGAGCATACACCGCAGCGCCCGCAGCACGGCCTTCGGGCAGGTCGGGTAGTATCTCCCAGGTCTCGCTGGCCAGATCAAACCGCCAGAAATTTTTAAGCGCCTCATGTTTGCCAAAATAGCCGCCCAGCTGGTACAGCGACTGGCCGTCAGTGGCCATCATCGGATGATGCCGCCCCTCGGGTGGGGCGGGCAGATCGGTGAAGATGCCACTGGCCAGGTCAAAACGCCGCAGGCGGTCCAGCCCGCCCCAGCCACCAAACAGGTACACCTGGTCGCCCACCCCTACGGATACGGATTCACCCACCGGATCGGGCATTGGTTTCGAAGGATCATACGACCAGCTGCCGCCATTCAGCGGGGGCACCGGGCCGGGTTCGGTACATGAGGTGGATGCCAGCATGGCCAGGCGCACCGGCAGCAAAGTGCCTGCCCCGAACTCGGGCTTTAACGAGTCATACCGCAGCCCGCCGTCATCGCAACTGTCATACACCATGCCCAGGCTGCCCCACTCATCGAACTCGATGTCATCGGGGTCAAACGCGTTGCCAAAGCGGGCGCCGTGCGGCTGCAGCAGCTCGTCTATCCACAGCGTGCGGCCGTCCAGCTTCGCCACGCCGATCATCCACGCCTGGTTGCCCATATCGTCGTAAGTAAACCAGTAGACCACCACGCGGCCGTCGTCCAGTACCTCGATCATCCAGCCCTCGCCATCGTGCGCCGGGTCGAAAAAGGCGCCGCTGCGCCCGGAAATCACGCGGTCTTCCACATCGGGGCTGGTGGGGTTGCAGCCCACATCATCAATGCTGGACAGCCGCACCAGGCTCATCTGGCCACTGCCATAGGCCGGCGGGCCGCTCCATGCAGCGGTGGCGCTGCCGCAATTATGAAAGGTCAGGGTCAGGCTGCCCCAGTCCAGCCGCACCACGTCGGCCGGGTCAAAGCCGGGACCAAACGTAGCGCCTGTTGGCTGTTCCATATGGTTGATGGTGATCTTGCCGTTGGCCACATCGCCCACGCCCAGCATCCATGCCTGTTGCCCGGGTGCGCCCATTGGCGGATAGGTAAACCAGGTCACCACCGCCTTGCCACCGGGCAGGATCTGCACCACAAAGCCTTCCCCGCTGCGCGCCGGGTCAAACCACGAGCCACTGGCAAATTCCAGCTCAGCCCGTGCGTTTCCCGCCAGCAGTACCAACAGCACCAATCCGATCAATCGACGCATCGCAGTCACCCGCCAGTAAGTACGAAGATTATTGTAGACCTGCGCTCGGATTTGCGCTACTAGCGGGCAGACGTGCTGATAAAAAAGCCGAAAAAGCCGCATCAAAATAATCCCACAACGGTATTAATTCGCATGTGTGATAGCGCCCAGGGCGCTTAAATTGACCGTCTCAGCCCGCAATGCTATTTTAAAATCACTTCCCGGATGCAGCATTGGCCACAACTCTCACACAGGGGTGCGACTGAAAACAGGTGAACATTCAGCTGCACAACTCGTTTCCATTTGCTCAATACGCACTGGTAGAAAGTGAGAACCCGAATGAGCTGCAGAACGCCGTCAGCCGGGAAATTGCGCAGCATGATTTTTCCTATCTTGATGATTGCGACGCCTCGCGCTCACGCATCACCTGCGTGCGCCTGAGCCGCATGGTGCTGTTTGGCGTGCGCTTTGGCTCGCGCCTGCATGCCGGCACGGCGCCGATCAACGCGCTGCAGCTGGTGGTGCCGCTCACCGGCACGCTGGTCAGGAATCATCACGGCAGCAAGCACGCGGCGAAGCCCAACGAAGGCTTTCTGCTCAGCCCGGGCGAGCCGGTGGATCTCGACTGGCACAGCGACTGCATCGCGGTGGTGGCCTGGATTGACCAGCACATTCTCAATGACATGGTGATCTCGCATTTCGGCCAGCCCTGCTCCGGTGGCATGAGGTTTCCCTCCCGCATCCGGCTGGACCGCGGCGTTGGCATGAGCATCGGCAACTCGCTGGGCACCATCGTCAACGAGCTGGACGACGAAAAATCACTGTTCTCCAAAGGCATCATCAGCAAGAACGTCGAGGACATCCTGGTCACCTCGCTTCTGTATGCCTCGGGTGATATCGCCGAGCTGCAGAAGCACGAAAAGCTGTATGGCACCTCTTCGCTGCAGGCCGCGCTGGAGTATATTCACGAACACATCGAGGAAGACATTTCGTCCTCCGACCTGGTGTCCGCCACCGGCGTCAGCCTGCGCAAGCTGCAGTATGAATTTGCCACCCACCTGGGCATGGGCCCGATGTCCAAGGTCCGCCAGGAAAAACTTCTGCGCGCCCGGGACCTGCTGAAAGTCTCCGACCCGAAAACCACCACGGTGGCGGATATCGCCGCGCGCTGGGGCTTTTTCGACCGGCGCTATTTCACCAAGGTGTACAAAAACGAATTTGGCGAATGGCCTTCGGTAACACTGAACCGCGCCTATCTGCAAAGCTGAAGCCACCGCCGCCAGCCAAATCTCCCGCGGTGCGCAAATCTCCCCCCCGCCTGCACAAAATCCGTCCTTGAATTCAAAAACCCTGTTCTAGACTGGCTGCTAACGAAACCACTCGCGGTCTGGGGGTTGTATGGCAAAGCACAGGATGACGGCCGGTCAACGCATCGTCAGCATATTGCAACAGGAGGAGGTGCAGTGCATCTTCAGCCAGGGTGAGCTGTCGCTGAAGGATATCCAGAAGCACGCGCTCGCCGCCGGTATCAAGATGGTGGGCCCGCGGCACGAGGCGGCCGGCGTATGGATGGCCACCGCGTACTACCGCATGACCGGTAAACCGCAGGTGGCTATGGGCGCGCAGGGCCCGGGGGTGGCCAATATGCTGCCGGCCGTGGTGTGGGCCGCCGAAGAACACATCCCGGTCATCATCATTGGTGCCAGTCGTCAGCACGAGAGCACCAGCGGCGTGCGCCGCGGCCGCTTCCTGCACGCTGAATCACTGATGGGCTGCTTCCGGGAGATCTGCAAGTCGGCACGCCGCATCCATCACCCCCGGCAAGTGGACGAGGTGATGCAGTCGGCCTTTCGCGAAGCGCTGTCGGGCACTCCCGGCCCGGTGTACGTGGAGGTGGACTACGCCGGCCACACCCAGGAATGGGACTACGACGAGCTGGCCACACCGGGGCAGTACCGCGTGCTGTCGCAGCCAGCGGCCGAAGCGGCGGTAGAGAAAGCAGTGGAAATGCTCGGGCAGGCCAAATCGCTGCTGCTGATCGGCGGCGACGAGATACACAGCACGCGCACCTACGATGACTTTCTGCGGCTGGCGCGGCTGCTGAAATGCCCGGTAATCACCACGTTCGCCGGCGCCGGGGCGATCAAGCAGAACGATCCGCAATGGCTGTCCTACGACAGCAAAGCCGGGCAGGCCGCCATCCAGGCCGCCGACCTGGTGCTGGCGGTGGGCACCTGCATCCCCGAGAACATCAACTACGGCCGCCAGCGCCATTTTGCTCCCGGCAACGAACAGCGCCGCTGGATCCAGCTGGACCCCGATGCCGCCGCCATCGGCATCAACCGGCATATCGACTGGCCGGTGATCGGCGCCCTGCAGGACGTGTTGCCGCAGCTGTGTGACGGCCTTGAAGCGGCCGGCGACCGGCCGCCCCACCCGCGCATGGCGGAATGGCGCGCAGCCTATGAAGCCGAACGCGCCGAGCAATGGAACAGCGTGACCCATGTGCAGCCGATCGACCCCAACCGGCTGATGCTGGAAGCGCGCGCAGCGGTACCGGACGACGCGGTGATCGTGTCGGATGCCGGCTTCACCATCGTGTATCAGAACGACTGTTTTGAAAAACGCAGCAACGATTTTATCTGGGGCTCCTTCGCCGCCCATGTCGGCGCCGGCCTGCCGCAGGCGGTCGGGGCGCAACTGGCGGTCGGCCCCGGGCGGCAAGTGTGCCTGCTGTGCGGCGATGGCGCGCTGGGCATGCAGCTGATGGAGCTGGAAACCGCCATCCGCCATCAGTTACCGCTGGTGGTGGTGCTGAACGATGACCAGGCCTTCGCGGCCGAACTGGCGGCGCTGGACGAGTACATGGGGGCCATACCCGAAACCCTGTTCGCCGGCGCACGCTTTGATCAGTTCGTGCAGTCCATGGGCGGCCACGGCGAATACGTCGAGGCGGCCGAGGACATCCAGCCGGCCATCCGGCGCGCGTTTGCATCGGGCAAAACGGCGCTGGTGCAGGTCAAGACAGATCAGCAAAGCGGCCTGAAGTACCTGCCGTTCAGCGGCATGGAGCTGTACGGCTGGGTGCACGAGGACGTCGCGGTGATGACCGCCGCTGGCTCAGCAGAGCCGTCGGCTGAGCAGGCAGCAGAGGAAGCTGCCGAGTAGGCGGCCTGCCCGCCCACTGCACTGTTCGCAGCTGTGCCGCGGCGGCAGCCAGTACCCACCCGGCTGCAGGCAAAACATTTTAATCAGTACAGGATTGACCTAGATGACATTGGAAAAAATGAGTTTTGGGCAACGCATGGTTCAGCTGTTTCAGCGCGAAGGTGTGCAGGCCCTGTTCTCACAGGGTGACCTGACCATGCGCGATATCCAGCTGCATGCCGAGAAACAAGGCCTGAAAATCATTGGCCCGCGGCACGAATCCGCTGGCGTGTTTATGGCCGATGCCTACTACCGCATGTCCGGCGTGCCGCAGGTGGCCATCGGCGCCATGGGCCCCGGCCAGGCCAACCTGCTGCCGGCGGTGGTGTGCGCCGCGCAGGAACATATTCCGGTGATTGTGCTGGGTTCACGCCGCCAGGCCGTGGTCGACAGCGGGGTGCGCCGCAGCCGTTTTCTGCATGCACCGGTATTCGATTGCTTTGCCAGCGTGTGCAAGTTCGCCGCCCGCATCACCCACCCCGGCGAGCTGGATGAAATCGTGCACGAGGCCTTCCGCCAGGCGCTCACCGGCACCCCGGGGCCGGTCTATATCGAATACGATTTTGTAATGCACGAATGCCAGTGGGAATTCCCGGTGCCGCCGTTGCCACCGCAGCGCTACCGCACCACCCGACTGCCGGCTGCCGACGAGTTGATCCAGCAGGCCATCAGCATGCTGCAGGCCGCCGACTGCCCGGTGCTGCTGGGCGGCACCGGCATTCACACATCCCGCACCCATGATCTGTTTCAGCGCCTGGCCCGCCAGCTGGGCTGCCCGGTATTCACCACCATCGGTGGCAGCGGCACGGTGCTGGAAACCGATGAGCAGTGGTTGCCCTACTTCAGCCAGGCCGGGCAGGACGTGATCCGCCAGTGCGACCTGATGCTGGCATTGGGCACCTCGATACCCGAGACCATGAACTACGGCCGCCAGCGGCATTTCCGTGAGGGCGATGAGACGCGCAAGTGGATCCTGGTGGAGCAGGATGCCGCCGCCGTGGGCGTCAATCACCCGATCGACCTGGCGCTGGTAGGCAAGCTGGAGGACGTGCTGCCGCAACTGTGCGACGCGCTGGAGAGCAGCGGCGGGGTAAACGCCAACCCGCGTCTGCCCGCCTGGCGGGCGCAGTACCTGGACGAGCGCCAGCAACGCATCGCCAGCCTGGCAGGGGCCGACACCATCAACCCGTCCATTCTGATGGTGGAAGCGCGTGAAGCGGTGCCCGACAACGCCATCACGGTGATCGACAGCGGTCTGACGCTGATGCACCAGATCGCGTTTTTTGAAAAGCGTGGCCGGCATTTTCTGTGGACCTCGAAATATGGCCACCTCGGTTCCGGCATGCCCTACGCCATCGGCGCCATGCTGCAGGCCGGCACCGACACCCCGGTGTGCCTGATCAGCGGCGACGGCGGCATCGGCTTTCACTTTATGGAATTTGAAACCGCCATCCGCCACCAGTTGCCCATCGTCATCATCATCAACGACGACCAGGCCCTGGGCGCGGAAATGCAGGCCCACGTGGACCACATCGGCCACACCATCCAGGTGTCTTTCAGCCCGGTACGTTACGACCGCATGGCCGAGGCCATGGGCGGGCACGGTGAATTCGTCGAACGGGCGGAAGACATCCAGGCCGCGGTGCAACGCGCCTTCGCCGCCGCCAAGCCGGCCATCGTGC
>JBFIHZ010000265.1:0-6122 GCA_041601535.1 Lysobacterales bacterium | reverse complement strand
CTGTGGCGACATGTTCAGGGCGTTTTCCAGGCCGGCGAATCCGCCGTTGGCACGGTAGTCCTCAATACTCAGCGGATCAATCACGCCGGCGCGCGCAAAAGTCAGCCGCTGCTGCCGCGACAGCCAGTAAATGTCGTCGACATTGCCAAGGGCCAAAGGATGTTCACAGCGTGCCGGAAACCCTGCATCGAACAGACCCGCCACATCACCCGCACTTACCGGACCAAAAGCCAGGCGCCCGGAGTCGGTTACTACTTCAACCAGCGGTTCCAGCCAGAATGCGCCACGCGAACCATTGCGCAGCAGCGTGATATCAATACCCCGCTGCCGCGCCTCCGTGCTGATGGCACTGGCCACCTGGTCCGCTCCCAGCGCCTTGGCGGTGGTATCCATCGGCACATACACACGAATGCTCATGCCTGGCCCTCCTGCAGGCCGTCGATCAATTCATCGAAGCGCTGCGGCGTGACACGGGCATAAATATCGTCATTAATGCGTATGGTCGGCGTACAGGCGCAGTTGCCCAGGCAATACACCGCATGCAGGCTGAAGCGCCCGTCGGTGCTGGACTGGCCATAATCAATCTTCAGGCGTTTCCTGGCGTGTTTCTCCAACTGCACCGAGCCCATGGCCTGGCACGCCTCGGCGCGGCAGATATGCACCTGGTAGCGGGCCCGGGGCGTGGAGCGGAAATCGTGATAGAACTTCATCACGCCATGCACTTCGGCGCGTGACAGGTTCATGGCCCGGGCGATCAGCGGTATGGCTTCATCGGGTATGTGGCCGAGATGATCCTGCACACCGTGCAGCACCGGCATCAGCGCACCCACCTGACCGGCATGCTCGCGCACTACGTTACGAATTGTTTCCGGCAAGGACAATTTTGCAGTCTGGCTCATAAAGGAACTTTGATTACTCAGTAAACGTGTAGTCGGCAAACTGCTTGCGCAGTTCCATTTTTTGTATCTTACCGGTTGCGGTATGCGGAATGGTGTCAACAAACACCACGTCATCCGGCATCCACCACTTGGCTATCTTGCCATCCAGATAGGCCAGCACATCCGCTTTGGCCGGATCAGCACCATCTGCTTTTACCACCACCAGCAGCGGCCGCTCGCTCCACTTGGGATGAGGCAAGCCGATAACGGCGGCTTCAGCCACGCCCGGGCAGCCCACCGCCACGTTCTCGACCTCAATGGAAGAAATCCATTCACCACCTGACTTGATCACATCCTTGTCGCGGTCGGTGATTTGCATAAAACCCAGTTCGTCGATGGTTGCGATATCACCGGTATCAAACCAGCCGTCGGCATCGAGGATATCGGCATCACGTTTGAAGTAGGCTTTGGCTACCGCCGGCCCGCGCACCAGCAGGTGGCCAAAAGTCTTGCCGTCATGCGGCAACTGCCGGTGTTCATCGTCGACAATTTTCATTTCCACCAGGAAGGGCGTGCGGCCCTGCTTTTCTTTCAGTTTGAGCCTGGCCTCGGTATCCAGCCCGGCGGTGGCGTGCTTCATTTTGCCGGTGGTGCCCACCGGTGACATTTCGGTCATGCCCCAGCCGTGAATGACTTCCACGCCGTAGTCCAGCTCGAATTTGCGCAGCATCATCGGCGGACAGGCCGCGCCGCCAATCAACACCTTGTCCAGATACGGCAATTTCTTGTTGTTCTGTTCCAGGTATTGCAGCAGGCCCAGCCATACCGTGGGCACGGCGGCCGATGCACTGACCTTTTCCGTGTCCAGCAATTCATACACGCTGGCGCCATCCATGCCGCAGCCGGGCAGAACCATCTTGGTGCCAGCCGCCGGTGCCGCGTAGGTGATGGCCCAGGCATTGGCGTGGAACATCGGCACGATGGGCAGGATGGAGTCCCCGGAACTGAGCCCCAGCACATCCGGCTGGTTGACCATCATGCCGTGCAGTACGTTGGAGCGGTGTGAATACAGCACGCCCTTGGGATTGCCGGTGGTGCCAGAGGTATAGCACAGCGCCGCCGCGGTGTTTTCATCAAAGTTTTTCCAGGCAAAATCGTCATCCACGCCGGCCAGCCAGTCCTCGTAAGCCACTGCATTGGGCAGCGTGGTTTCCGGCATATGTTCGCCATCGGTCAGGACAATGTATTTTTCCACGCTGGTAAGCTTGTCCGCCAGCGCCTGCACCACCGGCACAAAGGTGGTATCGACAAAAATGATTTTGTCTTCGGCGTGGTTGATGATGTAGTCAAGCTGGTCGCAAAACAGGCGCGGGTTCAAGGTGTGACAGATGGCCCCAAGGCCCATGATGCCAAACCAGGCTTCAACGTGGCGATCGGTGTTCCAGGCCATGGTGGCGATGCGGTCGCTCTTTTTCACGCCATCGCGTTCCAGCGCCTTGGCCACGCGCAGCGATCGGGTGCGCAGATCCGCCAGGGTATAACGCCGGATGGGGCCCTCGATCGAGCGGGTTACCATTTCGCGTTCGGCGTGATTGAACGCCCCATGATCAAGCATCTTGTGAACCAGCAGCGGCCAATCCTGCATTAAACCCAGCATCGATATCTCCTGTTCTTTTGGTTAGAAAGGCCTTGTTTAACCGTCCGCAGGCCCGCACATCGTTGTAAACAAATATCATGGCATGAAACCGCCCGCGTTGCATGGCCGCAGGTGACCGCGATAATTGCCCAAACATGCCCACAGCCCATACAGGATCTGAAGATGTACGATTGCACCCGAAACTATATTAATGGCCAATGGCTGGAATCCACCTCCAACGAGATTCGCGACATTATCAACCCGGCCAACGGCGAGAGCATTGGCCAGATCCGCCTGGGCAATGCAGCCGATGTCGACCAGGCGGTGGCCGCCGCGCGTGCCGCGTTTGAAACGTTTTCACAGTGGAGCGTGGAACAGCGCCTGGAGTTGCTGGGCCGCATCATCGCCGCTTACCAGTCGCGCTACAACGACATTGCCGCGGCCATCAGCGCCGAAATGGGTGCGCCGATCACGCTGGCGCAGAAAGCGCAGGCCGCCATGGGCATTGCCCATCTGCAGACCACCCTGGAAGCCCTGAAAGAACTTGAATTCGAGGAAACTGCCGGTCAGTCCCGCGTGGTCAAGGAACCGGTGGGGGTATGTGGTCTGATCACGCCGTGGAACTGGCCGATTAACCAGATTGCCTGCAAGGTGGCACCGGCGCTGGCCGCCGGTTGTACCGTGGTACTCAAACCCAGCGAAATCGCACCGGTGGATGCCACCCTATTCGCCGAAGTCATGGACGCCGCCGGCGTGCCGGCCGGGGTATTCAACCTGGTCCACGGCGATGGACCGGGAGTGGGTTCAGCCATGTCGTCGCATGCGGATATCGACATGATGTCTTTCACCGGCTCCACCCGTGCCGGCATCATGGTGGCCAAGGCGGCGGCCGACACGGTCAAGCGCGTGGCCCAGGAACTGGGCGGCAAATCGGCCAACATCATCCTGCAATCCGCCCCGTTGAAACAGGCCATTACCCACGGCGTGCGCGATTGTTTTTCCAATACCGGCCAGTCATGCAACGCACCCACCCGCATGCTGGTGCCCGAAGCGCTGTACGACGAGGCGGTGGACATCGCCCGGCAGGTAGCCGAAGGCATTATCGTGGGCGACCCCGCGGACCCCGCCACGCAGATGGGCCCGGTGATCAGCCGCCAGCAGTTCGACAAGATCCAGGGCCTGATTGAGGCCGGCATGGCGGAAGGCGCCCGGCTGGTCACCGGCGGCCCCGGCAAGCCGGATGGCCTGGAAGCCGGCAACTACGTGAAACCGACGATTTTCGCCGATGTGAACAACGACATGACCATCGCCCGCGAGGAAGTGTTTGGCCCGGTGCTCACCATGATCCCCTATGCCGATCTGGACCAGGCGGTGGCCATTGCCAACGATACGGTTTACGGATTGTCCGGCTACGTTTTTGGCGGCAGCACCGAAGAGGCCATGGCCGTGGCGCGGCGCCTGCGCACCGGCATGGTCCATCTCAACGGCGCCAACGTGGATATCGGCGCACCGTTTGGCGGCTACAAGCAATCCGGCAACGGCCGCGAATGGGGCGCGCACGGCATCATGGACTTTCTGGAAGTCAAAGCCATTATGGTCACCTGAGAAGGCCCTGCGATCGACTGTTCTGGCCGGAATTCCGGCCGAGGCTCTTATGTAATTGCTGGCCGAAAACCCGCGTTGGTCAGGGCAGGTTTTCAAAACCGTCGGCAAAAACTCCGGCCGGCGGCGGCCCGGCCCGCACGCAGTCGTACGTCTCGGCAATGCGCGGGCCGGTATCGACCACCTCGAAATCAGTGATGCTGACGTCCTGGGCATTGGGCGTTAAGTCAAACACCCGCGAATCAATGCCCAGATCCGCCCACTTGGTGGTGGTGTAGCGGTCGCTCTCCGCCGTCAGCGTGATATTGCCGCCGTCGGCCAGCACAATGCCATAGCGTTTGAAGGTATTGAGCACCACGCGCGCGGCCGGATTGTAATGATCCAGCGGAAAATCCTCGCGCAGCCGCAGGCGGGCGCCGTACGGGATGGAAGCGGCCGGTCCACTGGGCCCACCGGCATGGGACGCCGGACGCACATACAGCCGCCCGGCCACACCGCCCAGCGTGCTGTCGCTGGCCATGCGCTCGTTGCGGATGATAAAGCGTATGGCATGGCCAAGATCGCCCCCGCCCTGCTCATCCAGCGCCAGCGAAGCCGCAATATCATCAGCATTGAACATCAATGGCGCCATCGGGAAGCCGGCCGCGTCCGCGCTGGTGCAATGTTCGCCGCGGCCCTGCGGCGGATACACGGCGTCCAGCTGCCAAACGGCCAGGCATTGTGCCTGCAGCACGCCCGGCTCTGGCGCGGTGGCCCGGTAGGCCTCGTACAACGTATCGCCCTGCACCACCAGCAAATGACAATCCTCACCCAGGTTGTCGCACTCCAGGCCAGCCTGGCCCTCAATGGCCGAGTACTCCGGTACCGGCAGGGAGCTGCCTGGCGCTTCGCAATCGGGGCTGTAGTAGCCGTCGGGATGCGCCACCACGATGCGTTGCGGGCTGCCCGGCTGCGCCCGCACCACATGCAAGCTGAAATCGATTTGCATACGGCGGAAGGAGGTACCGCCAAAACCGCCCAGCCCGTCCAGCGTGCTGATCATGCTGGCGGAATCGGGATGCAAGGCGGCCGCGCTGATGTCCTGGTTCCACACCGCCGCTGGCGGGAAACGCGGCAGGGGGTCAGCCACAGCGGCCGGAATCATCAGTATGGCCGTAAACCACGGCACGGCGGATTTCGCGGTCCTTGCGAAGAAAGCCACTGGCTCTACTCCTTAGCGAAGGTTTCACATCGTGTGAATGGAGCGCTTCGTGTTAATGCCCGCCACCGTGTAAAAACGGCCCGGGTCATTACATGGTAGCGCACCATGCCGGGCTGATCACACCAGGCCGGGGGCGTCATCAGAGCAGGCGCGTCCCCAACGGCACGTCCTGTTCCGGCACACACAAAACCACCTCACCCGCCGCATTGTGAAAGCCGGTGACCAGGCATTCGGACATGATGGGGCCGATCTGCTTGGCCGGAAAATTCACCACCGCCACCACCTGCCGGCCGACCAATTCTTCCGGCTGGTACAGCGCGGTGATCTGCGCACTGGATTTGCGGATGCCGATCTCGTTGCCGAAATCCACGTGCAATATATAGGCCGGCTTGCGCGCCTGGGGGAAATTTTCCGCGGAAATCACGCGGCCCACGCGCAGTTCAACCCGCAGGAAGTCGGTAAAGCTGATCGGGTCGAAAGTTTTGGTTTCAGGTTCCATGGTGCCGGTAATTCTGCCGCCAGTCGGGCAAAAAGTCATGCCAAAATCACCCATGCATTCCGGAGAAATACTTTTTGCCGCAGGGCCTGGTCAGCAGGGTTTACTGCGCTCTGACCGTCTGGCGCGTTTCCGCGGAAACATCAGCGACCGTTTACACGGTCTTAAAGCGCGCGCCATGAGGCCGGGGCCCAGTCAAAATAATGAAAAATCGACGGCTGCAGTGAAAGCCGGGTGGCCAACACCCTGCGAAATTCAAAATTCTCTAACCTGGCGCTGATTCACAGTATCTTTCTGTTTATATTGATT
>JBFIHZ010000264.1:0-6123 GCA_041601535.1 Lysobacterales bacterium | reverse complement strand
CCCCCCCCCGCCGCCGTCCCCCCCGCTGGATGCAAAGCACTCACAACGCAAAAGCCATAAACCACGGAGCAGCCAGGCAAAGGTATCTTTCTTTCACGCGGAGATGACATCAGCAAATGACAGCTTTTGATTGAAAGTGAAGAAAGTGGGTTATTGAAAACAGGGCCGCAGCAACCATTGGCAGGGACGCCACGGAAGTGCGGCGTCCGCCAGTCTCTTGGGGGGTGGAGGAAGGGGAGTTTGAAGGAACTCCCGCCGGCTCAGTTATTGCTGGGGAAGGTATAGCGCGCCTTCTCCCGGACGCCGCCTTGCGGCCAGCGCTGCGTGATGGTTTTGCGGCGGGTGTAAAAGCGGATGGAATCCGGGCCGTAAGCGAACAGATCGCCGAACAGCGAGCGCTTCCAGCCACCGAAACTGTGGTAGGAAACCGGCACCGGCAGCGGCACGTTAATGCCCACCATGCCCACCTGGATATTGTCGCTGAAATAGCGCGCCGCCTCGCCGTCGCGGGTAAAAATGCAGGTACCGTTGCCGTACTCATGGTCATCGATGAGCTGCATGGCTTCCTGCATGCTGTTAACCCGCACCACGCACAGCACCGGCCCGAAAATCTCGTCCTGGTAAATCTTCATGTCCGGAGTGACGCGGTCGAACAGGCTGCCGCCCAGGAAAAACCCGTCGCCGAGACTGTCGCCGGCAAGCCCGCGGCCATCGACTACCAGTTCGGCACCCTCTTCCACGCCGAGATCAACGTAGCCACGCACCTTCTCGCAATGCGGTTTGGTAATCAGCGGACCCATATCATTGCTGTTATCCGTGCCGGCGCCCACTTTCAGGCCGGCCAGTTCATCTTTCAGCTTGGCTACCAGCGTATCGGCGGTTTCATCGCCGACCGCCACGGCAACTGAAATGGCCATGCAGCGTTCGCCGCAGGAACCGTAGGCTGCGCCCATCAGCGCTGACACCGCGTTATCCATATCGGCGTCCGGCATCACGATGGCGTGGTTCTTGGCACCGCCCAGTGCCTGCACGCGCTTGCCGTTGGCGGTACCGGTGCGGTAAATGTATTCCGCAACCGGAGTAGAACCGACGAAGGACACGGCCTGAACCCGCGGGTCATTCAACAGGGTATCCACCGCTTCCTTGTCACCGTTTACCACGTTGAAAACGCCATCGGGCAAGCCCGCTTCCTGCAGCAGGCTGGCGATGTACAGCGGCGCGGACGGGTCGCGCTCCGATGGTTTCAATACGAAGGTATTGCCGCACACCAGCGCCATCGGGTACATCCACATGGGCACCATGGCGGGGAAATTGAACGGCGTGATGCCGGCGACCACGCCCAGCGGCTGGAACTCGCTCCAGCTGTCGATGGCCGGGCCGACGTTTTTGCTGTGTTCACCTTTGAGCAATTCCGGCGCGCCGCAGGCGTATTCCACCACTTCCACGCCGCGCTGGAATTCACCCATTGCGTCGTTCAGCACCTTGCCGTGCTCCTCGGTGATCAGTGCCACTACCTTATCGGCGTTTTGCTCCAGCAGTTCCTTGAAGCGGAACATGATGCGCGCCCGTTTCATCGGCGGGGTATTGCGCCACTCCGGAAATGCCGCTTCGGCGGCCGCGATGGCCTGCTCCACCGTTTGCTTGCTGGCCAGCGCCACCTGGCGCACCGCCTGGCCGGTGGCCGGGTTGTACACCGCCTGGCTGCGGCCTTCACCGTCCACAGCCTGGCCGTTGATGAAATGGCCCACGGTATCCACCTGGTCGGCGGATTCCGATGCGGTAAGGGTTTGCGCGGCTTCAGTATTCATGGTTTGTTCCTTTGTTCACGTGCGCATACCGTGGCGTAAACCCGGCATGCAGATAATCAGTTGATCCGTTGGTCCACGTTAAGCACCAGACCGCTGGCTCATTTCACCACAGATGTTTTCAGTTTAGACCATCCAGCACCTGACGGATTTTTTCCACCGTCATGCTCATATCGTCCGGACGGGAGTTCAGGAACGGCGAGAACTGCAGCGTGTCGGCGCCATTGCGCACCACCAGGTCCTGTTCCCAGAAGCAGGTCTTGTGCACTTCCAGCCCGCGCGCGCCGATGGCACCATCGCGCGAATGCAATTCCACCGCACCCATCAGGCCGAAATTGCGCACGTCCTTCACCAGCGCATGATCGGCCAGTGAATGCAGGCAATCCTCGAAATGACTTTCCAGCGAGCGCGCCTGTTCAAAGGTGCCCTCCTCGGCATAGCATTCAATAACTGCCAGGCCGGCCGCGGCCGCCACCGGGTGGCCGGAATAGGTATAGCCGTGAAACAGTTCGATGGCCTCAGGCGGACCCTGCATAAAGGCGTCGTATACCTCACCGCGCACCATCGCCGCACCCATCGGAATCACGCCGTTGGTCAGGCCCTTGGCCATGGTGATGATGTCCGGCGTCACGCCAAAACGCTGGGCGCCAAAGGCTTCGCCCACGCGACCAAACGCGGTGATGACTTCATCAAAAATCAACAGGATGCCGTGGCGGTCACAGATTTCCCGCAGGCGCTCGAGATAACCCACGGGCGGTGGCAGCACGCCGGTGGAACCGGCTACGGGTTCAACGATGACCGCGGCGATGTTGCCGCCATCATGCAGCGCTGCCAGCCGTTCCAGGTCGTCAGCCAGGTGTGCGCCCCACTGTGGCGCGCCGCGGCTGAATGCATTGTGTTCCAGGTTGAAGGTATGTTGCAGATGGTCAACCGTGGGCAGCAGGCTGGCACCGAAGGCTTTGCGGTTGGGCGACATGCCACCGACCGACATGCCGCCAAAATTCACCCCGTGGTAACCGCGCTCACGGCCAATCAGTCGCGTGCGGTGGCCTTCGCCGCGGGCGCGGTGATAGCCCAGCGCGATTTTCAGCGCGGTATCTACCGACTCGGAACCGGAGTTGGTGAAAAAGATTTTGCTGAATTCAGCCGGTGCCAGCGCAGTGACTTTTTCCGCCAGCTCAAATGCCTTGTTGTGCGAGGCCTGGAATCCCATGGCGTAATCCAGTGTGGCCACTTGTTGCTGGACCGCTTCAACGATTCTCGGATGGCAGTGACCCAGGCCGCTGGTCCACAGGCCGGAGAAGGCGTCGTACACGCGGCGGCCGTCATCGGTCAGGTAGTAATGACCTTCGGCACCGACGATGATGCGCGGTTTTTTCTTGAAATCGCGATTGGCAGTAAACGGCATCCAGTACGCGTCAATAGCGGCAGCTGAAACACTCATGTGTATTCCTCTCGGCAAATCCGGTAATGACCGGCAGTTATCCTGTTCTGTCTATTATATTTAACAAATATTCCAAAACACCAGAGAATTTTACCTATCAGATCATTTTTCGTTGATTATTTTGGTAGGGAATGAAACAGCCGCAGCAAACAGTCACCCACCAGCACGCAGCCGCCCGGGGGCGGCTGTAACTGCACGTGCATTCAGATGGGTATTTTCCGGGCTGGCGCCGGGACTTATACGTTCAGCAGCAGGAACTCCCGTTCCCAGGAACTGATCACCTGCAAAAAGCCGACGTATTCCGCCATTTTTACTGCCTTGTAGGCGGCCACGAAGCGCGGGTGCAATATCTCGATCAATTGCGGGCAGTCATCCAGGTAACGGAAGCCTTCCTCGATGGTGCGCGGCAGTGCGTGACGCAGATGATGCGCGCTGCCGGTGACTTTTTCACTGGGGTCGACCTTGTTCTTGATGCCCATATAGCCCGTCGCCAGCATCGCGGCAATGGCGATATAGGGGTTGACGTCGGCGCCGCTGACGCGGTGTTCGATGCGGCGGTTCTCCCCGTCTGAACCCGGAATACGCAGACCCACCGTGCGGTTATCCTCCGCCCAGTGCGAGTTGATTGGCGCCGAGCCGCCCGGGATCAACCGCCGGTAGGAGTTGATATTGGGCGCGAAAAACGGCGTGGCCGCGTTCATGTATTTCTGCTGGCCACCGATAAACCAGTGGAACAGGTCCGACGGACCGCCGTCTTCGTTGGTGAAAATGTTCTTGCCGGTTTCGATCGACACCACGCTCTGGTGGACGTGCATCGCACTGCCCGGTTCATCTTCCATCGGCTTGGCCATAAAGGTGGCGAAGCAGTTGTGATGAAACGCGGCCTCGCGCACGGTGCGCTTGAACAGGAAAACCTGGTCGCACAACTCCAGCGCATCGCCGTGCTCGAAATTGATCTCCATCTGCGCCGCACCCTCTTCGTGGATCAGGGTGTCGATCGCCAGACGCTGGGCTTCGCTGTAGTCGTACATTTCCTCGAACAGCGGATCAAACTCGTTGACCGCATCGATGCCATAGGATTTACGCGCGGTTTCCTTGCGGCCACTGCGGCCGGTGGGCGGTTCCAGCGGGTAATCCGGATCCTTGTTGATCTCGGTAAGGAAAAACTCCAGTTCCGGTGCCACCACCGGCCGCCAGCCCTCCGCTTCGTACAGCTTGAGCACGGCTTTCAGCACGTTGCGCGGCGCCATCGGCACCGGTGAGCCGTCGTTGTAAAAGCAGTCGTGCACGATCTGCGCGGTAGGTTCATGCGCCCACGGCACAAATCGCACAGTGGCCGGGTCGGGTTCGACGTTCATGTCGATTTCGGCCGGGTCAATGATGTTCTCGTAAATATCGTCATCCGGCCAGTCACCGGTCACGGTTTGTGCAAACAGGCTTTCCGGCAGACGAATGCTTTCTTCGCGCAGGTACTTTTTTGCCGGCATGATTTTACCGCGCGCAATGCCGGCGATGTCGGGCACCAGGCATTCGATCTCGGTAATGTTATTGCTTTGCAGCCAGTCTTTCAGTTCGTCGAAGTTCATGATTAGTACTCTAAAAAGGGCATGAGTTTAAAAGTAACCGCCCTGAAGCCTTGCTCAAGGGCAAATTACACCACCCGGATCACGGCCCGAAAGCCCGGATGTACAACATTTCAAGCGCCAGCGTGGCGGCCGCCAGCGCGGTCAGTTCCGCATGGTCATATGCCGGCGCTACTTCCACCACGTCCATACCGCGGATATCCATGCCTTTCAGCCCGCGGATGATCTGCAGCGCGCGGTCGGAGGTCAGCCCACCGGCCACCGGTGTGCCGGTACCCGGCGCAAACGCCGGGTCCAGGCAGTCGATATCAAACGACAGGTAGACCGGCTTGCCGGCGGTTACCTCGTGCACCCTGTCCACCACGGTGCCCACTGCCTGTTCATTAACCCAGGAGGCATCCAGCACGGTAAACGGATGATCCTGGTAGGTATAAGCGGTGCGGATGCCGACCTGCACCGAATGTTCCGCCAGCAGCAGGCCTTCCTGCACCGCGTGGTAGAACATTGAGCCGTGGTCAAAGGCATTGCCTGCACTGTCGGTATCGGTATGCGCATCAAAATGCAGCAGCGCCAGCGGCCCGTGTTGGCGCACGTGCTCGCGCAACAGCGGCAGGGTCACAAAGTGATCGCCGCCGAATGACAACAGGGTTTTGCCGGCTTCCAGCACGCTGCGCGCATTGGCCTGGATGGCGTCCACCGCGGCCGGGGCATCGCTGTAGGGAAAATCCACGTCGCCGCCGTCGGCCACTTTGAGTTTTTCAGCCAGTTCGAAATCCCACGGCCAGCGTGGCGAATCCCACACCAGGTTGCCGGATGCGGCGCGTATGGCGCCCGGCCCGGAACGCGCACCCGCGCGGCCGGAAGTGCCCAGGTCAAACGGAATTCCACTGACCACCACGTCGGCGTCGGGTGCATCCTGGTACCAGGGAAACTCCATGTAGGTAAATGGATTGCGGTAAATGGCGCTGGTCATAATATCTTCCGGTATCAGATGGTGGGCGGCGTGTTGGCGCTCACCAGTCGGGCGGGCACCTTGCCCACGTTACGAAAGCGGTGCGGCAGGCGGCTGTCAAAATAATAACCATCGCCGACTCCCAGCAGCCAGGTTTTGCCTGCCACGGTAAGTTCCAGCTCACCCTCCACGATCACCCCGCCCTCTTCGCCGGCATGGGTCAACAGGTCTTCACCGGTATCGGTGCCCGGCTCGTAGGTTTCACTGAGAATGGACATTTTACGCTCGCGCCGGGTAGCGGCCACCAGGCGGTATTCAATCGGGCCGGTTGCCACATTG
>JBFIHZ010000263.1:0-6156 GCA_041601535.1 Lysobacterales bacterium | reverse complement strand
TACGTGGCGATGACCGATGGCTGGCTGAAAACCGGCACCATCGAAAATGCCGAACTGGGCTACATGCTGGTGTCCCACGATTGCGATGCTGGTATTGGCACCGTGTCGGTGAGCTTTGGCGAACTGCCCTACAACGTGCGCACCACGTTTGAGCAGCAAGGCCGGGTGGAGGTGGTGATGGGTGAGAACCCGCGATTCACTGGCTCATGTGCGCCGTTGAGAATTACCGCCAGCGTACTCGGCAACCAGGAGCAGCCGCTGTATCACCGCACACACACGGTGTTTGGGCCGACCCCGTAACGCTTTGCTGCGGCCTTCCGCACGCTCTGGGTTGTGTGGAGGCCAACTTGAAGCGCATCAGATTTGCATTGCGGCAGCGCCGGCTGCCGCAATCCTGTTGCGGAGACCGGGCTGAAGCCCGGCATCTCCACCCCGGATCGAGTTTCTGGAGGGTAAAAACTGAACGAAAGAAAGCATGTTAAACCAATTATTAACACACCTAGTTGAGTGTTGAGGGCATTAACCGGTTAAATACAGGGGTGTTAAACCGATAAAGTGCCCAATATGCCCAAACCCATTACCAAAATCCTGGTCGCCAACCGCGGCGAAATCGCCATCCGCATCATGCGGGCCGCCAATGAACTCGGCATCCGCACGGTCAGCATCTTCACCCATGAAGACCGCTTTTCGCCGCATCGTTACAAATCCGATGAAGCCTATATGGTGGGTGATGACGATGAGCCGCTGAAGCCCTACCTGGATATCGAGGCAATCCTGGAGATCGCCAAGCTGAACCAGGTGGACGCGATCCACCCGGGTTATGGATTCCTGTCGGAAAACGTGGAGTTTGCCACGCGTTGCCGCGAGGAAGGCATCCTGTTTGTAGGTCCGCCGCCCGAGGCGATGGCGCAACTGGGCGACAAGGTTCAGGCCAAGGAAAACGCACTGGCCGCCGGTCTGCCGGTTATCGAAGACAGCCAGGTTGATCTGGACACACTTGAGGTTGCCCTGGCCGAGGCCAAACGCATTGGTTATCCGTTGATGCTCAAGGCAGCCTCCGGTGGCGGTGGCCGTGGCATGCGCGTGGTGCGCGACGAGGCCACGCTGCGCAAAGCTTTTGTTGAAGCGCGCAGTGAGGCGGCCAAGGCCTTTGGCGACGATACCGTATTCCTGGAAAAATTCATTGATTCACCCAAGCACATCGAGGTGCAGATCCTGGGTGATGAACACGGCAACCTGGTCCACCTGTTTGAGCGCGATTGCTCGGTGCAGCGGCGTTTCCAGAAAGTGGTGGAAGTGGCGCCCAGTTCCGGCCTTAAACAGGCAACCCGCCAGGCCCTGTTTGACCACGCGCTGGCCATTACGCGGCATGTGGGCTACTGCAATGCCGGCACGGTGGAGTTTCTGGTTGACCGGGATGAAAACATCTATTTTATCGAGGTCAATCCACGCATCCAGGTGGAGCATACGGTAACCGAACAGGTCACCGGCATTGATATCGTGCGCAGCCAGATCAAGATCGCGCAGGGCTACCGGCTGGATGATCCGGAAATTGATATCCCCTCGCAGGAGGCGGTGAAGTGCAACGGTTTCGCGGTGCAGTGCCGCATCACCACCGAAGACCCGGAGAATAATTTCCAGCCCGATTACGGCACGCTGATCGCCTACCGCAGTGCAGCCGGTTTTGGTATCCGCCTGGATGTGGGCGCGGCCTATACCGGCGCCCGCGTCTCGCCATTTTTCGATTCCATGCTGGTCAAGGTCACGGCCCAGGGCCGGACGCTGAAAGGTGCGCTGGCGCGCAGCCACCGCGCCCTGCGGGAGTTCCGCATCCGCGGCGTGAAAACCAATATCGGTTTCCTGGAAAACGTGTTGCGCCACCCGGTGTTTGCCTCCGGTGAAGCCACCGTGTCATTTATTGAAGATCACCCGGAACTGCTGCAGATCAGCCAGAAGTTCGACCGCGCGACCAAAACGCTGAAGTACCTCGGCAACCTGATTGTCAACGGCAACCCGGACGTACGTAACCCGGTGGTGGGCAAAACCTTCCGCAAGCCGATCAAGCCAGCATACAAACGCCTGGCGGAATTCCCGCAGGGCACCAAGAACCGGCTGGACGAGATGGGCCCGGAAGCGTTCAGCCGCTGGGTGCGCGAACAGAAACAGGTGCTTTATACCGACACCACCTTCCGCGACGCACACCAGTCGCTGCTGGCCACCCGGGTGCGTACACGCGACATGCTGGAGGTGGCAGAAGGGTTTGCCAAGGCGCATCCGCAAGTATTTTCCATGGAGATGTGGGGCGGGGCGACGTTTGATGTGGCCATGCGTTTTCTGCACGAATGCCCGTGGCGGCGCCTGCGCCTGCTGCGTGAAGCCATGCCGAACATCCTGTTCCAGATGCTGTTCCGTGGCTCCAACGCGGTGGGTTACAAGGCCTACCCGGACAACGTGGTGGAGAAGTTTATCGAAGAAAGCTGGAAAGCCGGTATCGACGTGTTCCGGATTTTCGATTCGCTGAACTGGCTGGAAGGCATGAAGCGCTCCATCCAGGTGGTGCGTGAACGTACCGGCGGTATCGCGGAGGCCACCATCTGCTATACCGGCGACGTGCTGAACCCGGACCCGGATTACCGCTACAACCTGCAGTATTACCTGGACATGGCGCGGCGGCTGGAAGATGAAGGCGCGCACATGCTGGCGCTGAAAGACATGGCGGGCCTGCTGAAGCCGTACGCGGCGGCGAAGCTGATTCCGGCTTTACGCGCCGCGGTGGATATCCCGGTGCACCTGCACACGCATGATACTTCCAGCATGCAGGCGGCCACCCTGATCAAGGCCATTGAGAATGACGTGGACGTGGTGGACGTATGCCTCAGTTCCATGTCCGGCCTGACGTCACAGGTTAACTGGAACTCGCTGGTGGCGGTGCTGGACGGGCAGCCGCGCGCGCAGGCCTTTGACCTGGATTCTCTTAATGCGTATGCCAATTACTGGGAGGCGGTGCGCGAGTACTACTATCCGTTCGAGTCCGGACTGCGCGCCGGCACGGCCGAAGTCTACGACCACGAAATTCCCGGCGGCCAGTACTCCAACCTGCGGCCCCAGGCCATTGCGCTGGGCCTGGAGCACCGCTTTGAAACCATCAAGAAGAATTACGCGGTGGTCAACCGCATGTTCGGCGATATCGTAAAAGTGACACCTTCATCCAAGGTGGTGGGCGACATGGCCTTGTTCATGACGGCCAATGGCCTGAGCGAAGAAGACGTGATGGCGCAGGGCGAATCGCTGGCATTTCCGGATTCGGTCATTGACCTGTTCAGCGGCAAGCTGGGCCAGACCGATGGCGGCTTTCCGCCGGAACTCACCAGCAAGGTGCTGAAAGGCAAAAAACCCATGGAAGGCGCCCCCGGCAAGAACCTGCCGCCGGTGGACTTCGATGCCGAGTTCGCCGCCTTCCAGGAAAAATTTGATACCGAGCAGACCCTGCAGGACTTCCTCAGTTACCTGATGTACCCGAAGGTGTTCGAGGATTTCTACCGGCACCGGGAACAATACGGCACGGTGCATTACCTGCCCACCCCGGCGTTTTTTTATGGCCTGCAGCAGGGTGAGGAAATCCTGGTCAAGCTGCAGCGCGGCAAGACCATTTCCATCCGCTACATCTACCGCTCGCGCACCGATGACAACGGCAACTGCAAGGTCACCTTCGAACTGAACGGCCAGGTGCGCAGCGTGCAGATCCGCGACGAATCCGCCGCTCCCAAAACCACCGCCCACCGCAAAGCGGTGGAAGACAACGAAGTGGGCGCGCCACTGATGGGCAAACTGTCTTCCGTGCTGGTCAAGGCGGGTGATACGGTAGAAAAGGACCAGCCTATTTTTGTTATCGAAGCAATGAAAATGGAAACAACCATTTCCGCGCCCAAGGATGGAACGGTAAAAGCCGTTGCACTGGAGTCCGGCACCCTGGTGGACCAGGGGGATCTGGTGGTGGAGCTGGGTTGAGTGAGCCGGGATTAATGATCTGCACGGGCCGGTTTGTAAAAATACATCCGGTTTACCGGCCGGAATTGTAGCCGCTTACGGGTTTCATGCATGATTCTCGTCCACTATGGCATAAGCCTGAAGATGGACGAAACATGAAAGTAGCCTTGTACAAAGTACACAAGTGGGTTGGTCTGGGGCTGGGCGTTCTGCTGCTGCTGCAGGCCACCACCGGACTGATGATGGCTCACAAGGAAGCGCTGGCCGCCTGGTTCGGCAGCGAGGGCCTGGTGGACGTTAGCGCCGAGCACCAGCCGCTGGACCAGATCATCGCGGCTGTCCACGATGCAAAGCCCGGCTACCGTTTCGATCGCATCATTTATCGTGACAACCCTGCATTACCGCTGGTGGCCCGGATCAATCCACCGGATGGCGGCAAGTTTCATGTCGCGCTGATTGACCCGGTGAAAGCGCAGGTGCTTTCTTCGGGGCCGATGTGGCAATATCCCTTGCAACTGGCCGAGCGCGTCCATGTGGCCTTGCTAAGCGGCACTATTGGTCATTACATCCTGTTGATTGAAGCCATCGGGCTGATGTTTATGGGCATCAGTGGCCTGATTGTCTGGTGGCCGCGCAAGAATCGCTTCAGGAAGGCGCTGGTAATTCACTGGAAGTCTTCGCCGTTGCGTGTCATCCGGGATATTCACGTGGTGCCGGGTGCGCTGACTGCGGTGTTGATGCTGTTCGCCGGCCTGACCGGTGCAATGCTGATTGCTGATGATGCACTGAAAGCCGCAGTGTCGACGGTCGCGCCGCTGAAAGCGCCCATCAAACTGGATTTTCCAGTGGTCGATCAGCCGGATGAGATGATCAGCTGGCAACAGGCCAAAGACCGCTTGTTCGAGCAGTTTCCCGATGGCCACTTGCGCCAGTTGCGCTTCTGGGGCCGGGATGGACGTATTCTGGCGACCGTGATGGTGGCACAGAACGCGTTGAACCCGCGCGCCCATCATATTGCCGCAGTGGATCGCTGGCTGGATGAAACCACCATTTACGCCGATGGAAACCAGCTGCCATCGGGTTCCGCTTTTATTGAATGGGTGCTGCCGCTGCATACCGGTGAAGCCTGGGGTGGCCTGCGGCCGGTTATGATGAGTATTCTTGGCCTGTCACTGGCCGGCATGTGTATCACCGGATTCTGGATGTGGCTGAAAAAACGCAGACCCAAACGCAGACAATCAGCGGTAACCAACCGGCCGGTACCGGATTCGGGCCCGGGTTAAGCGATGCGTCCGGGAATCAGGGCTGTAGTCAACGGATGAAGCCTTATCATTTTGTTGGGTGGTGCACCATGCTCTTGTGCACAGTCGGCAACCCGTCACACGGTGTGGCAGATAGCGGTCCGGTATATGGCGGAGAAATCCGCGTAGCCATCAATTCCGATATCCGCAGCACCAATCCCGGTGTGCTGCGTGATGGCAATACCGATACGGTGCTCTACCACGTGGGTGAGTCACTGGTGGCCTACCGTGACGATCTGACAGTGGCACCGCTACTGGCCGCGCGTATCGAAGTATCGGAAGACCGCCGGCGTTACCTGTTTGAGTTACGCAAGGGCCTTACTTTCCACAACGGCGCGCCGGTAACGGCCCGTGAAGTCAAATGGACCTGGGACCGTTTACTGGATCCGGCCACCGGTTTTCGCTGCCTGGATTACTTTGACGGTACGGGCGCAAACGGGCAGAAAATCGAGCGGATTGAAGTGGTCGATAACTACCAGATCGCGTTCTATCTGAATCAGCCCAGCGCATTTTTCCTCGACCGCATGGCCAATCTGCAATGCCTTACCGCCATTCTGCACCCGGAATCGCTTGCTGCCGACGGCAGCTGGCTGCAACCCGTTGGTACCGGCCCGTATCGCCTGGGGGAATGGAAAAAGGGCCGCTCGGTTTCACTGCAGCGGTTTGAGCATTACGTATCGCGCACAGAGCCGCGCAACGGCCTGACCGGTGCCAAGCAGGCCTATGCCGACCGTATCGTGTTCGTGGTGACACCGGACCGCATCGCCGCCAAGTCGTCTGTATTCGCTGGCAATATCGACCTGCTGTATGCGGTTCCGCTAAGCGCCTGGCAGGAGGTGGAACGGCGCCGAAAGCAGCGTGGTGACAT
>JBFIHZ010000262.1:0-6223 GCA_041601535.1 Lysobacterales bacterium | reverse complement strand
GGACTCACCGGCAACTTCCAGGGTCCAGCTTGAGGGGTCGCCAACCGCCGCAGGCGGCAGACCGTTGTTACGGACAAACATGTGCTCTGCCGGAGTCACCGCATCGTCCAGCAACCAGGCCGGTGTCTCCGCATTCAGCGGGCGGTCGTTCAGCAACACCAGGCCTTGCTTGCCGGGCAGGGCCGCTGCGGCTTCGCTTTGCGCCCAGGCTGCCGGTGCCAGGCCGGCCGGCAGGAACCGCGCGAACGGCATGGCTGATCCCAGCGCCGACATCAGGGCTGCATAGCCGTTGCCCGCCAGAAAGCCGCGGCGCGACAGTCTGGTCGGCGGGTGTGAGGATGCCGGCTGATCGTGCACCTGCGGCGTGTCGCCGGGGGCTTGAACCCGCTGTGGGTGCGTCGGATCGGGTCGCTGGATCTTGCTCACGGAAATGGCCTTGCGGGTGATTGGTTAACGGGGTTGTATACTGACCGATTGATTCGCATCATGGCCAACAGCATTTTAACTGCTTATATTAATGGCGATCGCAGCAGCTTGCACCCGCCTGTGTTACCGCTGGCCCGCCAGGGGCTGCCGGTTGGCCTTTTACGGCCATTTGTACACGTTACACTCCAGGGGTTACCGTCAGGGATATAGGAGCTGATTATGTATCCAGGAATATTTTTCTTTCGGTCCGGCAGGGTGGCAAGCTGCATCCTGCTGATCTCCCTGATGCTGACCGTCTCACCGGCAGTTGCTGGTCAGGAAATTGCAGACCCGGCGGGAACGGATAAGGCGGTGTGGATTGATGTGCGCAGCGCCGAAGAGTTTGCCGCCGGGCACGTCGGGCTGGCCATTCATATTCCCCATACGGATATTGTCAGTGGCGTAACTGCCCTGGGGCTGGAAAAAAACCAGCAAATCTTTCTCTATTGCCGCACCGGCAGGCGCGCAGGCCTTGCTCTGGATGCTTTGCGCGACCAGGGTTACACCCAGGTCAGCAATGCCGGCGGTTTTCACGAGGCCATGCAGGCGGCCGGCCAGGCGGCCGATGCCAGCGCCCCACCCGTGGAGGATACCGGCTCTGTCGAACCGCAGTAGCGGTGAGCCGGTGAGGCAGGCGTAATGCAACCACAAGGGGAGAGCAGCGGCGCGGGTTTTGTCAGCCGCTGGGTGATGCGGGCACTGCGGGGCGGCATCCCGCTGAGCCTGTTTGCGCTGGCTGTTGCCCTGGGCACTTTGGCTTTGTTCCTGACCCCGCGTGAGGAAGAGCCGCAAATCGTCGTGCCGATGATCGATGTGCTGGTTTCCGCGCCCGGCCTCAGCGCCGAACAGGTCAGCCGCCAGGTAACCATTCCGGTAGAAAAGCTGCTGACGCAGATACCCGGCATTGAGCACGTGTATTCCAGCAGCCACCGGGGCCACGCCGCCGTCACCTTGCGGTTTTACGTGGGCGAAGACCGCGAAGAGGCCATCCTTAACACCTACAACAAGCTTTATTCCAACCAGGACCAAATGCCCGGCGTGGTGGGTGACTGGTTGTTGCGGCCGGTGGAGGTGGATGATGTGCCCATACTGCTGCTGGCGCTGTGGAGTGATCAGCCGGCGCTGTACGACGACTACGCCCTGCGCCGCATGGCCGAGGAGCTTTCCACCTCGATACAGGGTATTGCCCAGACCAGCCAGGTGAATGTCACCGGCGGCCGCCCCCGCACCGTGCGTGTGCTGCTCAGGCCGGAAAGCATGGCGGCACGCAGAACCAGCGCCATCGAGGTGGTCCGCGCGCTGCAACTTTCAAACCTGCTGCAGGATGCGGGTAACTGGACGTATCAGAACGAATCGATCGAGCTGCAGAGCGGTGACTTTCTCAGCAGCACGGACGATCTGCTGGGTTTGCCGGTCAACATCATCGATGGCATACCGGTGTTCCTGCGCGATGTGGCCGATGTACAGGACGGGCCGTCCGAAACACATCACTTCACCTGGCTGGAGTTTTCCGGCTCCGACAGCGGCCCCCATCCGATGGTGGCCATAAGCGTGGCCAAGCAGCGCGGCAGCAATGCGGTCAGCGTGGCGCGGGCCGTGCATCAGCGGCTGGCGGAACTGCGCGCTGCCTGGTTGCCGCCCGAGGTTCACGTTGAGGTGTTGCGCGACTACGGCCAGACGGCCAATGAGAAGGTCAACAACCTGGCCTCCAGCCTGGGTTTCGCCATCGTCACCGTGGTGGTGTTTATCGGAGTGTTTCTGGGCTTGCGCCCGGCGCTGGTGGTCGGCCTGGCGGTGCCAATCTGCTATGGCTTCACGCTGGCGCTGGACCTGGCCTTTGGCTATACCATCAACCGCGTCACCCTGTTCGCGTTGATTCTGTCCCTGGGTTTGCTGGTGGATGACCCGATCACCGGGGTCGACAATATCGAACGCTATTTGCGCAAGGCCGGCGGTGATCTGCGCGAGCGCATTGGCGCGGCGATCCATGAAATTCGCATTCCCTTGCTGATGTCCACGCTAACCATTGTGCTGGCCTTTGTGCCACTGGCATTTATCACCGGCATGATGGGCCCGTATATGGCGCCGATGGCATTCAACGTACCGGTCAGCGTGATCATGTCGACCGGGGTGGCTTTCCTGGTGACCCCGTGGCTGGCCAGTAAAATACTGAAGCCAAAGGCCATCACGGCCGGCCAGCCCCACCCGGCGACGGCTGCGCAACACAATGACCTGGCCGCGGACCCGGGTCTGCTGCGGCTTTACCGCCGGCTGCTGGAGCCGGTATTGCTGCACCGCGGCCGCGCCAAAGCGGTGCTGTGGCTGGTGCTGTTGCTGTTCGTACTGGCTGCCTGCCTGCCGGCGCTGCGCTGGGTGCCGCTCAAGCTATTGCCTTATGACAACAAGAATGAAATCCAGCTATTGATCGACATGCCCGAATCCAGCAGCCTGGAACACACCGCCGCGGTGGCCCGCCAGGCATCCCGCATTGCCCGCTCGCTGCCCGAGGTGCATGCCAGCGCCGCGTTTGTCGGGCTGGCCTCGCCGATCGATTTCAATGGCATGGTGCGGCGTTACTATCAGCGCGAGGCACCACACCTGGCCGACATCCGCCTGACGCTGGTGGACAAAAGTGACCGCGAACATCAGTCACACGCCGTGGTGCTGCGGCTGCGCGAGGCCCTGCAGCCGCTGTTGACGGGGGGTGTGCAGATCAAGGTGGTCGAGGTACCGCCCGGGCCGCCGGTGCTCAGCACGCTGGTCGCCGAGCTGTATGCCGAGGACCTGGCGCCGTATGCAGACCTGCAACAGGCTGCCGCTGTGCTGATGCAGCGCCTGGCCCGCGAGCCGCACGTGGTCGATGTGGACTCTACCGTGGAAGCGCCGCAACAGCGCCTGCGCTTTGTCACCGATAAGCCCAAGGCGGCACTGTCCGGGGTGGCCACCGAAGACATCAATACCACCCTGAACATGGCCAACCAGGGCCTGGTGGCCGGCTACCTGCAGCTGCCGCGCGAATCGCGGCCCCTGCCGATTGAATTGCGCCTGCCCGAGTCGGCGCGGGCATCGACCCATGACTTTCTGCGCCTGCAGGTGAAAGGCCGGCCGGATATCGTGCAGCGCACCACGCCGGGCGGCCTGGACAGCGCGGCGCAACCGCTGGTGCCGCTGGGTGAACTGGGTTCATTTGAAACGGGCTGGGCGGACCGTGCCATCCACCGCAAGGATCTACGGCCGGTGGTCTACGTGACGGCCGAGCTGTCGGGGCGCACCCCGGCCGAGGTGATTACCGATATCAATGCCGACCTCCGGTCTGCTGCCGATGACGCTGGCCGGCCCCGTTCAGCCGCTGCCGCCGACCCGCGCACAGCAGAAGACCTCCGGCCGTGGCAGAGCCGCAGCTTCCTGAATGCCGGCGGCGGTGATTCCTGGGCCTTGCCGCCCGGCATCTCGCTCAATTGGGCAGGTGAAGGCGAGTGGCGTATCACCATCCGGGTATTCCGCGACATGGGGCTGGCTTTTGCCTTTGCGTTGCTGGCCATTTTCATCGTGTTGCGCGTGCAGACGGCGTCCACCGCGCTGTCGCTGATCATCATGTCGTCCATTCCCCTGACCGTCATCGGCATCATGCCCGGTTTCTGGCTGATGAACCTGGTGGGCGAGCGCAGCGTGGCCGGCGCACCCGATCCGGTGCTGTTCACCGCGACCGCCATGATCGGCATGATCGCGCTGGCCGGCATCGTGGTGCGCAACTCGCTGATCCTGGTGGAATTCATCAGCCAGGCGCGCGCCAGCGGGCTGGCCATGCGGGAAGCCCTGGTTCAGGCTGGCGCGGTGCGTATGCGGCCGGTGCTGCTGACGGCCGGGACCACCATGCTGGGTAACCTCATCATCATTCTCGACCCGGTGTTCAGCGGTTTGGCACTGGCGATTATTTTTGGCATTTTATCGTCCACCGCGTTCACCCTGCTGGTTGTGCCGGTGGTGTACCTGCTGGTGTTTGACCGCGGTGCCACCCCAGTTACTGGCCCAGCAACCAGCCCCATTACCGCCGCTCCCGCGGCCGGTGGATCCAACTCCATGGCAAGAGACCACAACCCATGAACGCATTGGTTAAACGATGGCTGATTCCATTGGCCGCGGTAGCGGCCCTGCTGCTGATCATTGCCTGGATGGCCGGCAGTTTCCATCACAAGGTTGCTCCCGGGCGGTCCGCGCCCAGCCAGGCGGCGGCGCCCGGCCCAACCCATATCGTGGCGCCGGCCCGAGTCGCGGTCAGCGAACCGGTCCCGGCCACCATCGGTGCGCGCCAGACCACCACCATTTCGTCGCGCATCATTGCCCGCATCACCCGCATCGAGGTGCGGGCGGGTGACAGCGTGCAGGCCGGCCAGTTACTGCTGCGGCTGGAAAGCTCAGAACTGGAATCCCGCCTGTCGCAAGCACAGCAGCGCGTGCGTTCCATTTCCGCCCGGCTGACCGAGGCCCGGCAGGCGCTGCAGCGGGCCGAACAATTACAGCAACAAGGCCTGGTGGCGGTGGCCGTGCTGGACGAGGCCCGCGCCAGCCACGATGCCCTCAGTGCCGACCTGGCTTCGGCCCGGCGCGCGGCCGAAGAGGCTGAAATCGCCATCAGCTACACGGAAATCCGCTCGCCGTTCGATGGCCGGGTGGTGGACCGCTTCGCTGAACCCGGTGATACCGCTTCTCCCGGCGAGCGCCTGCTGACGCTGTACAACCCGCTGTCCCTGCGCATTGAAGCGCCGGTGCGTGAAAGCCTGGCGCTGCCCTTGCGGCTGGACCAGGCGCTGGACGTGGAAGTGCCGGTGCTGGGCCTGACCCTGCCGGCGCACATCGAGGAACTGGTGCCTGCTGCGGACCCCGGTTCGCGCAGTTTCCTGGTGAAGGCGCGGATCGACTACCAGGAGCAATTATTGCCCGGCATGTATGCCCGCCTGCTGATTCCCACCGGCGAGCAGGAACGCCTGCTGATACCGGCCGCCAGCATTGTCACCCTGGGGCAGCTGGACGCGGTGTGGCTGTGGCAGGATGGGCAGGCCGAACGGCGCTTTGTCCGCCTGGGGCGTGATTTTGGTGAACAGGGGCGCGAAGTTCTGGCCGGCCTCGAGGTGGGCGACACGCTGTTGCTGAGCCCGCCACAGGGCCAGTGAGCCAGTTCGTCTGAGCGGCCCTCGCTGCGGTGTGCCGCGGCGCCGGGTCCGGTGCCTATGTTTTTTCGGTTTCTTCGGTTTTTTTGTTCTGGCCGGTCAGTTCGGCCATGCTGTGATTAAACGGCTGTAACAGGTAATGCCGGCCGTTGTCCCGCGGCTGCGGCGCCCGGCCGGCACGGATATTAACCTGCAGGGCCGGCATGATCAGGCGTGGCATACCCAGCTTGGCATCGCGTTGCTGCCGCAGCGCGATATAGCTGTCCCGGTCGGCCGCCGCCTGCAGGTGAATATTGTGCTGGCGCGAGTCGCGCACCGAGACTTCACACTGCGGTTTATTGCCCTCCGCCGGATAGTCGTGGCACAGGAACAGCCGGGTGTCGTCGGGCAGGGCGTGCAAGCGGGTGATGCTGTCGTACAACTCACCGGCATCACCGCCGGGAAAGTCGCAGCGCGCGGTACCGTGCGACGGGGCAAACAGCGTGTCACCAATAAACGCAGCATCACCGACCAGGTAGGTGATGCTGTCGGGGGTGTGGCCCGGCGTTTCCAGCACCTGCAGCGTGAGTCCGCCCAGGGCCAGCGTGTCG
>JBFIHZ010000261.1:0-6224 GCA_041601535.1 Lysobacterales bacterium | reverse complement strand
GCGACGGGATCAGCATGTCGATGTAAGGGTCCTGCGACCAGATGCCGTCTTTCCAGTCATCGTAGGCGCGCTCCAGCCGCTCAATGGAGTCGATCAGGTGCATATCGCCCTTGATCAGCTCCCGGTTGCCGCGCAGGGCAGGGAAGTCCGGCAGCCCGTCCAGCGCGATGTTCAGCTTGCCGGAGGAGCCGCGGATCTTGAAATTCTTCACTTTTCGTACGAATTCCGGTTGCAGGTCTTTTTCATCCATGCATTCCAGGAAGGTGCGCGGGAAGGTCATGTTGGAGACCACCACATCGGCGTGATATTCATCGCCGTTTTCCAGCGCCACGCCGGTTACCGCACCGTTCTTCACCATGATTTGCGCAACGCCGGAGCCACAGACGGTTTCGCCGCCGTGGTCTTCATAACAGCCGTTCATGGCCTTGGCGATGGCGCCCATGCCGCCGCGGGCAAAACCCCAGGCGCCCATGTTGCCGTCCACCTCGCCCATGGCATGGTGCAGCAATACGTACGCAGTGCCCGGTGACATCACTCCCAGCGCACTGCCAATAATGCCGCTGCCGGCAAACGCCGCCTTGATCAGCGGGTTTTCGAAATACTCGTCGAGGAAGTCCGAAATACTCATGGTGTAAAAACGCATCATGTCGTACAGCACGTCTTCACCGAGCTTGGCTGCTTCCTTGCCAAGGTGCAGCATTTCCTTGATGTCACGCAGGCGGAACGAGGTCGGGTCGGGTGCGGTGCGCAGCAGAAACTGCCGGATAAAGCGGCACTGGCGCATGATGTCGCGGTCAAAGCGCACCGCAGCGTCGGCGTCGCGCTTGCTGTGCCGCGCCAGTTCGCGGCGGCTGACATCGGCATCGACATAACTGCCGAGAATGTCGCCGTTCTGCGAGATGGTGCAACTGCCACCATAGGGCACCACCTGCAGGCCGTACTTGGCCAGGTTCAGGCTGCGGTATACCTCGGGACGCAGCAAGCTGCACACGTAGGAGCAATTGGAATACATCCAGTCCTTGTGCAGTTCACGGCTGACTGAGGCGCCGCCGATCCACGGGTTTTTCTCCACCATCAGCACCTTCAGGCCGGCTTTGGCCAGGTAGGCGGCGTTGGTGATGCCGTTATGGCCGGCACCGATGACTATCGCATCATATTTTTTCAATCCGGGGACTCCTTCAGCCGACTGCGTGCGCGGCTTTGCGATCGGAAAGTTCTTCCAGGGTCTCATCAACGGCCCGTTCAAAAGCCGTCAGCGTCTGTTGCAGGCAATCTGCATCGTGTGCCTCGCAAATAAACCACGGTTCGCGCGAATCGGGCTCGCACAATACGCCGTAGTTGTGCAGGCGTGGGGCCATGGTGTCGTAAAACGTGTAATCGGAATTCAGCCAGTCGCGGTAATTGGTGGGGGCCTCGTCGGAGAAAAACAGCCCGCTCATCGAACCGTGGCCGGTATAGCAATGCGGGATATTCCGTGCACTGAGTATTTTACTGGTGCCGGCGTTCAGGTCATTGCCGTACTGCGCGATGGTCTCCAAAGCCGGTGTTTCATCCAGGATTTCCAGGGTTTTGGCGGCAGCCGCCAGGGATACCGAATGGCAGGTGTAGGTGCCGCCATGGGTTACGCCGTCGGCCACCTGCATCATGATGTCCTTGCGCCCGGCCACGGCGGAGATGGGATAGCCATTGCCCATCGCCTTGGCGAAGGTGCATAAATCCGCGGTGAAGCCCATCAACTCCTGCACGCCTCCACGGGCCACCCGAAAGCCGGTTTTTACTTCGTCCACGATCATGATGACATCGTATTTTTCACACAATGCGCGGGCGGCCAGCAGGTAATCACGCGTGGCGGTAATGGAGCAGCAATTGCCCATGATGGGCTCGATCAGAAAGGCGCCGATTTCGTTACCGTGTTTGCGCAGCAGGTCCTCGAGGTAATTGGCATCGTTCAGCGGTGTGAAATGCGTGAGCTTTTTCAGCATCAGCGGAACGCCCTCGCTGTCGGCTTCCACGGCCGGGTCGCCCTTGCTGGAGTCCCAGTCTTCAATATTGGTATACCACAGCACCGAATCGAACACGCCGTGATAACCACCCTCCACGATGATATGTGAATCCTTGCCGGTGTAGGCCTTGGCCAGCCGCAAGGCCGCCATCACGGCCTCGGTGCCGGAATTTGAAAAACGCACCATTTCAGCGGCGGGGACCATTTTCGATATGCGGCTGGCGACTTCATATTCCAGCTGCGTGGACAAGGCAAATACGCCGCCCACTTCAATACCCCGGCGGGCTGCTTCATCCACCCGCGGGTCGGCATAGCCGAGGATGTTCGGGCCATAACCCAAACGGTAGTCAATATATTCATTGCCATCGATATCCCACAAGCGCGCGCCACGGCCGTGGTCTGCGTAGATGGTCTTGTCATCGCCCCAGTAACGAAAATTGGAAGAAACCCCCATTGGCAGGCGGGTTGATGCCTTGCGGAAGTGTTCATTGGAACGTTCGAGCGAGCGGCTCATAAGTCCTCTCTGGTGATTGGGGAGCTATAGGGTGGCACAAGTGCCATTTACTGTCCAGAAAAATGAATGATTGTTCATTCATTGCAAATATCGGGGCGAAGGATTATAGTTTTGGCGCATGCAAAGACAGTCCGTTGCAACACGGTTGAGCGGGTGTCCCCAATGCCAGATGCGCTGCCAATTGAGCTGCCAGACCGGCCGCCGGCAGGCGGGCTGTACCAACCGGTTGAACGCCGCCGGATGCCCGGCGCCCGGTGTCCCGCCGCGCAGGACAGCGAACCCAGATCAGCCAACCATCCGGAAGCACTGACCACATGAATACCGCAGCATGAGTACCGCAGCCGTACCAGAGACCAATGCCAAGCGCACTGCATCCAAGGAAGCGCGCCGCCAGCAATTGATCCGTGCCACCATCCAGTCCATTGCCAAGCATGGGCTGTCCGATACCACGGTGGCCTCGGTGGCGCGAGAAGCGCAGCTCAGCCAGGGCATTGTCAACCTGCATTTCCAGTCCAAGGAGCGGCTGCTGGTGGAAACCCTGCAGTACGTTACCGACGAATACCGCGATACCTGGGAGAAAGCCCTGGAGCAGGCCGGCCCGAGCCTGGCGGAACGGCTGCAGGCGCTGATAGCTGTGGATTATCACAAGTCGGTATTTGACCGTGACAAGATCGCCGTTTGGTTCGCGTTCTGGAGTGAAACCAAAGCGCGCCCTACCTATCGCAAACTCTGTGCCGAACGCGACATCGGTTACGACAAAGTGCTTACCCAACTGGTGGCGGAGCTCATTGCAGAAGGTGACTATGGCCCACTGGACCCGGCCATCGTGGCCAATGGCCTGGCCGCGATGACCGAAGGCCTGTGGCTGGACCTGCTGGTTAATCCGCGGGCCATGAACCGTGACAAGGCCATGAAAATATCTCAGACCTACCTGGCCTGCCTGTTCCCGAAACATTTTCCTGTCCACAACTGACACCCGGCAAACACTGGAGAGCCTGACTTGAATATCCTGCTGGATGAAACCGCTACAGCCTGGCAAACAAAAGCGCGCCGTTTTGCAGAAGATGAGTTGATCCCACATGAAGTTGAGGCGGAGCTGAACGCGGGTGCGTTGCCGCCAGAGGTGCGCAAGCGCCACAAGCAAAAAGCCGTTGAGCTGGGGTTCAGCCGCATGGATGTGCCGCAGGCATACGGCGGGCTGGAGCTGCGCAACGTCGACCAGGTGGCGGTTTGGGAGCAATTGGGGCGGGTAACCAATGCCCTGTGCTGGTGCTTTTCCGAACCGCACCAGTGGATGTTTGAAGCCTGCAACGAAGACCAGCTCAAGAAGTACGTACTGCCGTTGATGGATGGCAGCCGCAAGGAATGTTATGCCATTACCGAAAGCGAATCCGGCTCGGATGTCCGCATTGAAACCACTGCCAAGAGGGTGGAAGGCGGGTATCTGATTGATGGCGAAAAATGGTTTGTCACCAGCGCCAATCATGCCGATTACTTCTTCCTGCACGCACGGCTGACCGAAGGACCCCATGCCGGCCACGATGTCATGTTTCTGTTGGACAAGGACAGCGATGGTATCGAGGAAGTGGCCATGCCGCTGTTCAGCCATACCTTTGATCACCACCACCCCACCTTGCGTTTCCGGCAGGTGTTTGTGCCCGCTGCCAACCGTCTGGGAGAGGAAGGCGATGGCATGAGCTACAGCCATAGCTGGTTCCGCCGCGAGCGTTTGATGATTGCCGCGCGCTGTTGTGGCGCCATGGCGCGGATGATTGAAGAAGTCAGCCAGTTTGCCAGCCAGCGCATGGTTGGCGGCGAGCCGCTCAGCAACAAGCAACTGGTGCAGGCCATGCTGGCCGACAGCGTCACCGACCTGTGGGCGGCACGCCTGATGGCGTTTGAAGCCGCCGAGGCGCATGATCGGGGTGAACACGTGAAATCACTGCATGCACGCTGCTCGGTGGTGAAGCTGTTTGCTTCCGAGGCGGCCGGCCGGGTGGCAGACCGCACCCTGCAGATTTTTGGCGGGCGCGGCTATATGCGCGAGAATTGCGCCGAGCGCTTTACCCGTGAACTGCGCGTGGACCGTATCTGGGAAGGTGCCAGCGAAGTGCAGCGCCTGACCATCGCCCGTGCCCTGCTCAAGCGTGGTCTGGAGGCCATGTAAACGGTGAATGCGCCGCGCCTTATCATTTGCCTGATGCTGCTGCTGGCAACGGCCGCGTCTGCGGCTGAAGAAAAGGTGCTAAACGTTTACAACTGGGCGGATTACATCGGCCCCGACACGCTGGCGGACTTCGAGCGCGAGACCGGCATCCGGGTGAACTACGATATTTTTGATGCCACCGCCGTGGTCGAGGCCAAACTGCTGGCCGGCAAGACCGGTTATGACGTGGTGTTGCAGGCATTGCGATTTTCCACCCGGCTGATCCCCATCGGCGTGTTCCAGCCGCTGGATCATGACCGGCTGCCCTTGTGGAAAAACCTGGACCCCTGGGTGCTGGATATCATGGCGCGTTACGACCCCGGCAACCGCTATGCCGCGCCGTATATGTGGGGCACCACCGGCTTTACCTACAACATCGATATGGTGCGGGAACGCATGCCGGATGCCCCGGTGCACAGTGCTGCCATGATGTTTGATCCGGCCGTTGCCGCGCGCTTTGCTGATTGCGGCATTTCGTTGCTGGATGAAGCCAGCACGGTGATTCCACTGGTTATGCTGTACCTGGGCTATCCGCCCCACAGCATGGATGAGCAGCAACTGGTCGAGGCCGAAGCGGTTTTGAAATCGGTGCGGCCGTATATCCGCTACATATCTTCGGCCAAAGCACTCAACGACCTGCCCAACCGGGAAATCTGCATCGCCATGACCTGGTCGGGTGATTACACCCAGGCCCAGGCGCGCGCCGAGGAGGCCGGTGTGGGTGTGCGGTTGGCCTACACGGTGCCGGCCGAGGGAACAGTGATGTGGTTTGACAGCCTGTTGATTCCCAGTGATGCGCCACACCCGCACAACGCCCACCTGTTTCTGAACTTTCTGATGCGCCCGGAAGTGATTGCGCCGATCAGCGAAACCACCGGCTACGCCAATGCCAACCGGGCCTCCTTGCCTTACCTGGACCCGAAGATCGCCAATGACCCGGCGGCTTACCCGCCACTGGCGGCACGGCAGGGCTGGCAGGCCGGGCTGTTGTATGACCCCAAGCTGGAGCGCCGGCGCACCCGTGCCTGGTCGCGGGTGAAAACCGGATTGTGATGATGAGACGCATACTTGCTTGCAGCGGACTTGCCGATGCTTTCCGGCCTGGACAGAACCGCCGGGTGGGCTGGCTGGCTGCCTGTTTGCTGGGTGTTTGCCTGCTGCCGACGCAATCGCTGAGCGCCGACGACAAGGTGCTGAATATCTATAACTGGGCGGACTACATCGCGCCCGACACCATTGCCAATTTCGAAAAGGAATACGGCATCCAGGTGAACTACGACCTGTATGACTCCACCGAAGTAGTGGAGGCCAAATTGTTGGCCGGCAATACCGGCTACGACGTGGTAATGCACGCGACCCGGTATTCAGCGCGGCTGATCCCGATTGGCGTGTACCAGCCGCTGGACCGCAGCAAGCTTTCCTTATGGCATAACCAGGACCCATGGGTGCTGGACATCATGGCCGGTTACGACCCGGGAAACCGCTACGGGCTGCCGTATATG
>JBFIHZ010000260.1:0-6262 GCA_041601535.1 Lysobacterales bacterium | reverse complement strand
GTGGACTTCGCACTCGGCATTTGGCCCCACCACAATATACGACTCACTGTTCAAGTTGTAAACGTGGCAAGGCAACAGCGGTGCGCGGGCTGCCGCAATTGACTAGGCACTCTGCCCTTCCATCAGCAAGGGCATCAGCGGGTAATGCTGTTCCGGCCCCATGGTGCTGTAACCCCCGTCCACCGGGAACTCGGCGCCGGTTACGTAGGAGGCAGCTGAAGATGCCAGAAAGGCCACCACATTGGCTACTTCTTCTGCGTCGGCCACACGGCCCATCAGGTTATAGGGCTCGGAGACCTTGTTCGCATGAGATCGGTTATTGCCGGTGAGACCTTCAAATGGATCGGACCAGATGTGACCGAGGCGAACCAAATTTACCCGAATACCGTCCGGCGCGAATTCCACTGCCTGGGTTTTACTGATGTGCAGCATTGCGGCCTTGGAGACAGGATAGGTCCAGCGGCCAATATGTGGCACCACACCGGAAACCGAGCCGACATTCACGATGTTGCCGCCGCTGGATTTCAGGTATGGGCGGACCATCTCACCCAGGATGGCAGCGGACACCGCGTTCGTGTTCAGCGTGTTCAGCCAGGTCTGACGGCTGGAGGCAGCTCCGTCGTCAGCGTAAATGCAGGCGTTGTTTACCAGCACATCGATGGCGGAAAAGCGTTCCACCGTGGTGCTGACCAGTGCCTGCAACTGCTCGTCCCGGGTGATGTCCGTTTGCACATACAGGCAGCGATCACCCAGCTTTTCTTCTATCGCCTGACCCGCGCCGGCGCTGCGCGCTGCGATCACCACAATAGCGCCCAGGGAGTGAAGCTTACTGGAGATGGCTGCCCCTATTGAGGCAGCCCCGCCAGTGATGATTACCACTTTATCGTTCAGATCAATCACGTCAGTAGTCCCCCCAGAATCAGATGGTGCCGAAGTGGCAGCGGAAGGTGAGGTAGTATTCACGACCTCTGGAATACACCGCTTCATAGGATTGAAAGGCATCACCAATGATGCCGCTGATCATGTACCGCTCGTCGGTCAGGTTCTTGCCGCCCAGTATGAGTTGATACCGTTCGGACGGTGACCGCCAGGAAACGCTGGCATTCAGCAGGCCATAGGCCTCCTGGTGGATCAGCTCGGTATTGAAAGTGTCCATGTAGAAATCTGACCGGTAGGACCAGTCCAGCCGGACCATGCCGGTGCCTTTGTCAGCAAAATTCAGGTCCCGGGAAATGGCCGCATTGACGGTCAGATCGGGCACACGCTCGAGCTCATTGCTTTTGTCGACCAGGGTCTGGCTGGAATCAATTTTGCTGTACTTTGCGTCAACCACGCCGACACCCGCTTCCAGTTGCCAGTTGTCGGCCGGGAGCCACAGTAGTTCCAGCTCTCCTCCCTTGATTTCAACCTCTGCCGCGTTCTTGGTTACCGGTGCGACACTGGTGAATACCTGTATCTGGAAGTCATCGTAATTGGTGAAGAAGGCCGCACCATTCAGTCGCAGAGTGTTGTCCGCATTGGAGAACTTGAAGCCGGCTTCGTAAGAGTCCACGAACTCGGGCTTGAACGAGGGGATCAGGTCCACATCAGGCGTTCCAGCGGGTGCGGTGAAGCCCGCAACCTGGGGCGGAAATACCCGCTGGCTGAATCCGCCGCTCTTGAATCCTTCCGCATAGGTGGCATACAGCATCAGATCATCTGATGTCTGCCAGCGCAGATTCAGCATGGGTGTTGTTTCCGTGTAGGACTCGGTTTTCTCCACCAACGGAAGCACACGGCTGCCCGCCTGCATAAACGGGGCATCAAGTTGCGGGTGCCCGGAGCCGGCGAAATAGTTCTGAATGATGTACTGGTCAGGCAGGAATTTCTTGGTTTCATCGGTGTAGCGCAGTCCTGCGGTGAAGGTAAGCCTGTCCGTCAGGTCAAATCCTGCCTGGGCGAACAGAGCAAGGCTCTTGTTGTCGAATGCGCCGCCGCTGACAAAATTGGATACCGTGAAATCCAGCGTATTCTTGTTATCACCGTCTTCCTTGAAATAGTACGCACCCAGGATCCAGTTCAGGCGGTGATCCATGGAATTTCCAAGTAGCTGGAATTCCTGGGTGAACTGGGTTTGCTGCAGGGCGTCGAGGAACTGGCTTACCCGGAACGGTGAACCATCACCGTCCCGGCCAAAATCGCTTTCAAGGTCCCGGTAGCCGGTCAGTGAACGGAATTCCAGCTCATCTGACAGCATCCAGTTCAGCGTCAGCGCGGTTGCGAACAAGTCGGTTTCCGAGAACGACGGCGCGGTTCCCATATTCAGGTGATCACCGACCACATAACGGTTGTCGTAGCATCCCGGTACCGCGGTATTGATGGTGCCGGTCAGCGGGGGAATAATGCAGGGAATGGGTGGGCCGCCTGCCGCGATATTGGCTCCCACGTTGTGAATGGTGGCCATGGGTGGAGTTTGCGGGTCTACCGGGTCGCCATAGTTGATGCCCAGCAGTGTGATGGCGGGGCCGTTTTCCCGGTCTTTCGTATAATCCAGCGACAGGTTCACTTCCAGGCCATCACTGGCATCCCAGCGGAAGGCCGCACGGGCCGACACGGTATCGTCATCGCCCAGGTCCTTACCATCGTATGGCCGGTCCACGTAGCCGTCCTGCTGCATGGAGGCGATAGAAAATCGGCTGAAAAAATTATCTGCCAATGGCACATTGGCTACCGCCTTGAAATTTTGCAGCTGGTCCGTTCCCAGGGTGCCTTCAAACTTTCCATACAACTGGTCGTCCGGCTTCTTGGTGGTGATATTGATGGCCCCACCGATACTGTTACGGCCAAACAGCGTGCCCTGGGGGCCGCGCAGCACCTCCACTTGCTCAATCTCGACCAGGTCCAGGATCGCCCCTACCGAGCGCGCGATGTAGATGCCGTCCACGTACAAGCCGACACCCGGGTCCACTGTGGGCAGAAATTCCTTCTGCCCGATGCCACGGATGTAAATGGCCGCAGCTGAGCTGGCGCCACCGAAGCTGGGATTGTTCTGGAAGGTCAGGTTGGGGGTGAAGTTCTCGATTTCTATGAGCTTCAGTGCCCCCCGGTCCTCCAGGCCCTGGCCGGAAAACGCACTGATTGAGATAGGGGCGTCCTGCAGGCTTTCCGTCTGCTTTCGCGCTGTAACCATAACCTCTTCCAGTTGTCGTGCATTCCCGTCTTCGGGATTGTCCTGGGCGAAAGCCGATGTGGCCAGCAAGGCGCTGAAAGCCGCCGCCAATGGCACAACCGTTCGGGATGACTGCGTTTGTATTGGGCTTCTCATGGTCTTTTTACCTTGGGTTGGTAGTTGTTATCAAAACGGCATTGCTCATGATGAAAAAGTCTATGGAGGCACCTTGCGTGCTGCTATTCGATAAGTGCGGCCAGTGTGCAGATCGTGCGGAAATACACCCCAGACTTGACCTGGGGGCTTGAAAACACAGACCAGTAATGGTTAGAAAGAACAACCCGAAGCGCGCCAGCAGGATACGCATCGAACATGCAAAGTTACGATCACATCATCATCGGCAGCGGCATTAACTCGCTGGTGTGCGCCGCATTGCTGGCGCGCAAAGGCAAGCGTGTTTGCATCCTGGAGCGTAACCCGATTGCCGGTGGTTGCATCTGTACCGAGGAAATCACCCTGCCAGGCTTCCACCACGATGTGCTGTCCGCCTGGCATCCCCTGTTCGTTACTTCACCGGCTTATGCGGAACTCGGCAATGAGCTGGCGGCGTTCGGGCTGCAGTACCGGAACACCGACAAGCCGGCGGCCGGGCTATGTTCCGACGGGCGGAGTTTTATCCTGCGCACTGACCGTGATGCCAACCTGGCAGCGCTGGCGGCGGAGGATGCAGCCATCCTGCAGGCCGCCATGCAGCAGATCGAGAGCCACGCGGAACTGATCTTTGGCCTGCTGTCCCGCCAGTTATGGCGCTTTTCATTTCTCCGCCTGGTAGTGAAAAGTATCCGCAAAGCCGGGATCAATGAATTTCTGCAACTGTGCAGGGACGGTCTGGCCAGTGCCCGGACATGGCTGCGCCCGGTGGAGCGCAACCGGCCCTGGCAGGCCTGCATCGCACCCTGGGTGCTGCATGTGGGCCTGGGGCCGGAAAGCGCCTCGTCGGGGATGATGGCGAAAGTGGTTTTGTTCACCCTGCAAGCGGCGGGTATGCCGGTGGTCCGGGGTGGCAGTTATCAACTGGTAGCGGCTTTTCAAAAGCTGATCGAACAGCATGGCGGTGAAATTTACACGGACCAGGACGTCTGTGAGATCCTGTTAAAAGATGGCCGCGCCACCGGCGTCGCAACCCGCCAGGGTAAACGTTTTGAGTGCAAGCACAGCATCATCTGCAACGTCACGCCGGGGCAGCTCTACGAATCACTGCTGCCGAGCGACGCGGTCCCTGCAGCGCTTCACCAGGCGGCAGCAAACTATCGTTTTGGCCGGGCTGATATGCAAATCCATCTGGCGCTTGACAGCAGGCCGCAATGGTCCGATCCAGAGCTGAATGATGTGGCCCTGATTCATGTTTCCGATGGCCTGGATGCGTTGTCAAAGGCCGTGAACGAGGCCGATCGCGGCCTTTTGCCAGCCTGTCCCACGATCGTGGTCGGTCAGCCTTGCGCACTTGATCCCAGCCGGGCGCCGGAGGGCAAATGGATACTCTGGATACAGCTGCAGGAACTGCCTGCTGTTATCCGTGGCGACGCGGCCGGTGAGATCGAGGTGCCCGACAATGGTGAATGGACCGATGTGGTGGCCGGGCAATATGCCGAGCGGGTGCTTCACTGTCTCGGGCAGCATATTTCAAACCTGGTGGAAATAACCCTCGGCAAGGCCGTGCTGTCACCGCGGGACCTGCAGGCGCGAAACGCCAACCTGGTCGGCGGCGACCCCTACAGCGGGGACTGTGCGCTGGACCAGAATCTGTTGTTCCGGTCTGGCACCCCAATGAGAAACCACCGCACCTGTATCGACAATGTTTTTCATATTGGTGCGTCCACCCATCCCGGGCCGGGACTGGCGGGCGGTTCCGGATACCTCGTGGCGAATCACCTGTAAGAGGACCAAAAAATGAACGCCATTGAAACCATTGACCCCCGTGCATTTCGTGACGCACTCGGCAACTTTGCAACCGGAGTGACGGTGATCACCACCCATTGCGAAAAGGTAGGCAAGGTGGGTATGACTGCCAACAGCTTCAACTCCGTCTCACTGAATCCTCCCATGGTGCTGTGGAGCCTGGCAAGGCACTCGAAGGCTCTGGAATTTTTCCGCTCGGCAGGAAAGTTCTGCGTCAACGTGCTGGCCGCCGACCAGGTAAGTCTGTCCGATCACTTTGCCAGCAAAAAGACTGATAAATTTGCCGACGTAAAGTGGCGCAATGGCGCTCTTGGACTTCCGGTGCTGGAAGGGACGGCGGCCACGTTTGAGTGTGAAACCGCGTTCGAATACGAAGGCGGTGATCATATGATTTTTGTTGGCACCGTACACAAATTTACCGATAGCCAGCGCAAGGCATTGCTGTATCACGGCGGCAAGTACGCGGTATCCAACCTGCACCCGGTGAATGCGCTTGCGGGCCAACCATCTGCACCACAGTCGACCGGGTTTGTGGAGGAATACCTGGACTATCTGCTGGCCAAAGCCGCGGATAACTTCGAACGCGGATTCCAGAAGCACCTGGACAAGCGCGGTGTGGCCAAGTACGAGTGGCGAATCCTGGTTACGATCAATGACTTTCAGGAAATCACCGGTGAGCAGTTAGCCGAAATTGTTCTGCTCGAAGGTGATCAGCTTAGGCAGACGCTGGCGCAAATGCATGAGCGGGGGCTGGTGGAGCGGCCGCCGGAAAACGCTGATCGTTACAGGCTGGCCAGACGTGGGGAGGATGAGGTTACCCATCTGCTGGCGGCGGCAAAAGCTCACGAAATGGATACCATGGGCAGTTACACCGCCGAGGAATCAATGGTTCTGAAGTCCCTGCTCAAACGGCTGGTGTAGCCGGCCGTTGCGCGCCGTGCGGCGCTGCCACCGTGGCGTGTGCGTTGATCGGGCTGGTGGTGTTCGCGCGAGGGCTTTAATCCGGTTTACAATCGCAGGCCGCCATCCACGTCGAAGCAACGGCCACTGATGTAATCGTTTTCCAGGATGAACTGCACCGTGGCGGCAATTTCTTCCGGCTCACCCATGCGCCGCAAGGGGATGCCCGAAGTGAGTTTTTCACGCGCTTCCGGT
>JBFIHZ010000259.1:0-6268 GCA_041601535.1 Lysobacterales bacterium | reverse complement strand
TTTCTTGAATGAACGCTCTGCCATGGTGTTTCTGTCAACCCTGATGTGGACTTGCCGGCCGGCGCGTGACGCCCGTCAGGACATCAGACCACGCCAAACCGTTTCGATTCCCACCCGGCTTTCACGGGTGAAATTCCAGAATAACATTTTAAGTATAAAATAAATATCGGCAGAACAGAACCGCCTGAAAGCCATTGGCGGCTTCCCGCCGTAGCATGCCTGCTTTTTATGCATGTACCAGCGGAGTCAGCAACGGACGTGCCGCAGACTTACAGTAGCCGATTCCGCAGAATATATTTTCAGCTGCCGCGGCAATTCGAGAAGGCTGTTGTCGCCACGATCGATGCAACAGCGTGCAAACCGGACTAGCCCCCGGGAGGAGTTGCACACCCCATCGTATTTCAGGCAGTAATCAGACCGGGTTGTACCGTGGTTTGCGCACCATCGCCAACACGGTGTAAACCACTGCGGCAATCAGCATCGAGTCAACGGCGGTAACCGTGGTGATGACAAACCAACCGAAATAACTGCCCAGGCCTCCGATGAACCCCGCGATCCAGGCCACCAGTCCCGGGGCAAATACAGCCGGCAGTTCCAGCAAGCGGCCGGTGGTGTACTGGCCTTTCTGCACCAGGTGAAAATCACACAGGTAAATGGCGCACAGGCTGGGTATCGAGATACCGAGCAGGCTGATGTAGGGAATGAACAGGCCCAGAATATCAAAGGCCGACAGGCCACTGGCGATGATCCCCAGCAGCACCACACCGCCCCGAAAGCCCACTCGGGGCGCGGCGGTAGCCAGTGCCAGGCTGGAGGAATATAGCAAGCCCACGTTGCTGGACACTGTGGAAAAGATCAGCACCAGCAGTGCGCCAACCCCAATGCCCATCGCCAGCATGATCTGGATCAGATCCTGCTGACCAAACAGCACGCTGGGTAAAGCGGTGATCGACAGCACGATGGGAAAAGACACGGCCAATGCCAGATAGACCGCGGCCAAGGCACGGCCGGGGTGGCGCGCATAACGCAGGTAATCGGGCAGAGTTACGATGCCCCCACTGTAGGCACCGATAACAGCCGAAATGGCCGCGCTGGTACCAAAAGTACCGTTGCCGGGGCCAGCAAGCAATGCATGATCGCCGACATGCCAGGCCCGCCAGGCGCCGAACAGCAACACGGCTGCCATGATGGGCACCACGATCAGCGACATGCGAGTGACCGCATTGAAACCGTAAATGGTGATCAGCACCATCACCAGGCCACCGAAGACCGACAACACGGGTTCAGGCCAGGACACACCAAATATCGTGTTCAGGGCTTCTGCGGCAGCCGCACCCAGGAGACTGCACAGAATGGCAAACCAGAAGAACAGCACAAAACCGATCAGCAGGCTGGGCATCCATGCGCCTTTGCGGCCAAACGGGAACTGCAGGATCATATAGGTTGAGAGCTTGGACTTTACCCCGACATGGCCCACCATGATGCCGGTCAGGCCCAACACCTGGCAGCCAATCAGAAATCCCAGCAATGCCGGTTGGAAACCGGCCCCTGCGCTGATTTGCGCGGCCATCAGGAAGCCGGGTACCGCGATGGTACCGCCAATTATGATCAGCGCAATGCGATACGCCGGCGTGGTTTCCGAGTCCGGCACCGGTGAATGCACGTAATCGAAATTCTCCGTATCCACCGCCGGCTCTGAGGACACGGGCTGATGTACCGGTGAGGCAGGCTCAGTTGCCACTCGCACCCCGCAACGCTGACGTGGCTTGCCAATCGATGTCGTTGGCTTCGATCGCTACTTTGTAGATATTCCGTGCCGCTCGCACGCTGACGTAGCCATCCCGCACATCTTCCAGCACCGCTTCGGGCTCGCGCTCTTGCGGGTCGCCACAGCCGCCACCTCCGCCGGAAACCACGGTCACACAATCGTCGACTGCAACCGGCGATCGGTGTGTGCCGGTAACAACGCTGCGATCGGTGCCGGGAAAATAATGCATTGCATTGGTATCGGCTTCGCAGCCGCCATCCAGTGCCCACGGGCGGGTCTTGCTTTTCTTCGTGATGGTGAGGAAGTCGCCGGGCGCGACGAAGCGGATACCCCGGCTGATGCCAAGCCCACCACGATAGCGACCGGCACCACCGCTGTCCGGCCGCAACTGCAAGTGCTCAAAAAACATGCCGGTTTTGGCTTCCAGCACTTCGATCGGTGTGTTGCGTACCATGGTGGTGGAAATGTGGTTGAGTGCATTGGCGCCGTCGTGGTTGCGGCCCGCGCCCCAGCCGACCGGCTCATTATTACTGATGGCGTAGTGGGTACCGAGACGCGGATCACGCCCATACATCAGGAAACCGGGCACATCGCCACCCGATCCGGCTGCAATGTGGTCCGGCATGGCCTGGGCCAGCGCTTTGAACAGCGTTTCCAGTGCTACCATGGCCGACCACAGCGTGTAGGTCGGCGCCGGATAGGTGGCGTGAAACAGGTTGCCTGGCGGCGCGATAACTTCCAGCGGCCGGAAACAGCCCGCGTTGCTCGGCTGACGCGGCGTGGTCAGGGCCTTTAGCGCCACCTTGCACAGTGTCTCTGTCAACCCAAGGGGAATATTGACCGGACCGGCCACGCAATCAGGTGAACCGCTGAAATCAACGATGAATTTGTCTTTCTTCAGCGTGACCTTGATATGAATGGGAATGATGTCATCGCTGATACCGTCATCATCGACGATATCACTGGCCTCCCAGCTGCCGGTAGGGAATTCCGCCAGCGCATCCAGCGCCAGCTGTTCACCATGATCCAGTATTTTCTGTGTCGCTTGTTCCAGGGTTTCGGCGCCAAATTTTTGCCGGATGGAACGCAGCCGCCGGACCCCTGTCTTCACTGCGGCGATCTGCGCCTCCAGGTCACCCAAAACATATTCAGGCATGCGCGAATTGAACCGGATCAGGTCCAGTATCTCTTTATCAGGTTGGCCTTTCTTGTAGACTTTCAGCGGCGGGATAATCAGGCCTTCCTGATGCACATCGGTCGAATCCAGCACATAGCCTGGGTCTTTGGCGCCCAGATCCAGCCAGTGGGCGCGAATGCAACAAAAAGCAAACGGCTTGTCTTCACCTTCGTCGAACACCGGCGCGAACAGGGCCACGTCGGCCGCATGTGCGGAACTCCAGTACGGGTAGTTCAGAATGACCACATCGCCGTCGTGCAGATTTTCCATGCCGATGTGTTCCACGCCCTTGCGCAGGGCAAAGTCATTGGCACCGAGAAAAAAGGCCAGGCCCGGGGCATCGGCAATCAGGTCGAGATCGGCGTTGTACAGCGAAATGCCAAAATCCAGCACCTCGTAAATCACCGGGCTGAAGGCCGTTCGCATCAAGGTGCGGCGCATTTCCTCCGCCGCTGAGTTCAGGTAGTTTTGAATGACACTGACTACTGAGCTGTCCATATCTGTTCCAATCTCCGCTTAGGCGGTTTGCAGAACCAGGTGGCCGTACGCATCCATCGCGCAAGACTGTCCGGTGTAGAAAACGGTGGTCGAAGTGCCTTCATCAATGATGGCAGGCCCTTCGATGTGCATGCCCGGAAGCAGAGCCGCGCGGTCATACACCGCAAACTCCACCTGCTTGCGCAATCGGAAACACCAGGCATCCCGCCTGCGGGCCACGGGCGCGGCGCCCTTGTCACCCGCTGCCGCATCCATTTCCCGCAAGGTGGTGCCAGCTTCACCGCCCACCCCCAACACGCGCAGGTTGACCAGTTCCAGCGGCTGACTGGAACGGTGCCCGTAACGCTCCTCATGCAACCGGTCGAAGTCCTCGCGAATTACGCCCACGTCCAGGCCACTGGGCGCGACCGGTATTTTCAATGAGTGTTCCTGCCCGACGTAGCGAATTTCCAGGAAACGGTCGACCAGCCGGCCTTCCGGCGCAATACCCTGGCGCACCAGATCCGTCGCTGCCTGTTCAGCCAGGTCATCGAGAATACGCTGGACCTCGGGCAACATGCTGGCATCCAGTTTGGCGATATGCGTGCGGGAAGCATCGGCAGCAATGCGCGAAGTGAGCATGCCGTACGCCGAAAAGGCTGAGGGCGCCTGAGGAATGATGGTTTCAGCAATGCCCATTTCAAGCGCCACCAGAGGCGCGATCAGCGGACCGGCACCGCCAAAGGCCAGGCAAGTGAATTCACGCGTGTCTTTGCCCCGCTCCACGGTGATTTCCCGGATGGCACCCACAGTCTGCGACACCAGCACGGCAAAGGCACCGGCCGCAGCCTCAAGCACCGACACATCCAGCGGCTCGGCCACGTGATTTTGCATGGCCTGCTCTGCGGCCTGCACATCCAGACCCATCGCCCCTTTGAGGAAGCGCTCGGGATCGACGTAGCCGAGAATCAATGCCGCATCGGTCAGAGCCGGCAATGTGCCGCCCTGACCGTAGCACGCCGGGCCCGGGTCGGCTCCGGCACTTTGCGGACCCAGGCGCAGCAGTCCGTGTTCCATCCAGGCGATCGAGCCACCACCGGCACCAATGCAGCGGATGTCGTAACTGGCAATCAGCACCGGCAAGTGCTGCAGGCGGGTTTCATGAATTATTGGTGGCTTGCCGTCTTCAATCACACAGGCATCCAGGCTGGTACCGCCAAAGTCCATGGTCAGCAACTGGGAAACTCCCATGCGGCTGGCCAGGTCAGCGGCACCGAGAATGCCACCGGCCGGTCCCGAGAACACGCTGTCCAGCGGATTCAGGCGGGCGGCTGCCGCAGTCATTGCGCCACCGCTGCTGCGCATCACCAGGAAGCGGCCGTTGAAGCCGTGCTGTTGCAGCTTCTGCTCCAGACGGCTGATATAGCGCTCAAGAATCGGACGGATATAGGCGTCCAGGGCCGTGGTAGCCATACGCTCATATTCGCGGTGCTCGCGTGCCACCCGGCTGGAAATGGACACGGGCAAATCCGGAAAGTGCTCGGCAATCAGTTCGGCTGCGCGTTGTTCGTGTTGCGGGTTGCGGTAGGAGTGCAGAAAGCTGACGGCCAGCGCTTCGATGTTCTGCGTCTCCACCAGATGCCGCACGGCATCAATCACACCGGCTTCGTCCAGCGCTTCGACCTCTGTGCCATCAACGGTAATGCGTCCCTTAACCCCGGCAGTGCACCGCCTGCGCACCAGCGGCTCACCGCGCTGATAGTGCAGGTTGTACATGTCCTTGTGAGGCAGGTCGCCACGGCCGATCTCAAACACATCGCGGAAGCCGTCATTGGTCAGGATACCGGTGGTCGCGCCACGTCGTTCCAGGATCGCGTTCAGGCCCAGCGTGGTGCCGTGCACAATGGATGTAACACTGGCCAGGTCCACGTCAAGCTTGGCGATCGCATCCAATACCCCGCGCACCGGATCATCCGGCGTGGTCAACGCCTTTTCCAAACGGATTTCGCCGCTTGCTTCGTCTACCCGAATGGCATCAACAAACGTTCCGCCAATGTCTATTCCAATTCGTGTGTGGTTCATGCGCGGTCATCCCTGATGATGTCACCAGCCTGCATGACGAAAAAAATATCGCGCATCGGTGCCAGGTCATCCAGTGGATTGGCCGGCACCGCGATCAGGTCTGCCTTGCTGCCTGCACGCAAATTACCGAGATCCGGCCGCCGGATCAGCCGCGATGCATTGACCGTCGCGGTCTGCAGGGCCTGCAGCGCATCCAGCCCCGCGGCCACACAGTGCTCCATTTCGCGCACCACTACTGGCGCACCATCGTCGATGTCGCCTGGCGGTATATCGGTGCCGTTGACCAGCGTCACCCCGGCCTGCACCGCGGTCCGGATGCTTTCCAGGTGATCACCTCCTGCTGATGCGGCTTTGCAGATGGTCCACGACTCAAAACCATTACGCTCCATCCAGTCCGTGGAGCGGGTCACTCCCAACGTGGGTACGACAAAACCGTCGGCGTCTGCTATCGCGCGGGCTGTTGTGGACTCCAGGTTGTAGGCATGCTCAAAGCAGCTGACACCAGCCCGCAGCCCGCGATCCATGGCTTTCGAATCACCCACGTGAGCGCACACGTACGTGCCTTTGCTGCGCGCGACCTGCACCGCGGCCTCAATCTCCCGGTCAATCATCTGGGCTTCACTGAAGGACTCTTTTTCATGCGCGATGCCGCCAGTAAGGAATATCTTGATGTGGTCGGCACCAGCATACAGGTCCAAACGGCAGTGCTTGAGGAACTCATCCGCGCCATCGGCCAGCGCGGTGAAGCCATGACCGTGCCCGCC